>DRHF01000148.1 GCA_011049715.1 Desulfobacterales bacterium
ATAACACCATCGTCAGCTCGACCAAGATAAACCCCCTCGGCCAGATTGGCTATGATTTCACTTTGCAGGCGCAGCTCCTCAACAAGCTGTTCGCGCTTCTGAATGTCGTTCCTCAGTCGAGTTTGCATATCATTTATTGCCAGGGTGACTTGCTCAAGCTCGTCCGGCATAGATGATTTTGATGCTTTGCGATTTAACTCCAATTTAAAGCCTAATTTATTCAAATCGATTTGTTGTGCAAAGCTCGCCATTTTAGTCAGGTGGCGGGTGATCAAAAATTGAATAATGAGAAAGATGAAAATTGCCGCGATAAGAGTTTTGATTGCGTTTGTTACCAGAATAACCAGAACCTTATTCCAAAGACGGTTATAGACACCTTCCAGGCTGGCTGCTGCTGTTAAAAAACCGACAGAGATAATTTCACCAGAAGGTTTATGAAATCGAAGTGGAAATGTTTTTACAATATCACGGGTAGTGTTAGGATCACCCTCAAATATCATAAATTCCTCATTGTCCCTTTGTTCTTTGATTTGCACATATTCAATATCCTGCAGCTTAATTGCACCTTTTAGCTGAATTCTCAATTGAACATCATCGACATAATATAGACTTGTCGAGATGGATGGAATATAACTGTCCTCGATGAATTGCAGATTTGCGTGAATGACTTTCAGATCTCTCTTGTAGTCAAAATAAAGCTGAGAAGCGGTTGCCAGCAATGTAAAAAAAGAACTACAAAGAATGACAAAAAACAACAGTCTAAAAGACAATGGATGCTGATTTTTAAAGAGTTTCAAACGTGAAATGAGGCCCATCCTTTAGATCCCTCCTTTTCTCACTGATGCCTGTAATCATGGGGTCAGTGTGTGTGGATGGTTTGACCTATTTAAGCAATGTTTTCGTTTGAGTAATCGATCAATCTCTTTTCAACACATCTCTCTTTAGGCCACGGTAAAAACGGTCTACACTGTCGCTCTGGGCAATTAATTGGCCTTGAATTTTTTCATGTAGGTTTGTTCTATTTCCTCTATTCTCTTGGACTCAATCATATTTTTTAAAGCAACACCCAATCGTGGAATAACATCTATAAATTTTGATTTTTTGGATATTGCAATGTAAGTGGGTGTAAAACTATCAACTTTGAACGGCGCCTTTTCAAATTTTCCGGAAAAACCATGGCGGTGGATTAAATAATCAATATTAAGGTCATTTCCGATAATGATATCATACCGGCCTACATCTAACATTTTGAGCAATTGAATTTCATTCGTCACCCCGACCTTGGTTATTTTCGGGTCTTTATCAAAACGGTCAAAATAAAGACCGCCTCGTATCATTCCAACTTCTGATTGATATAGATCTTCATATCTTCGAATTGGATGGGGCTTTCCCTTTAGCACCTTTCGTGCATAAAATGCTGAACTAAATGTCTCTTTGTAAGGGGGTTCTATAAAGACCATATACTTTTCTCGGTCGGTTTGCTTGGCAAGGCCCGATATAAAATCCGCCCGTCCATCTCTTATTATCTCAAGACAGCGTTTCCACGGACACTCGATGAACCGAAAATGCAAGTTGAGACGTTTTCCCAGTTCTCTTAGAATGGAAGCGTCGATCCCTTCAAAGCTATCACCTTTAATTACTTTCATCGGCGGCCAGTGTGTGAATGCAACGATTGGCCTGGTTTCTTCGGCGATAACAGTCTGTCCACCGAAAATCCCTGCAAAAAAGATCAGCATACAAATAATCAGTTTGTTATAACGGATCATTATGTTCACCCTCACTAACATGAGCAATTGCCACTATACGCCCCTAAACCTAACAAAAAAATAGTCTATCTTCTAACCGAAAGTCCTTATTAGAGCCTGAATTGAAGAACCTTTAAGGTCCGGCTTAAACTCTATGACCTTGAAGCTGGCCTCGAACCCGTCTGCGGTCACCTCTGTTTCGTATTGATGCTCAGAAAGCATGTTGGTAAGCAGTTTCTGAATCTGGAGATCATCGTCCACAATAAGAATCTATTTTTCGGAAAACCGATTCCTGGTTATTTTGTGCAATTCATCGGCCAGCTCGCGGATTCGAGATTCCATTTTTATATAGGACTTTCCTATTTCTTTTTCAGACACCTTTCTTTTTTTGTTCAATCTCCTTTTCTTTAAAGCTCCCCTTACAGTGAAGATCAGTTTATTCCAGTTTTGCAGAGGCTTGGGCAGGAAATCGAAGGCCCTCTCATCTCTCAATACCTTAATGATATTTTCAATGCTCACAGCACCGGTGAGAACGATGATCTCTAAGTCTGGGTCTAAATTTTTAATTTGCTTCATGAGTTCTAGACCGTCTATTCCTGGGATTCTGATATCCATAATAACCAGGTCCGATGGTTCGGATTTGAAAGAATCGATCGCCTCCTTGCCTCTTGAAGCACTCCTGACCTGATACCCTTCTTTTCTCAAAAGAGCTTCAAGGGTTTTTCGGATATCCGACTCACGATCGATGATGAGTATTTTTTCGTTCATGGAAAACTCCGTTTTGGGTAATGGTTGATGAATATAGGTCCTGATAAAAAATACCCAATTCCAGGATTTTTACTGCACAAAGAGCTCTACGATCATTCAACGTCCAACTTGGAATCCGCAACTTGCAACATTTCACAGAATAACAGAATATTAGAGATTACTCTTTGTTGTAAATCGGGAAAAGCCTGATTTTCTATAGGGAATTCTTGGAAAATGAGCGCTTTGAAATTTCAGCAGGGTAAATAGCTGTTATTACAGAGATAAATGGAAATAAAAATTCGGAGTTAGGTGGAAGATCTATACGACGGGGTTGTCAGATCACAATATCTTGTGCAATACTACAATTCTATATACTAAATAATGTGGTTTTGTTTTAAAGTCTATTGATCAGGAAAACCCTTATGCTTTAATCAGGTTTTTCCTGATGGCGATCTTGGTTAAATCGACGACTGATGCTGATGGCAAGAAGCAGAAAAACCTCTTGCTCGCGTTGGCTTAAGCTATCAAAAGAATCCACAGGCCTGGTTGCTGTTTCTAATTCTTCCATATGCTTGAGCAGTATCGTGGGCGCCATTGGGCTAAAATAGGTCCCCCCCCTTTACCGATTGGAATGCTAAAATCAGACCGGACAAAGGATCATCTTTTAGAACGTATGCGGATATGCCGGCTTTAAAAAGATCGATAACTAGCTCTCTATCCCCGTCTATTGCCGGTGTATTCGTGAGCCTTCAGCAAATAAGATCGGTGATTAAGGTTGGTGGGTGGATAATACTCGTCGTGGGTGTAACGAAAGCCAAGCTGTTCTAAAAGATGCCGCGAGGCACCATTTTTTGGATTATGGCCAGCGAAAAGACCGCTCACTTTAAGCGTGTTGAAGGCATAATCTATGATCGCAACCGCTGCCTCGCGTGCGTATCCACGCCGCCATTGGTTTGAACGGATGTGAAAGCCAATCTCATAAATCTGCTGTGACTGATCATACGGCCTGAATCCGCAGCAGCCTACATGCTCATTCGTCTCCAAAAGAAATATTGGCCAGTATTGTATGCCGTGTTCCTTTTCAATAATTATTTCGTTAGCAAGGCGTTCTTGAATGTCATTTTGTGATAATTTATCACGTGCGTCGAAAAACTTTGTAACCTCATAATCCCCCCAAAGTTTTTTGGCAATAACGAGATCGTCTTCACGCCATTTACGGAATCCTAAACGGCCTGTCTTTATGAAGTATTTTTCATATTTATTCATGGTCTTTAAGAATGTAGTTTTGAAAATGCCTTTACGAGATACGCAATTTTAAAAAACAGAACTGTGTCATTGTGCCCGGAAATTATATTGAATATTTCTTAGATCTACACAAGTGCGACGCATCAAGAAGACTGCAACATTGTTATTATATTCCTCGCTATGAATAATACAGAGGGATCAAAAATGCAATTCTTCGAAGATTCCTATTCGAGAAAGCCAAAATCGAGCATTCTTTAATAATTTTGATTATATCAGATTATGGGTTTCTTTTTCGAACCTAAAAGTATTACATTTGTATAAAATGATAGATTAAATTCCTTTTGGTGAAATTCTGGGAAACTATAAATTATTTGGATGTGACAAAGAAAATGGTGGCAGGTTATAAGCCGTCTTTTCTATTTGGTATTTTGGATTCGCAGGGGACAAGGGTTTGGCAGAGCCCGCATCCATATCCATCAAAACCATAATTGGATGTCACATAATCTTTGGTAACCGGGAAAAGGTGTCTGTAGCAAGCCGCCTTATCTTTTCCCGATTCTGTGATGGCTCCCACCGGGCATCTTGAAATACACTTTCCGCAGATACCATCGGTAAAATAAAGACAGTACTCGGTGTGTTTGGCGTAGGGCCTGGGAGTGGGTGAAACCTGGATTCGAGCGACAACCGAACCGACACGCATCGCCTTTCCCACGGATGTTATCAGGCCGTCGCACAGGCCGAATGTTCCAAGCCCAGATGCATATGCTGCATGTCGCTCGGACCATGTAGAGGCAATCCCATGCTTTGGCGAGATTCTTATGCTAAATTGGGGAGCGAGTGTAGGGGCGATCGCCTTGTAGCCTTCAGACTCCAAATATGACTGTAGATACTTGCGGAGTTTTTCATTAACCTCTTCACCAAAAATACGACCTCTTGCCCATCTTTCCGAGGGATAATATTTTTCTTTTCGGTTATCGGCCTTCGTTGCCTTATTATGTGGTAGAACCCAGCTTATGACGGTAAGCTCCTCCGGTTTTACACTGAATTCTCTGAAGCTTATGGCGAAGATCTCCCAGGGTGTCATGCAAAAAGGACCGACGTGTTCTTTAAATGCCTCGTATAAAGGATCGTCTCCCCGTGAAAATCCGATCAAAGGTGTTTCAAAAGCTTTATCGTTTTCTTGATTCTTGAGCGTATTTTCAGTCGAATTTTCAATGAAACCCTTAATAGCATCTTCAATCCATTTTGAAGAATTTTTCAATCGATTCATGTGTGAAGTTGTCTCCTACCCTAATCGAATCAAAACTCGATTAGAAGTTATTCGTTATCAGTTATCTGTTATTGGTGTTGAAAAAGAATAAATAAAACGTATCGTTCAAGTTTTGCACCTTTGGTTCTAGAAAGAGCCGCATTCGGCGCAGGGCGAAGGCGACGCGCCGGTGACTTTGAATATACCGATTCGGGCATATAGGGTCAACTGCAATCTCGGACCTGCAAACCGGGTCTGTCCCCTTAATACAACCGGTTCTCTTTTAAAGTGAGTATCCTCATCAGGCAAAGGGTAAATAGAAATTGTTATGGAAAAAACGACTTTAACTTGCTAAGATGCATGATCAGCATGAAAAATATCGATATGAAACAACGGTTTTATGAGGGACATCATGGTCGGCAAATTCGATACCGAATATCAGCATCATAATCGGCTGGGCCTCCACATCTTCTCAAACGAAGACCTACATAAGATCCACGCTGCAACTTTGGAGGTTCTGGAAAAAACAGGTATTTTTGTTGAAAATGCGAACGCCCTGGAACTGTTTAGCGGCGCCGGCGGCATTATCGATAACAAGAAAAAGGTGGTAAGGATTCCCCCTGGCCTGGTTGAAGAATCGATTCGTTCAGCACCCTCTAAAATTGTTTTGGCCGGGCGCGACCCGAAACACGACAAAATTCTCGACGGCAACCAAGTCTTTTTCACCAATTTCAGCGAGGGTATTCAGGTGGTCGATCTATATACCGGCAAGCGCAGAACGCCGGTCAAATCGGATCTTGTCAATGTGGCCAGAGCCGTCGACTTTCTCAGTGACGTCGATATTTGTGAAAAGGCGCTCAGCGCTCACGACGTCCCCCAGGAAATTGCGCCGCTCCATAATGCAGAAGCGTTCCTTTCGCACACGACCAAACACTGCTGTTTCGGTCCGGGAAACGGCATGCTCTTAAAAAAAATCGTTGCCATGGGAGCTGCCATCGTTGGAGGGGTCGACAGGCTCGAAGAACGACCTATCATATCGTTTACCACCTGCCCGGTCAGTCCCCTGAAGTTGATCAACGAATGCTGTGAAATTATAATGGAGGCTGCCCGCTCAGGTTTGACGGTTAATATCTTATCCATGGCATTGGCAGGCGGCACTTCTCCGGTCACCCTTGCGGGGACACTAGTAACGCACAACGCTGAAGTCCTTGGCGGGGTGGTGTTAAATCAATTAACATCCAAAGGCGCACCGATTATCTACGGCAGTTCGACAACCGCGATGGATTTAAGGCTGGCAGCAGCGGCGGTGGGATCTCCGGAGTGTGCGATTATCAGTGGTGCTGTGGCCCGATTGGCCCGTTACTACAGTCTGCCGAGTTATGTTGCCGGCGGGTAGGGGGACAGCAAAATTTCCGACATCCAGGCCGGCCACGAAAAAACACTCACAGGCCTTATTCCAGCGTTGGCAGGCGCCAACCTGATTTATGGTTTGGGGATGCTCGAAAGCGGCATCACGTTTGATTTTGGCCAACTGGTTTTGGATAATGAATTTGCACGGATGATCAAACATACGCTGAAGGGAATTCCGGTAAGCGACGAGAGCTTGGCCGTCGATGTCATAAAAGAAGTGGGACCTTTCCGGGACTTTTTAAGCCATGACAGTACATTGAAACATATGCGATCGCAATCTCAACCCCGGCTAATAGACCGGAGAACCCGGGAGGACTGGCTGAGCCGAGGCGAAACCGATCTGTACCAGCGAGCGACTGACCAAGCACGACACATTGTTAAAACCCACCGGCCGGAACCGCTCCCGGATAATGTTCTTTCAAGACTCAGATCCATTATTGAGGAAACGGAAAAGGAATTGAGAATTTAACCCCAATTGAGCATAAAAAGCCTCAACCGGGGGGTTTCTAGTTAAACGGATAACCTCTAATCGAGTTTGACTCGATTAGAGGTTTAAAAAAAGTTGAGGAGGCCGATGAAAGAGATCATTTCAACCCGAATGGGGGACGGACAACGCGTTTTCATGCCGAAAACAGCGGTCAAAGAAGATCTGTTAAAGGGAACAAAAGATGCGGCTGAAAAAGGGAGTATCCCTGAATTGACGTCGGACGATCTTGAACAGCTCTTTGACATTTTTGCGGAACCATCGAGGGTGGTCAGTGTTTCGCCGGGTAGTGAGGTGATTGTAACCGACGATGGTTGTAACATGAGCTTCTATTCTGCGCAAGATAGCGGGGGCGTGGGTATTCCGTTGACCCGTTTACAGGCGATTCTCACCCATGAGCGAGCCTGTGCTGCCGATACCACCTCCATCGGTCATGGCGATTACAGCTTCAAACCCATAAAACCGATCATTAACTATGAAACACATGAATATTATAACGCTTCAATGTTGACTACAGTACCGTTGTTTTATGGGGCCCAGCCGAATCTGGGACTCTATTTCCGTCCGGACGGTCCTTTCCCAAACCCTTGGGAATTGATGAATCAAGGAGAGATCAAGGCGTCTTTTCAAGCACAGGAGGCAGCGGCAGAGAAACTGACCCGTGATATTGTTTTTGTTGGGAAGAAACTTTCCGAGGTCGGTTGTGAGGGTATCAATCTCGATACAGCCGGATCGGCGGGTGACGTTGACTTTCATGCCGCTTTACAAGCCGTGGTAGCACTAAAGCAGGCTGCTCCGGAGATGGGAGTGGAATTTGGATCTTCCGGAGAATTCATTATGGGGATGCACGGAGATATTCGATTTGACGGAAAACGTGTAGCCGGCATGTACCCCCATCAACAGGTTAAGGCGGCTGAGGCAGCGGGAGTTGACATTTATGGTCCGGCCGTCAACACCGATACTGCCAAATCCATCCCGTGGAATCTGGCCCGTGCTGTGACTTTTGTTAAACAGACAGTTTCCGTCGCAAACATACCTGTCCATGTCAATGTCGGTATGGGTGTCGGGGGAATCCCCATGCTCGATGAACCCCCTATTGACTGTGTGACAAGGGCTTCGAAGGCATTGGTGGAGATCGGCAAGGCGGATGGATTGTAGGTCGGTGTCGGTGATCCCTTTGGTATGCCGATTGCCCATATTATGGCGTCAGGTATGGGAGGTATCCGGACCGCCGGAGATCTGGTGGCCTGGATGCAAATTACCCGTAGGATGAAAATTGCCGAAGCCAAAAATTACGTGGCAGATCGACTGGGTGTAAGCCTTCTTGATTTGACCGATGAAGCGGTGATGCGCGAGATCAGAAACGACCTGGGCATCGGGACAGTCACGGCAACGGCCGGCGGGCCAAAGGGAATACGTGCCAAACTAAGAGTCGCGGAGTTGCTCGATATTCAGATTAATTCGGTTACACGATTTCAAAAGCAGATCGTATCCTGACAATTTAAAAACGTTAACCCCCTTTCCCGGTTTGTCCGGGCTTTAGGTAAAAAATGGACCTCTATTACACGCTGGCCATTCTTGTAACACTGACCGCTCTCTTTAGCTATATCAACTATAAGTTTTTGGGGCTTCCTGTCCCCATCGGTGTCATGCTGATCGCCCTTATCCTGTCCCTGGTAATCATCCTCCTCGGTATGTTCGGTTTTGGTTTGGAAGCACATGCCAAAAGGGTGCTGAGCCAGATTGAATTTGATCGAACCCTGCTCCACGGCATGCTCAGCTTCCTCCTTTTCGCCGGTGCGCTTCATATCAACATAAATGATCTTGCTGAAGGCAAATGGATTATCGGTTCCCTTTCGACGGTTGGTACACTCTTATCCATGTTCTTTGTGGGGACCATTGTATGGCTGATTCTGACAGTATTAAAGATTCCCCTCTCTTACATTTACTGTCTGCTCTTCGGTGCCCTTATCTCACCGACAGACCCCATTGCGGTCCTCGGGATCCTTAAAACCGCCGGCGCACCCAAGAGTCTGGAAATAAAGATCGCAGGAGAATCTCTTTTTAATGACGGCATCGGGGTGGTGGCCTTTTTAATCCTTCTGGAGATTGCCCTCGGAACCCACCCTGTTTCTGCCGGTTACGTCGGCATGCTTTTTTTTCAGGAGGTTATGGGTGGCGCTGTATTGGGGTCAGCCATCGGTTATATAGCCTACCGGATGATAAAGAGTGTCGACAACTATCAGGTGGAGTTGATGATAACACTTGCCCTGGTAACCGGCGGCTATGCACTTGCCCGCGCAATCCACGTTTCCGGTCCCATCGCCATCGTGGTGGCCGGGCTTCTTGTAGGTAATCAGGGTCGTCTGTTAGCCATGTCGGAGAAAACGCGTGACCATCTCGATCTCTTCTGGGAGTTGATCGATGAAATTTTAAACGCGGTGTTGTTCCTGTTGATCGGTCTTGAGGTGCTGGTACTGACTTTTCCGCGATATTCCGTGTTGGCCGGTCTCCTTGTCATACCGGCTGTACTTATGATTCGGTTTGTCATCATCGGTTGTCAGGTGACACTGCTACGTCCCATACAGCGATTTAACCCGGGCGCCATAGTAATCATGACCTGGGCGGGTCTTCGGGGCGGTATTTCAGTGGCATTGGCATTGTCTTTGCCAACGGGATATGCGCGCGAAGTCATCCTGACGATCACCTACGCTGTAGTTGTCTTCTCTGTTCTCGTCCAGGGACTTACCATTGGAAAAGTAGTGAGAAAACAGAGCATGAAAAATAAATGACTCAAGTAGCAATCGAGAGTGAACGGTGGACACCGGGTTCCAAATGGTGTATCATACAGTTTGGTTCTGGTTCAGCTTTTTATTTTCAAGATACTTTTTAATGGAATTCAACCCAGCGCAATATAGCAAATAACCTACGGATATTGATAAAAAATAGAAACAAGGAGGGTTGTAATGGCGACAGAAGATAAAAGAGAATATATTCGGCTTGCAACTTCAAGGCCCGTTGAATTTACTGTTCAGAGGCGCACTTACTATGGTTCAATCGAAAATATCGGCGGTGGCGGCGTCTTTGTGAAAACCAGCCAGCCGTTTTCAATCGGACAGGAGGTCTCGATGAGTTTTCCATCCCCGCCCTTTGAAAAAGAGGATAGGACCGGTACAATCGTCGATGTAAACCCCAAAGGCTTTCGTGTAAAATTCAATCATCCCGGGTACGCCAGATAAAGTCCAAAACCGGGTCCTACTTGCGGGTCACAGCGTCAAGATCATTTTTCAATGCCAAGAAGTTCAACTTCAAAAATCAGAACTGCGTTTGGACCGATACTTGGGCCGGCACCCCGCTGACCATAGGCAAGCTCAGATGGTATAAAGAGTTTATATTTACTACCTACGTTCATAAGTAAAAGCGCTTCAGTCCACCCCTTAATCACACCGTTAACAGGAAATGACGCCGGTTTTCCTCTTTTGTAGGAACTGTCAAATTCAGCGCCATCTATCGTGGTTCCTCTATAATGTACCTTAACCTTATCGGTTCTTTCCGGATTGGGTCCGTCGCCCTGTTCTAAAATCAAATATTGCAGACCGCTCTCAGTTGTTACTACACCTTTTTTCTTTCCATTTTCTTCCAGAAATTTATTTCCCACCTCAATAGCCCCCTTTGCCAATAATTTATTTTTTTCTCTCTGCCTTTTATTCATTTTTGCCGAAAATTCGCGCATGACGGACTCAGCCTCTTCTTCAGCCACCCGGAGCGTCTTTTTGTTGAACTGATCTTTTATGCCATCTATCAACATATCGAGCTCTATCTCTTCTTTGAAATTCACTAGTGATTTTGCTATATTGGTTCCGATAATATAGCTTACTTTATCCTTATACTTTTCAAGTGGTTTGGCGTTTTCATTTTCAGCAAGGACATCGCTATTGTTGATGAAAAGAAACAAACTGCAAATACATATTGAGAAAATAAAAGTAGTTTTCACAAAGAGCTCCTCTCTTTATATTTTGGTTAATGCCTGGTCCGCCGGCGGAATGTGTGCTCGCTGTGGATGGGCACAAGCCTAATCCTCAAGCATCCAGATCGGTATCCACACACCGATTTCTTTTCCCATAGGCTCACTGTAGAAAGTAGCCACTTTTTGGGTTTGGTTCCGTATCGCAATCTTTTGGGTTGCGATATTATCCTCACCGATGATGGAAAAAAGCTTCCGATCGCCGATCCGTGCGGTCAGCCCTTCTAAGAGTTTGGTGCCTATTCCCAAACCCCGATATTCCGGCCGGACCGAGGTATACCCTCTTTCCAGGTGTTTACTGAGATCAAGACCGGAGCGTTCTTTCACCGACTTTACATATTCCGGCCGGGGTTGCTTCAAACTTGAATTTCCTACAATCAAGCCCTCTTCCTCGGCATAGCCGATCAAAAACGCCCGCTCTAGATTGTACCTCACCCACTTGGTGTCTACCGAACCACCCGCTTCGACCATACGACAAATTTCATCCAAATATCCGGGCAACAGGTCTTTTGGCTCAACAAAATGGTAAACCAAATTCTGTCCCAGCGTATAGACAGAATTTTCATCATCCCGTACCCGTCCTCGCAAAAATCTTTTGAAGCCGTATCTGTTTAGGTACAACAGCAGATATACCGGATCGTTCAAATGGCTCCAGACCGGTCGACCGGGCAATTTAGCGATTTGCTGATAGTCTGTCAATGGTTCTTCAACCCGGTTGTCCGGTCTGGGAAAGGGTGAGATCGAAGGTTTCTCCTCAGCCCATGAATGAACAATGTTTGGGTTGACCGCCATGAAACGAATGATTTCTTCGGTCAGAGCGTTTGGCGCTTCTGCCGGCATGACCACCTGGTTCCATATCCCGGCTCCGGAGGCCTTCGAGAGTAAACGTGTGATCGATTCGAGTCGACCGGTTGGATCTTGCCACTTTATCAGCCTTACCCCGGCTTTGTATATGGTGGTCATCTCTTTTTGATCCAGGAAGGTGCTGAAAGGACACTTTAAACCCATACATAGCTGGGACTGTTTCCCGGCCATTTCCGGGATCATTTTTGCCACCTGTCCCGGGGTCTGCCCCGTCTCTTCGATTAAAAAACCCTCGGCGTCTAAAGATCGCCCCTGTTCAAACATGGCGGTGATAAGAGCTGATGGTGACTTTGTATTATCACTGAAAGTTTTCGAAAATACGAAGGGTAACACCAACCCCGGAGCCAGATAATCTTCCAGAGGCAACCCGCTGAAATCAGGGCCTGAAACATCGCCAGCTCTCCCGGCGCCGCCGAACCGATCCAAAAGATCGAGTAACGGCTGTGGATCGGTTCCAGGTAGCAGACTGTCACCAAAATCCTTTGCACCTGCCAATAAGCGAAGATCACCCATTAACGCGACATGAAGATTGGGTCGAAATTTCCTGCTAAAACGAGCCATGGTTAATGCTGATAGCAGCTGGTTCGGAGAAGATACGCACAGAATCAAAAGACCCTGATCCAGGCGGTCGATTCGCGGGGCCAGCCGATCATGGGAGAAAGATAGAAAGGGATTTGTTTCCCTGTTTTCAAGAAACGACGGAACATCTTGCCAGGTTTTTACAGTTGAATTGAAAAAACCACGCCACTCAATGCGGGAAGGGTGAACCGCCAAAGAGGTGATCCTGAGCAAATCGTTTATGTTTTTCAGCGCAGCGAGACAATGCTCGAGCTGGTAGAATTTTTTTGTTTTTAAAATTTCAATGCTCCTGCTCACATTTGCAATCTTACGGCGCCATTTGGCTGGAATTTCGTGAAGATCGGTCAGTTTCCTTTTCTCCATCTGATCCAATTGATTTGTTAATCGTACCGGTTCTAACAAATGATTCAGAAAGAAATCGAGGTTGGCATCAAACTGCTCAATTGACAGACCCGACCCGGAGAGATAAGCCGCCACCTGAGCCGGCATCAGCGGAACCATGGCAGGGCTTTGCACGGGTGGATTGACAAGCAGAATATGAAATGACTTTGAAGTGTCCATGAATAAAAATAAGCAAGCGGAAACCAGGTGTCAAGATACAGAAATCCATATAATGAACGGGAGAACATTCGACTCAAATTATGCGGACATTTGGTTCTTGGCATGAAAATTACGGTGTGATATACTTATCTCTGACAGTGGCACCGAATGGTACTTTGGGTAATCTGAAAAGTAATGATAAAATATAAACCGGCATCGACAAGAATAGGGATCGACCGGAACCTTCGTTGATCCAAAGATCAGGATAAAATGTTTCAGGTTGATTCAAACCATAAAGGCACAAAGGGCGTTAGAAAAGTTCTTTTACGGGGAATTTTTTGGCGTATCCTGATCATTGAAACAATTTTATTGATAGGGTCACTCATTTATCGCGCCATAACAGACCCCCAATCAGATCCCGGGGACCTTTTTTGGTATGCATTGAGAATCATTTTACTCACAGTTGTTATCATTTTATTTATCGTGGTAACCTTCCGGATCTTTCTCAACAAAAAAATCATCTTTCCCCTGGAAACCATTGTAGAGGCGAATCGCAGACTCAGGGACGACGACCCCACCGCCAGCGAGATAGCATTGCCGGCTGATGCGCCAAGAGAGATTAAGGAGATCGTCTATTCCCGAGCGGAAATGCTAAAAAAAATATTGGAGGTGTCAAAAGAACGTCTCAATCTCGTTAATTTTATCAGGGAAACCTTCGGCCGTTATCTATCGAAAAAAGTGGTCGAGGAAATCCTTGAATCTCCGGAAGGACAAAAAATCGGCGGTCGGAGAGAAACAGTAACGATCCTCTTTTCCGACCTTCGCGGATTCACCGTTTTATCAGAAACCAAAGATCCGGAGGAGATGGTTCAACTGCTGAATCAATATCTCGAACGGATGTCAAAAGTCATTTTAAAATATGATGGAATGATCGATGAATTTATCGGTGATGCAATCCTAACGATCTTCGGCGTACCCGATAAACGCAATGACGACCCGGCCAGAGCAGTTGCCTGTGGGCTTGCCATGCAAAATGCACTTTTGGAGCTGAACACGGAAATCGAAAAAGAGGGATACCCTCTGTTAGAGATGGGCATCGGCATCAATACCGGAACAGTCATTGTGGGAAACATCGGTTCCGAGATGCGAATGAAGTACGGTATTGTCGGTTCTTCCGTTAATACCGCTTCCCGTATCGAATCCAACACCATTGGTGGACAGATTCTCATCGGGGAATCGACATTTAAACTTGTCAAGGATCTGGTGACCGCATCTCCGCCTCAAACCGTCATGATGAAAGGATTAAAAAAACCGCTGGTATATTATCCGGTCACCGAAATCGGTTCACCTTATAACGTGGAGTTCAAGCCCCCAACAGATTCTGAAAACAACATCGAGATCCGCCTGCCGTTTCATTGTTGGAAAGTGGAAGATAAAAAAATTGAAACCGAATCGATAACCGGAGAAACGATCCTCTTGAACGAAAACTTCATCACCGCCTCTGTGACGCCGCCCTTTGAACCGATGACCGACATCAAGCTAATATTTGATTTTTGCGTGGAGGCTCACTGTTTTGAGGAAATTTATGCAAAAGTTCTATCCGTTGAGCCATGTAAGGAAAAAGAAAAAGGCCTCAATCATCTCAGAATCACTTCCATAACAAAAAAAGACAGAGATCTGCTGAATAAATGGATCCAAGATATCTCCAGCTAGGGGCCGTCACCCGATGTCCGGAACATTTTAGTGTTTAGTTTTGTAGTCAACCAAAGAAACGGTGTTGAAAGGGAAGGATTATGGGAAAAGCGAAAATAAACCGAAGAAAAATATCTATTTTGATTCTTATCATCCTCACCACGGCCTTCTTCCGGATACCAGCTACTTTTGGGGCTGAAAAGAGTTTTGTCAATTCTTTAGGGATGGAATTTGTGTCAATTCCGGCCGGTACTTTCATTATGGGCAGCCCCATGGACGAAACGAACCGGGATAAAAACGAAGTACAGCATAAAGTAAAGATCACCAAGGCTTTTTATATGCAGACAACGGAAGTGACCCTGGGACAGTGGTGGTCTGTTATGGGAAAAAAATTTTTTGGCCGCCGAAAAGGATCAAAAGAGATGCCGGTTACAAAGGTGTCCTGGCATGATGCCAAGCGTTTTATAAACGAAATAAATGGACCCGGTGGCGGTGGGTATCGGCTACCCACGGAAGCTGAGTGGGAATACGCTTCCAGAGCCGGAAGCACCACTGCCTTCAGCTGGGGGGATACCATCGATTGCAGCAAGGCCATGTATGGGAATAACAGCAAAAAGTCCAAAGAATGCCTGGGCCATGTGAAATCAATGGGGCTGGAGAAGGATCAGCCGGCGCCGGTAAAAAGTTATCCGCCCAATAGATGGGGGCTCTACGACATGCACGGCAATGTATGGGAATGGAATCAGGACTGGTATGACGCGTACCCCACAACGGATATTGCGGACCCCCGTGGCCCTGAATCAGGGATCGGGCGGGTCCGTCGAGGTGGAAGCTGGTTCAAACATGGACACGCATGCCGGTCTGCCAATCGAAACTATGCTCATCCTGCCAGCAAATATCAAACCACCGGGTTCAGACTCGTCTGGGGCGAAGAAAAAGCCGATATCAGAAAAATTGATAGATGGGGCGTCCCGGATAAAGAGCCCGAACGATAAAATCATGGGGAATTTTTAAGATTTTTTAAAGGCCGAATTCAAAAGACACTCAAACGAAAGCCAAAGGTCGTTCATGCTAAAAGTATTGGGAAAATGGCTCAAGATATATGAGGATGAAATCGGCCTCTTCCTTTGGATCGCCGCGCTTCTTTTTCTTGTCCGCAGTTCCGGTATCCTCCTCAACAACTACGCGGAGACCGCCTTTTTAAAGCGGTACGGCGTTGAATACCTTCCCATCGTCAACATGATCAATGCCGTTGCCACATTTTTTATCATGGGCGTAATGGCCGGTATAATGGGCAAACTACCTGGGGCACGGCTGCTGTTTTACCTTTTTTTGTTTTGCGGGATGTCGGTGGCGGGAATCCGCTTTTTGATACCTTTTGGCATTGATCTGATCTATCCCGTCCTCTTTATGTTAAAAGCCCAGTATGAAGTGTTGCTTGCGCTCCTGTTCTGGAATCTGGCCAATGACCTTTTCAACACAAGGCAGTCCAAAAGGCTGTTTCCCCTGATCACGGCCGGTGGTGTCATTGGGCAGATCCTCGGAAGTTTCGGAACCCCTTTTATGGTAAGGATGTTGTCCTTTGACAATCTTTTGTTCGCCTATCTGGCCACCTGTGTGGTGGGTGCTGTGGTCGTAAAAGGCATGGGCGCCCATTTCCCGACGCTTCTGCTCTCTGATAAAAAGACCAAAAAGACCAAATCCCGCACGACGATGATGGATCAGTTCCGAAATATTCTGCCGCTGATGAAGGAATCCATGCTGATAAAGATCCTCATTCTTTTGACCTTTATCCCCAATGTGGTCATCCCGATCATGAATTATCAGTTCAACTATGCCGTCAATGAGCAATTCGCCACTGAAACCTCGATGATTGAGTTTTTCAGTTATTTTCGTGGGGTGCTGAACATCATCAGCCTTATTATTCTCCTGTTTGTGGGGCGGATATACGGCCGATGGGGACTTCCGGTTGCCCTGATGTTTCACCCTTTTAACTATATACTTGCATTTCTCGCATTTCTATTTCGGTTCGACTACTTCTCGGCCATGTACGCCAGAATGTCGAGTAATATTTTGCGAACTACAATCAACATCCCGGCCAACGCGATCCTGATGGGCCTTTTCCCGGAATCCTACCGGGGAATGATAAGACCATTCTTAAGGGGTACGGTGGTACGGATCGGGCTGTTGCTGGGTTCGGGTATGATTTTGTTCTCCGAGCCCCTATTCCATCCCCGATATCTTTCATTGGTCGCCCTTCCATTCGTTGTCGCATGGGTGATCTCGCCCTTTATCCTGAAAAGGAACTATGCAAAGATTCTGCTCGACCTGGTATCCAGAAACATGTTGGATCTAAAGAATATGGAAGCCGAGGATGTGGGACCGATATTTAAGGATAAAAAAATCGAAGACCAGTTGGTACAAAAATTTCTATCGACAAGCGGAGATAACTGCCTGTGGTATGCCCGCCTACTGAAATCTCTCTCACTTAAAGATCTGGACCGGCATATCCTCGCCCGTTTGTCAGATCTGGATGACCGAACCCGGATTAGGCTTCTGGGCCTCCTTTCTCCCCAAGCAGGGAAAGAGGCGCTGGCGGTCTTAGAAGGATTGGTTGATCCGGAAAAACCGGATCTCATGGTTGCCATTATCAAGGTCGCAAACCGGCTCGATCCTGCCATTTCAGCGGAATTTGACCTGGAAGCTTTTGAAGCCAGTGGGTACCCGGAGGTTAAAGCTTACGCGGTGGTCGGTCTTTTTCAGAAGGAACCTCAGAAATACGGAGAGATGATTACCATCTGGCTAAATGAGGAGGATATTGGCACCGTAAGGGCGGGAATCATTGCGGCCGGCGAATCAGGCGAAACCGAGTATATCAGCCGGTTAAAAGAGATCCTGGTTTCAAAAAAAGATACGCCCATCCTCCCATCTGCATTAAGGGGACTTCATCGGCTGGGCGCATCTGATTTGAACGATCTTGCGTTGCCATACCTTTCCCACCCGCTGGAAGCGATCCGCCTGGCTGCCTTGGAGGTATTTGATATAAAAGATGATGATGCCTTAAAAAGAGTCATTCCGCTCTTGGGAGATCCATCGGAGCAGATCCATGTGAAAACAAAAATCAAGATTGAAAGTGCGCCGTATCAAAATGGCGCGCTTTTGGTTGAATCAATCAACATCCCGCAGCGCAAAATCCGGGAAGGCCTCTTTGATCTGTTGGAAGCTCTCAATATAAAAGACCTAGATGCTTTTCGTTTTGCCCGTTCCCAGATAGAAAGCGGTTACACATATCTGGCGGAAACAGAGGGTCTCCGACAGTTTCCTGAAGGTCCGGTTAGAAACCTGCTCATCGATCATTTAGACCAACAAAAAAATATTAAATTGGAAAATACGCTTCGTGTTTTGGCCGCCCAGGATGGTTCCGGCCAGATGAGAATAATTTGGAGAGGCATATTTTCGTCGGATACCCGTCAGAAGGCCAACAGTTATGAAGCCCTCGATGATCTGCTGGATGCCGCTCTGTCCAAGATCATGGTCCCTTTGCTGGAGAACATCTCTCTCCCTGAGACCCTTGCGGTGGGCAGAAAACATTTTTCCCTCCCTGGCTTTGATTCCGACCGGGCGGCCATCTTATCTTATTTCCTGGCGAAACAGGACTGGCTTACCGTCTCCCTATCTCTGTCAATGGCAGGGGATGAGGACCTGAAAGGGATAGACCCAGATACCCTGACTGAACTGACAAAGTCGGAAAATACCCATCTTCGGCAGGTGGCGTACAGTGTCATCGAACAGCAGAAAAATCTTTCTGCCAAAAAGGAGGACCATATGGGGCCGGAAATTACAATTTCAGATAAGATACTTCACCTCAAAGGAATTGAAATATTTGAAGGACTGTCTGTGAGTGAATTGGCGGCCGTTGCATCGGTCACGAAAGAGGCCATTTACCCTCCGGGGGAGATTGTAATCAAGGAAGGGGATCCCGGGGAGACCATGTACTTGGTCATCAGCGGTGAAGTATCGGTACTAAAAAGCCAGGGGGAGGACCATGAAATTGAACTGGATCGGATCGGGGGGGGCGACTATTTTGGTGAAATGGCTCTTTTTGAGGATACGGAACGATCCGCAACAATACGGACCGAACAGGAGTCCCGCTGTTTGGTTCTCCATAAGCAGGAATTCAAGGAGATCGTGAGGGAATACCCCCAGATTGCCCTTCACATTTGTAAAATACTGGGCGGGCGGATTCGTAAACTTCATGAAAAGATTCAGGGCCATGTTGTATAATCATCCTGTTTTCAATTCGTTCCGGATGTGTTAAGAGTCAGCTTCCGATATGAAAGGTCGGGACGATATTTCTTTTTGGAAAGGATGAAAAGACCCGGATACAATAAACAGGTTTGAAAAAAATCATGGAAATCGCATTCTTGATGGATCGGCTCGATAAAATCGATCCTGAAAACGAAACTACCAGCTACCTGATGTATGAGTGCAATCAACGGGGGCACACCGTATATTTTCTTGAACCTCATGATATTTACATTCGCAAGGATGAAGTGGTCGCGAGAATGCGAAATATAACCGTGCCTAAAGATCTTACCATGAAAAAGTACTGGCGATCGCTGATAAATTGTGAGAAGAAAGACGAACTGATATTTGAGACCATCGTCGACCTCGATGCACTGTTTCTCAGAAAAAATCCCCCGTTGATTTACCAGGTCATGGAAATGTTAGCGCCCATCAACGACCGGGTCTTTATGATCAACACCACTTCAGGACAAATCCTGGGCAACAGCAAACTCTATACGCTCAATTTTCCGGAAATCATCCCCGAAACGCATGTCTCCCGGGACCCTGTTCGGCTCAGAAAAATCATAAATGATTTTGGGGGTGATATGGTGATCAAGCCTTTGCAGCGGTTTGGTGGAGAAGGGGTGATCAAGGTCAGCGATCGCGACCGCGAGAACCTTAATTCACTGATCAACTATTACGTAAGAGCCTACAAATCCTACCCGGAGAGAGAACCGATCATGGTCCAGGAATATCTGGACATTGTCAAAAGTGAAGGAGATGTAAGAATCCTTATGCTAAACGGCGACATCCTCGGGGCGATGCGGCGGAAGCCGTTTAAAGATGAATTCAGAACCAACATTCACGTTGGGGGCAAAGTCTTTAAGCATGAAATCACCCCAAGAGAAAAAAAAATTTGCAGGACGATTAAAAAAAAACTGATTGCAGATGGTCTCTTTTTTGTCGGGATCGATCTGATCGGAGACAAACTGGTTGAAATAAACTGTGTCAGCCCGGGAGGCATTCCGCGTATCAACCGGCTCAATTCCGTAAAACTCGAATCAAAAGTCATTGATT
Organism: Desulfobacterales bacterium; assembly: GCA_011049715.1. Taxonomy (GTDB): domain Bacteria; phylum Desulfobacterota; class Desulfobacteria; order Desulfobacterales; family UBA2156; genus UBA2156. The sequence continues at coordinate 19,944 of DRHF01000148.1, forward strand.
TTATCGAGCGAAAAGTTGACAGTCTTGTAAAAAGTCGAAATTAGACGGCAAAGTAATCCGCCTCCGGCGGATTACGAAGCCGTCAAAGTTAAACAGATGAAAGGAGGCTCATGTTAATTACCATGATTAATAACACCAAGAGATTCATAGGGATTGTCCCGATTGTTGCAATTGCATTGCTCCCCATGTTTATGGCCGCACCTTCTTATGGTAAAAAGGCGACCGGTATCATTAAAATCGGCCTTCCCCAGGAACCAAAAACACTCAATATCTGGCTCGCCAGTGACAGGTGGTCTCGCAGAATCCTTTCCCTAATGTATCAACCGCTTTATACGCGGGAGCCCGAAACATTGAAACTCATCCCATGGCTGGCGGAAAAAGATCCTGTATTTGAGCCTGAAACATTGAGCTACACAATCAAGATCCGGCCGGCAAAATGGTCTGATGGTTCGGAACTGACAGCCGAAGATGTGGCCTTTACCGGCCGTATCATAAAAGAATTTAGAATACCGAGACATTTTTCCAAATGGAAGTTTATCAAAAAGATCGAAACGCCGGATAAATATACGGTGAAATTCTACCTGGATAAACCGATGGCTATTTTTTTGACCCGGACCCTGATCACACCCATTGTCTCAAAAAAAGAATGGTTAAGTATTGTAGAAGAGGCTAGAAATTCAGAAAAACCACTGACAACGCTTCGCAATAAGAAGATAAAAAATCCAATCAGCAGCGGTCCTTTTGTATTCAAGGAATGGAAACAGGGGGCGTATCTTTTTGTCCAGAAAAACAAGCACTTTTTTGGCACAGGAAAGAAGATCCATGGCCGATTGCTCGGGCCTTTTTTAGACGGAATTATTTTCAGATTTTTCGGAACCGCAGATGCTGCCATCCTTGCGATTCAAAAAGGGAGTATCGACATGTTCTGGTGGGGAATTCAGTCGGGATACATGGATGATCTTAAAGAGTCGCCCGATATTCGTCTGTTCGCCAACGAAAGAAGCGCCCTTTACTACATGGGATTCAATGTCCGGAAACCCCCTTTTGATGATGTGAACCTCCGCCAGGCCGTCGCCACATTGATCGATAAAGACTTTATTATCTCCAGAATACTTCAGGGGTATGGTGAAAAAATGATATCGGTTGTGCCGACTGGAAATCGATTTTGGCATCTCAAAGAGGTTTCCGATTACGGCGAAGGTCTCTCCAGGAAAGAGCGCATTAAAAAAGCATACACGATTCTTTTAAAGTCGGGTTATACTTGGGAAGTACCCCCTGTAGACAATAATGGCGGGGTGACCCCCGGCAAAAAGATTCGAATGCCCGATGGACAGCCGATGAAAAAATTCACTATTTTAACGCCCCCTGCAGACTATGACCCGCTTCGTGCCATGAGCGGCATATTTATACAGGAGTGGCTCAGGGAGATGGGAATCCCAGCCTCGGCAAAACCGATGTCCTTTGGCGCCCTCCTCCAGCAGGTGAAGGTTCGCCGTGAATTTGATTCGTTTATTCTGGCCTATGGCAGGTTGTCCCTCGACCCGGACTGGATCAGATATTTTTTCCATTCCGCACAGGACAAAAAACAGGGAGGGAACAAAAGCGGTTACCACAATCCGGATTTTGATCGCATCGCCGACCTGTCGGCACGCACCGTGAACAGGGAGGAGCGTCAGAAACAGATCCATGAGATGCAGAAAATGATTCTACGGGATGTGCCTTTTATTCCGCTTTACAATCCGATTTTGATCGAAGCCGTGCGAAAGGATGGTTTCACCGGTTGGGTGGAAACACTGGAAGGTATCGGAAATATCTGGTCCTTTTGTGAATTGAAACCGAAGTAAGGGCCCATCTTTAATGGAACTTAGAGGATATATTACCGGCAGGCTGGTTCAGGTCCTGATCATTTTTTTTGTGATCCTGACCGTTTTGTTTCTGCTGTTTCGTCTCGCCCCGGGGGACCCCGTCTCTAGAATGGTCGATCCGGATATGACGCCGGAGGACGCCGCACATCTGATCGCTCAACTCGGTCTGGATCAGCCCCTGTGGAAGCAGTACATTTTTTATCTTAAAAATTTTTTTTTGGGCAACTTCGGGGTCTCCTTCCATTACGGGGTGCCGGTCGTTCAAATTATCTGGAACCGGCTCCCCAATACGATTTTACTCTTCACCACATCGATTATACTTTCGGCCCTCGTCGGTGTGTTTCTGGGTAAAATCGCCTCATGGCATAAAGGGAAAAAAATAGATACATGGATGACCTTGGGCGCGCTCTGCACCCATACCCTCTTTCTCCCCTGGCTCGCTTTAATCATGATCTGGGTGTTTGCCTACAAATTGGACTGGTTTCCGATAAATGGCATGATTTCTGAAGACATATGGCTCGATCCCGAGGCCGGCATCTGGGTGAAAGCGATGGATGTCATCCATCACATGATGCTTCCCCTCAGCACCCTTTTTCTGATACATTTTGGGAGTTACCTGCTCATCATGCGAAGCAGTATGCTGGATACATTAAAGGAAGACTATATCCTGACCGCAAGGGCCAAGGGTCTCGAAGAGAAAAACATCCGGAATCGCCATGCAGCCCCCAACGCAGCTCTACCGGTTGTTACCAGTGTCGGCTTGAGTCTTGCTTTTTCCATCAACGGCGGTGCGTTGACGGAAACGGTCTTCACCTGGCCCGGAATAGGGAGAGAGCTGGTGTTTTCGGTCAGCAACAATGATTACCCTTTGGCACAGGCTTCATTTTTATTGATTGCAATTGTGGTTCTCCTTTCCAATCTGATCGTGGACATCCTGTATGCCTATCTTGACCCTCGTATTCGATATTGACGGTTCATAAAAAAACCGGAGAACATATGACAGAAAACTGCATGGATAGATCGATGTCAGATCGATCTTTTTTCAGAAAATCTCACTGGCTCACCCGTTTTTTGGATGGCTGGTCTATTTTTAAAAAGAGTCTTCTTGGCAGAATCGGGATGGTTCTGTTAATCATCTTTGCGCTGATGGCCGTCGGAAGTTATATTCCGCCACTCATAGACCCCATGTACAATCCCATGACAGGGGTAGATCCGGAGATTCCCAATTCCGTGGGTCCGAGCATCAGCCACTGGCTCGGAACCGACTTCATGGGGAGGGATATCCTGAGCCAACTTTTAGCCGGTGCCAGAGTCGCTTTCATGGTCGGCGTTTCCGCCGCTTTCATGAGCATTTTTCTGGGAACCGCCATCGGGCTGGTCGCCGGATATGCCGGAAAAATTGTGGACACCTTATTGATGCGACTGGCTGACATGATTATGGTCATGCCCACATTACTGGTGGTTCTTATATTGGCTGCACTTTTCGGTCAGCTCAACATCTGGACCATTGTCCTCATCATTGCCCTTTTCCGGTGGCCGGGGGTGTCCCGCGTCATTCGGGCTCAGACCCTTTCGTTGAAGCAGCGGCCGTTTATAGAGGCTGCGAAAGTGGCCGGGGCCTCACATGTTAGAATTATTTTTCGGCATATCATGCCGAATGTACTGCCGCTGGCATTTTTATACATGACCTTTCGTGTGACCTCCGCCATTATCATCGAGGCTGCCCTGGCCTTCCTGGGCTTCGGGGACCCCGGGACGGTCAGCTGGGGCATGATGCTCCAATGGGTATGGAAGACCGGTCATATGTTCAAGGCCCCATACTGGCTGCTGCCGCCCGGGATTTGCATCTCTTTGATCACCCTGTCGTTTTATATGCTGGGCCGTGCGATGGATGAAGTACTTGACCCAAGACTTAGAAAAGAAGGAGAGGTCGATTAACATGCCCTTGCTGGAAGTGGAAAACTTGAGTATCGGCTATCAGACCCGGAAAGGATTCCTAAAAGCGGTGGAAGGGGCTTCTTTTACTTTGGAAAAAGGAAAATCCTTAGGGTTTGTGGGGGAATCCGGTTGTGGAAAGACCACCATCGGTATGGCCCTAATGGGATTGCTGCCAAGCAATGCGATGATTGTTGAGGGACGGATCCTTTTCGAAGGTGAAGACTTGATAAAGATGTCTGATGATCAGATGCGCCGAATTCGGGGGAAAAAGATCGCCATGATTTTTCAAGCGGCCATGAACGCTTTAAACCCGGTGCTTCGTGTCGATGACCAAATCGCAGAAGCGATCCTGACACACGATCCCGATAGTTCCAAAAAAGATGCCAAAAAACAGGTGGCGTCGCTTTATGAACTCGTGGGAATTCCCAGAGAGCGTATGGGAGATTATCCCCACCAATACAGCGGGGGGATGAAGCAGCGGGCCATTATCGCGATGGCGCTATCCTGCCGGCCCGCTTTGATCATCGCTGATGAACCGACCACCGCACTGGACGTCATTGTACAGGATCAGATTTTAAAAGAGACAAAAAATCTCCAGAAAAAATTTAATATCAGCATTATTTTCATATCCCATGATATTTCCATCGTGGCCGATGTCTGCCATGATATCGGCGTCATGTATGCCGGACAGCTGGTCGAATATGGAAAAAGGGAGGAGGTGTTCGATTCTCCAATCCATCCATATACCCACGCCCTTCTTGCATCATATCCCACCCTGACAGGTGAGAGGGGAGCACTCAAATCGATAAAAGGGGAAACCCCCAATCTTATTCACCCCCCGGATGCCTGCAGATTTTGCGATCGATGTTCCCGGTCGGATACCACATGCAGCATTGAAACACCGGTATGGGTGAAAAAAAGTCGGACACACCGGGTCCTTTGCTGCATGGCCGAAAGGACAGGGTAACACCGGTGGGCATCAATAAAAAAAAATCGATCATCGAGCTGGTCCGGGTCAGCAAATTCTATCGATCGAAAAGTTCATTTTTCAAAGAACAAAAAGAGGCGATCATTGCCCTGGACCAGATTTCACTGAAGATATTTGAGGGCGAGATATTCGGGCTGGTGGGAGAAAGCGGGTCCGGGAAAACAACCGTCGGCCGTCTGATTGTCAAACTCGAGGAACCGAATGAAGGAAAGATATATTTAGGCGAAAATGAAATCACCGGGCTCAAGGGGACGCCGCTGAAGGATTTTCGATTCAAAGTTCAGATGACATTCCAGGACCCATACCAATCCCTCAACCCCCAGTTCTCCATATATGACACGGTTGCGGAACCCTTGATCATCCATCGGATGGGGAACGCTGAAACACGACCGGCCACGGTCCGGGAGGTCATGACCTCAGTAAAACTTTCCCCGCCGGATGATTTTTTTAACAGTTTCCCGCACCAATTGAGCGGTGGTCAGAGGCAAAGAGTCGCCATCGCCAGGGCCATGGTATTAAAACCAAGATTTTTGGTGGCTGATGAACCGACTTCAATGCTCGATGCTATCATTACCGCCCAGATTTTTAACATTTTACTGGAAATTCGCAAAAAATATAACACGACCCTGTTGTTTATCAGCCACAGCCTGGCGGCCACCCGTTATCTCTGTGACCGTATCGCGGTGATATACCGGGGAAACCTGGTGGAGACCGGACCGGCGGAGGAGATTATACAGAATCCGAGACACCCTTACACACAAGCCCTGATCGATGCCCTCCCCAAATTCGCCCGCTGTGAAGAAACCGTCCGTTACGACACGCTTCTTCGGCCGGAACGCCAGGGTTCCACGTACGGCTGCTGTTCTTTTTTCAACTGTTGCAAAATTGCAGACCCGTTGAAATGCAGCAGGGAAAAGCCTCATATGGAAAAGGTCGGAGAAGCACACGAGGTGGCCTGTTTTTTTTCTTCTCAAACAAAGAATTTCAAAAACGCTTGACATTCCGATGTTTTACTGCTACAATCTGCTTGATTTATTTTTTATATCCGGATACTAAAAATAGTCAATTTTATCAGGATGTTGAGAATAAAAAGATCTGCTTCAATCCGGAAAGGAGGTGAAAAAGGAGCGATCAAAAGATAAAGATTTAGGTAACCAATAACCATACTATACGTATATTTAGGGAGGAAAACTAAGATGAAGAAATTATTTGTACTTTTTGTAGCCGTTGCATTGGTCGGTTTTACCGTACCTGCAGTGGCTGGCGATTGGAGCTTTTACGGCAGCGCCCGTATGACGACTTTCTGGGAGGACACAGATGGCGGAAAAGCTGGTTCAGACGATGAAGGTTTAACATGGGGGCAGCAAGGCAACGCCCGGATCGGCGCCCGCGTCAAGGGTGAGACCATCGGCGGCCGGTTTGAATACGGTGAAGGACCGAACCTGAGGCTCCTGTACGGTACCTGGAATTTCGGTTCAGGGCGGATCCTGTTGGGTCAGACCTATACCCCGCTGAATTACTTTGGAAGCAACCAGGTGTTTGGCGGCGATTCAGATCTGCTCGATGTGGGAGGTATCTATGGCGGCCGTCATGCGGAGATCAGCTTGAAGGTAGAAGGTTTTGAAATCGCCCTGGTAGAGCCCCAGGCCGCTTCTCCAGTTGGGACGGATGGCGATGGCGACACCAGGCTCCCGAAATTCGAGGCTGCATATGGGTTCAGCACCGACCAGTTTAACGTCTCGGTTCTCGGCGGGTACCAGACCTATGAGGTCGAGAAATCCTCAGATGCCGGCAATTATGATGTCGATGCCTGGGTCGTGGGAATCGGTGGTGGTGTGAATTTCGGGCCAGCCTATGTCAATGCCAATGCCATGGCCGGCCAGAATGTCGGGAACTACGGATTGTGGACCCGGGGCGCTTCCGGCGCAGCAATCATTGGTGGAAAAATTGAAGATACCGATACCGTCGGCTTTATCGGCGTTGTCGGTTTCAAGGCCTCCGATATGCTGAGCTTTGAGGGCGGCTTTGGTTGGGTAAACCATGAGCTGGATGTATCCGGATCTAATGAGGATATAACCACAATCTTTTATGTACAGGCTGTCATCAACATCGCACCCGGCTTCTTTATCGTTCCTGAAGTTGGATTCTATGATTTTGACGAAAATCGTGCCGGCGTTGACGAGGGCGACATGAGCTATTTTGGCGCAAAGTGGCAGATGAACTTCTAATCTGACGCGATTCAGGTTAGACAGTGAAAAAAACCCAAAGGGAAAATTTCCCTTTGGGTTTTTTATGATTGAGCGGAAAAAGGCTCAACCGGGGGGATAACCGATAACGAGTAAAATCTAATCGAGTTTTAACTCGATTGGGGTTCTATTTTGTATTGAGCTCATAGACGATAATTGTACTGTTGGGGGTAGTCATCACAATAGCCCCCTCTTTGACAATAACCGACGCAACGAGTTCGTCTATACCGTCATTGTCAAAATCACCGATAAAAAAATCGCTGATATGACCCGATACTTTTCGCGTCGTCCACATCCGCGCAAGACCGATGCCGTCCCATGAAAGCACCACGATCTGGCCGTTTTTAAATTTCCTGAACTGATCGAGATATCTCCCGGCCATATCATGGTTTTTCGCAGCAATAACTTCCTTTTTCCCGTCACCATCGATATCTTCGATACGCACCCGCATCGGAAGATATTGACGCCTTTCCGTCTCTTCACGACCTGCCTTTGGGAGGAGAAAATAGAGCATGCTGCCCCCCAAATACGCATTGTCTTTCCACTCCACCTTACCCGGCGGATCAATCACCTGCAGATAGTCACCCTGGTTGTAGGCGACAACCATATGCCGATCGTCGTTCATTACATCGCCGACGGTTAGCCCCATCAAATTGTTCCGTTTTAAATACAGAATTTTTTTCTCCGGAACGTATGTGCCCTGGGCCCACACCATTTCCTGGAGTTCGCCCCGAAAAGGGTCTCTCTGTTTTTGCCGTTGCCCTAGTAAAATAATACCGCGCCCGGAAGGCTCAGCAACCCGGTAATACCAGGGGCTGTTGTCCACTATTTTTTTTAAATGATCCCCATTCCATTCAAGCACCATCGAGCTGACGCCTTTTCTGTGTGAATCCAGCCCGCTGACAAATATCTCGGCATATCCGTTGCCGTTGATATCCGCAACATCCACGCCGATGTTGTTCCTATACCGTTCATCTGCGGTCTCCGCGATCTTGAGAAACCGGTTATTTTTAGATCGGTAAACATAAACCCGGTGGTGTGTTGTGATAACGGTTTCCTGGTTGCCGTCTCCATCCACATCCCCCAGTGCCATGCCGGTGATGTAAAATTTGAAATTTTGGGTTTTTCTGAATTTCATGGATAAAGGTCGACCACCTTCACCGGCGGTAAACAAAAGCCCGGAACCTGTTCTTTGATCCTGGCCTACATCATCACCAAATCCCCCCTCAACCAGCTTTTCAGGGTGGGCATAAATGTCGGGCTGCTTGGGTTGTGGCTGTTTTGGCTCCGGTTTTGAAGCGACCCTCCGGCCCAAAACCTTCTCATTGATTTCGGTTGCAAAAAGGTTTATTTTGGGTATGATCTCGTCCATCCCCTGACTTTGGCTGAAAAATGCGTGGGTCGGCTCCTTGCCGGAAACATCCCCCATTTTTACATCCAAACTGACACTGTTCCCGATGATGGTCAGGCTCCCGTAGAGAACAAAATCGACGCCCAG
>DRHF01000149.1 GCA_011049715.1 Desulfobacterales bacterium
AATATATATCGACCCAGGGAAAGGAAGGTTCCGTCACCATTAGTATCGGAGTAGCTGAATATCACACCAAAGAATCACCAAAGACATTCATCATGAGATCAGACAAAGCCATGTATAAAGCCAAAAGACAGGGGCGGAACCAGGTGTTTTTCATCTCAGCCAACCCATCCTCCGATCATGAACAAAATTTTGCGCTCTAGGATAAAACCTACCAGATAACGATTTGGAATTTTAAAATCCCCCCTCCTGTAATTTTCCATCAGTTTGTCCTGCCCTTTTAATTTCAATTTGCTTCCTTCGAAGGTTCCAGGCGGGACCATAACTCTGAATAACCGGTTGTGGAAACCCCAAGAGATGTTTACGAGCTTGAGTGTTCCGGCAGAAGCTTCATGGGAAGTGACGGTGATAATTCCGTAAAGATCGGGATCTTTTCCAGGTCCGACCAGCAGGTTATTCTTGAGCTTCCTTTATTCTGCTCAGGTTCGTCCGGAGCTTCTGTTCCTTCTCAACAAGGATCGTGTGCTTTTCTTTGACCCCCTCAACCACGTGGGCCGGTGCCTTTTTCAGAAAATCCTCATTGTTCAGCTTATTTGAGAGCCCGACAAGTTCATGGGTCAGCTTCCCAATCTCTTTTTCAAATCGCGCGGCTTCTTTGGCAAAATCGATGATTCCTTCAAGGGAAGCAAAGATGGTGGTGCTTCCGATGACGGCGGTTGCGGCGCCTTTTGGTCTTTTCACCTGCCGCCTTACAGAAAATGAGTTGAGTTTGGCCAGGTTGAGAATAATATCCTGATGCTGTTGGAGTATTTTTGCTTTTCCCTCGTCCTTTGTTTGAAGGGTAACATCGAAAGATAGGGTTGGCGACAGACCCATCTCACCCCGGATATTCCTTATCCCTGATATAATTTCCGTTATCACCTTCATTTCCGATTCAGCCCCATCATCGGAAAATCTAGATGCGTCCCCGGAGCCATCCACTGGGAATACGGCTTTCATCACTGATCCTTCGGTCCCGGGCAACTGATGCCATATCTCTTCTGTGATGAAAGGAATAAACGGATGAAGCATAATCAATGTTTCCCGGAGCACATACCACAGGACATTTACGGTTGACTTCTTTATATCCGAGCCCCTATTGCCGTATAAAGTGGGTTTGATCATTTCCAAATACCAGTCGCAGAATTCGTGCCACACAAATTGATAAAGTGTTCCGGCGGCATCATTGAACCGATAGGCATCGAGGGCCTTTGCAACCGTATTTGCCGTGCGGTTCAGGCTGGATAAAATCCATTTATCGGACAATGAAAGACGGTCCAAATCCGGTAGCTCAACGTCTTCGTCGATGTGCATCAGGGAAAACCGGGCGGCATTCCAAAGCTTGTTCACAAAATGACGATACCCGTCGACCCGTTTTTCAGACATCTTGACATCCCGCCCCTGGGCTGCGAAAGCGGCCAGGGTAAAGCGAAATGCATCTGTTCCATATTTTTCAATAACAGTGATCGGGTCGATAACATTCCCGGTGGATTTGCTCATTTTTTTGCCGTCCTCATCCCGAACTAGTGCGTGGACATAAACATCTTTAAACGGAACCTCTTTCATAAAATGGAGACCCATCATCATCATGCGGGCCACCCCTGTCTCTTATACACATCT
>DRHF01000150.1 GCA_011049715.1 Desulfobacterales bacterium
AGCTACAGGGTCTGCACTGACCAGCTGCTCGGGTATGAAATTCGGATATCAAACGATGCTTGGAACAAAATCAGTGAGTCAATAAATCAAAACAATCGTACAAATGGATCACGCTTCGAAACCGGAGGATTATTGTTCGGTAGGCGAGATGATGTTTTCAAGGTAATATGGGTAGATGAAGCCTCAGAGCCACCTCCTGACAGCGAGCCAAAACCAAACCGGTTTATGTGCGGTGTTCAAGGTGTCTCCGAGCTCAATAAGCAAAAAATAAAAAGGACAAGGAATCTGGTGCATTACATCGGGACATGGCATACCCATCCGAAATCACTTCCGTTCCCCAGTGATATTGATATTTCAGCAATGGCTGAAATCCTCAGCGCGGATGATTTTTCCCGTGATAAAAATCTTCTTTTGATCGCTCAACCACTCAAAAAGGCATTTCACCTTGGCGGATTTCTTTTTGATAAACAGGATTTCAAAAAAGGCCGCATTACAGTTCTTGACCCACTCCAGCTGTCCGTATTCGGACCAAAGAATACCGCGCCTGGAAAGATAGGATTAGCTCTTTCCGGCGGCGGATCAAGGGCAATAGCGTTTCATTTGGGGTGCTTGCGAGCACTGTACGATCGTGGCATACTCGATGATATCGATGTAATATCATCAGTATCCGGCGGTTCGATCATCGCGGCCATGTTCGCGTACAGCAATGACGATTTCGCGGAATTCGACAAAAGGGTCATAAATTTGTTGAAGGGTGGAATCGATATACAAATCGCGAAAGAACTCTTCATATCAACCACATGGATGCACGAGCTTCTGACATATACGTGCGGGGTGCCCCTTTCCGTGTTTGCCCGTGTCGTCGGCCGCCAGCCTTTTACGAGAAGGCGCGTAAGTAGAACCTTGTCATTTCAAAAGGTACTTGAGAAAAAATTATTCGGTAATAGACGGATTACAGACGAAAGGCGAAATAACGTCAATGTTGTAATTAACAGCACTGAACTGCGGACAGGTACATCTTTCAGATTTGGCAGCCAGGAGTCCGCCTGTTGGCGACTGGGAAATATAAAGGATAATGATGTAGCCGTGGCAGAAGCAGTTGCTGCGTCAGCCGCATATCCAGTCTTTTTTCCTGCCATTGACCGGGATTTTAATTTTAAAAAAAATGAAGAATGTGAGACGAAAAGGGCAATTCTTTCCGATGGCGGAATATACGAAAACCTTGGCGTAAGCTGTTTATTGCCCGGCAGGAACCCAAGATACAGCTCGAACGTATTCAATCTCGATTATATCATATCCTGCAATGCCGGTTACGGTATGTTTGACGGAAAATCTGTACCTTTTGATATTGTGACTCGGTTGAAACAGACCGCCGAAACGACTATGCGAAAAGCCCAGGATTCCGTAATGAAAGATTTGCACCACTACAAAACATCCGGTAAAATTAAAGGTTTTATTCTGCCTTATCTGGGGCAGCAAGACAAAAGTTTGCCGCTTTTTTGGCCTGACTTTGTAACGAGGGACGAAATAAACTATCCGACAAATTTCCGACCAATGAAAGAGAAAGATTTGCATAGGCTCTCAACCCGAGGTGAACAACTTACGCGATTGCTCCTCGATTACTATTGCCCGGAGTTATAGCAATCAGAACTGTCTACGTGGAAAATACTATCTTTCGCCTCTTAGGATTTAAGAGGAAAAAGCTATGAGTGAAAAACTTAAAATAATCGTTTGGGATGTGCAGCACGGAAATGCTATTTATGTTAATACCCCGGGAAACAAAGATTTTGTTATCGATCTAGGGACAGGTTCTTGTGGTAATAATGATTGGGAATTTAGCCCGTTACTCCATTTAAAAAAGCATTGGAATGTCCCATACTTAGATGGTGTAATCATAACGCATCCGCACAGTGATCATATTGATGATATATTGAACTTTGATAAATTGAATCCCCGGGTGATCCGCAGACCTAAACATTTGACAGAAGAAGATATTAAAGCAGGCAATCGTTCTGATGATGAGAAGATAATAGATAAATATTTGGAAATTAACGATCGGTATTGTAGTTCTGTTAGCGCTGGCGAGAATCATTTTAGTGCAAATAATAACGGAGGTGCTGAATTTAAAAGTTTTTGGCCCAAATCGTGTGCCACCTCTAATCTTAATAATCACAGCATAATAACTATTATTTCTTGCGCTGATTCAAAAATATTAATTCCTGGCGACAATGAACCCCCATCATGGAACGAACTTTTTGAGAGGTCAAGTTTTGTTTCTGCCATTAAAGGGACAGATATATTGGTAGCGCCACATCATGGTAGACAGTCAGGTTTTTCAAAAGAATTATTTGAACACATTTCTTCTCGCTTAACTATTATTTCAGATGGTCCTAGCGACACTACCGCCAGTGATAAATATTCGGATAAATCAAGAGGCTGGACAGTCCATAAGCGAAATGGCGGCAAGGAAAAAAGAAACTGTGTGACCACAAGAAAAGACGGGGTTATAGAGGTTGATTTTGGGAATAACACGGATGGGAAACCATATATACAAGTAACCGTAGATTAACGGAATTAATAATTTAAATTGAAAACAGAGCCTATTTAGACTTTGTTTTTTATGGAATTTCGTTGGAGGGCGGAGATTGTGCATTTTTTATAATCAAACCCAGTCATCGGCGAGCATTTCAGCTTGTTTTAAAACGTTCTCCGTAGCAAGCTTCTGTTTATCCGGCGGATAGCCGTATTTGCGCAGGGTCCTTTTAACGATGATTCTCAGCTTGGCCTTGACGCTTTGGTGAGGTGAGGTGGGTGATAGAACTTGCTTTCTCAGGGAGGAACTATAATAGGGGTCTTGACGGGCTGTTGCCCAAACCTAATTATCAGGGAAAATTACATATAACTCAGTAAAAGAGAGAATTCGGATGTAATAAATTCAACAGGTTATTCATTAGCAAAATATGGAAAACTCATAAAAAGTGTGAAAAACGATTTGGGCAACA
>DRHF01000151.1 GCA_011049715.1 Desulfobacterales bacterium
ACAATGAGGCAATCAGTTTGAACCGGTATCCATAAAGTAATCACCGTGCACAGGCACGCGATGGTCTGGTTTCTTTTGTAATATCAGTTGCTTCTGAAATGATAACTCTTAAAAGGTTTTGTGCCGTTGTCAAAGCGCTCATCATTAATTTTTTCCAGAAAAATTTCTTTTTACCCTATGCCTGATGCAACTTTCCTTAAAATATCTGGTATGAAACTTGAGTGATTATCTCTATGTTTAGTTTTGACTAATATTAATGATAAGGGTTGACTAATATGCATAAAGAGCTTAGGCTTTATCAACAATTTATATTATTTCGATCGATGGCGCCCGTTTGGGATTTGTACCCGGTCCAATGAGTTGCCTCGAAGACACCAAAATAATTTTTATTTCAAGGGAGGTCTTATAAAAATGAGAAAATGGATTTTGTTTTTGGCAAGCCTGATTATCTTCCAAACATTAGAAATGGGTCTTGCTACGCTTACGCCGGCGGAGTCGCTCATCCTCTATTCGGGAAGGACCGAGGAGCTGGTGGGGCCGATTATCGATCAGTTTACCAAAGCGACGAACATTGAGGTCCGTGTGCGCTACGGAAAGACCACCGGACTGGCCGCAACGATACTAGAGGAGGGCCGAAGGAGCCCGGCGGATGTCTTTTTTGCCCAGGATCCTGCAGGACTGGGCGCAGTGGAACATTTTTTTGGCAAAATTCCCGGGGATATTCTCGATCGGGTCGAGCTTAGATTCCGCTCTCCCCGCGGCAAATGGGTGGGTATTTCAGGCCGCGCCCGCACCGTAGTATTCAACACCGAAAGGTTGAGGAAAACCGATCTGCCCGATGACATTTGGGGCTTTACCGATCCCAAGTGGAAGAACCGGATCGGATGGGCCCCTACAAACGGTTCCTTCCAGGCCATGGTTACGGCCATGCGAATTCTATGGGGAGAGGAAAAAACGTACCAATGGCTCAAAGGCGTTCATGCCAACAAGGCCAAAATATACCCCAAAAACACCCCGATAGTGGCAGCAGTCGGCGCCGGGGAGATCGACATCGGCTTTGTTAATCATTATTATCTACTGCGTTTCCTCAAAGAGCGGGGCGAATCTTTTCCCGCCCGGAACTATCATCTCAGAAATGGCGGTCCGGGTGCGATGGTCCTTGTGGCTGGGGCCGGCATCCTAGAAACCTCTCGAAACAAAAGCGCCGCCCAACGCTTTTTATCCTACCTTTTATCTTCCGGCGCCCAACAGTATTTTGCTGAAAAAACTTTTGAATATCCCGTGGTAGAGGGGGTCAAGACACACAAGGCGTTGCTCCCCCTATCGAAAATCAAGAGCCCGAAGATTATGATGGCCGACATGGCCGACCTCAAGGGGACCCTTAAGCTGCTCAGAAAGGCGGAGGTACTCCCGTAAGACAAATGAGACCGGTTAGCCAACTCAAAAAAGGCCTCCATGAGTTGAAATGGCAAGCCCATCGACCGCCTCCCGTCATTTGGATACCTGCATTTTTAATCGGTGCGGCTGTGATCCTTCCGCATATTTACCTCGTTCTACGAGCCCTTGGCGCCGGGGAAGACTTGTGGGATCTCTTATTCCGCATTCGAACACTGCAAGTACTGGCCCGCACCTTACTCTTGATCATAGGGGTATCAGTGGTTTCAGTAGCTGTCGCTCTCCCTCTGGCCTGGTTGACTAATCGGACAGATATGCCATTCCGGCGGTTGTGGGCGGTGTTAACCGCACTACCTCTGGTAATCCCTAGCTACGTGGCTGGATTCATTGTCGTTGCCGCCTTGGGCCCCAGAGGGATGCTCCAGCGTCTACTTGAAGGGCCGTTTGGGGTGTTGCGGCTACCCGAGATTTACGGCTTCCCGGGTGCTCTGCTTACGATTGTCCTCGTCAGCTACCCCCTGGTGTTGATTAATCTTCGAGCATCTTTACGGGGAATCGATCCACTCCTGGAGGAGGCTTCTCGAAGCTTGGGACAGGGCCAGTGGTCGACCTTCCGACACGTCGTACTGCCCCAGCTCCGCCCGGCCATCGCTTCCGGTGCTCTGCTGGTGGCGCTTTATACACTGAGAGATTTTGGAGCGGTATCGCTTCTTCGTTATGAGACCTTTACCTGGGCGATATACCTTCAGTACGAATCCTCTTTTGACAGAACAATGGCGGCCGGTCTGTCGATGGTCTTGATTGGCGTCGCCCTGACTATTCTGTTTATTGAAGCGATGGTCCGCGGCAAAGGTCAATATTATCGCAGTTCGAGCGGGTCGAGGAGACCCCCGGCTCCCGTGCGGCTGGGGAGATGGCGGTGGCCGGCATTTTCTTTTTGTGCCATGGTGTCGTTGATCGCCTTATTTATTCCGATTGCCGTTCTGCTTTACTGGCTTATCGAGGGCGTATCGAGGGGAGAACCCTTCCACTTGGTGTGGGGGCTGGCCATCAATTCGGTCTACGCTTCGCTTCTGGCTGCCGGGGTGGCGGTACTCTTCAGCTTGCCGGTGGCAGTCCTTGCAGTCCGTTACCCGGGACGAATCAGCTCCTTTGTGGAGCGCTCGACCTATATCGGCTTTGGCCTGCCGGGCATTGTCGTTGCCCTTGCTTTGGTTTTCTTCGGGGCACATTACGCCGGGCCTCTTTACCAGACCCTTTGGCTCCTCATCTTTGCCTATGTGATTCTTTTCCTGCCCCAGGCAGTTGGCGCCACCCGTGGATCCCTGATTCAAATTAGCCCGCGGATAGAGGAAGCTGCCCGAAGCCTTGGACGCAAATCTTGGCAAATTTTAGTCACCATTACGCTGCCTCTGGTTCGCTCCGGCTTGCTGGCCGGGGCGGTTCTTATCTTCTTCAGCACCATGAAAGAGTTGCCGGCCACTTTGATCCTCAGCCCCATCGGCTTTAAGACCCTTGCGATCTCGATATGGTCGGCCACTTCAGAAGCCTTTTTCACACGGGCCGCAGCACCTGCCCTATTGTTGATCATTACCTCGGCCGTGTCCATGGCCTTCCTGAATATCGGAGAACGGAGGTGAAGTGAATACGGAAACAAAAACGGACAAGCCACTGGTGGTGTCCCTGCGAGGGGTTTCAAAGACCTATGGCGACACCCGGGTGATTGAAAAGGTATCTTTCGAGATCAAACAAGGAGAGATTTTGGCTCTTCTTGGGCCTTCGGGTTGTGGAAAGACCACAACCTTGCGGCTTATCGCCGGTTTTGAGCAGCCCGATGAAGGGACGATCTACATTCAGGGAACAGAGGCTGCCAGCCCCGACTTTTCAATGCCGCCGGAGCAAAGGTCGGTCGGTATGATGTTTCAGGAATATGCCCTCTTCCCCCACATGACGGTGCCGGAAAATGTCGTTTACGGATTAAAGGGTATGGAGCGATGGCAACAAAAAAAGGTGCTGGCGGGGATGCTTGAACTCGTGGATATGGAGGGGTACGAGGATCGCTACCCGCACCAACTCTCCGGTGGTGAGCAACAGCGTGTGGCGGTAGCCAGAGCACTGGCGCCCTGCCCCGCCGCCCTGCTTCTCGACGAACCCTTCTCAAATCTAGATGCCGATCTGCGTGCCCAGATGAGGTCGGAGGTGCTCTCGATCCTTCGCCGGGCCGGGACAACCGCTATTCTTGTGACCCACGACCAGGAAGAGGCCTTTATTCTTGCAGACAGGGTCGGTGTCCTCAACCAAGGGCGGCTCGAACAACTGGGCACCCCTGAAGACATCTATCACCGACCCCGGACTCCTTTTGTGGCCAGGTTCGTCGGTCAGGCCGACTTTCTCATCGCCGTCGTCAAAGATGGCCAGGTAGAAACCGAACTGGGCTCCTTTTATGTTGATGAACCGATACACCACCGCAGATTGAGGGTCATGATCCGGCCCGATGACATCGATTTCGTCATCGATAATCAAGGCAAAGCGACGATCGTCAACAGGGAGTTTTTGGGCTCTGAAAATCTTTACAACATCCGGCTCGGATCGGGTGAGATGGTCCGAAGCAGCCAACCCTCTACATCGATCTATCCCATCGATCAAAAGGTGCATATCACGGCCAACCTCGACCATGTGGTCGTTTTTCCCTACGACGAGACAGAAGATGATTCGGGAGGAAAAGATGCCGATTTTTAGCTATCTGGCATATCCTGTCCAAGGTGTAAAGGATGAACTTCTCAAAGATCTTAATGCCCTCGACCACTGCGAGGCAATGGCTGCGGAAAACGAAGAGATCCTGATCCTTGTGACCGATACACCGGATGAGAAATGTGAAAACGCATTAAAGAAAAAGCTTGAAGGATTAAAATCATTGCAATCTCTCAGCATGACGTTTGGCCATGTTGATAAGGGATTAAACGAAAAATAATCATTCAAATCGAATCCGCTCCTTTCGATCTATCGACAATGAAAACCTTTAAAACCCAAGAAGATACGGCTTCTCTCCTCCAAGAGGGGCGAGAATTTTATCAAAAAGTTCGTATATTTTGTTCATAAATCGCTCCGTTTGTGCCATCTTGTTTTTTTTTGGTTTGTTGACAACTTACTAAATTCATAGTACATATTTAACAAATAAACGTATATTTTACCTATATAGAAAGATTTTTTCATGATCAGGAGATGTTTGGACAACGAATTTGACACGATTTATGAAATCATTAACGATGGGGCCAAGGCCTACAAGGGTGTAATCCCAGATGACCGGTGGCATGAGCCATATATGTCCAGGAGTGAGCTGCAACAGCAAATCAAAGAAGGCGTTGATTTCTGGGGATTCGATGAGAATGGAACGCTTTGCGGGGTGATGGGCATCCAGCAAATGGGGGACGTGACGTTGATACGACACGCCTATGTTTGCACAAGTGAACAAAGACGCGGGATTGGCGGGCAACTGCTTAAACTGCTTCGAGAACAAAGTGACAAACCGTTTCTGATCGGAATGTGGATGGAGGCAACATGGGCAATCAAATTCTACGAAAAGCATGGGTTTCAACAGATTCCAAAAGACCGGATCTCTGATTTGCTAGAAAAGTACTGGTCAATTCCAAAGAGACAAGTTGAAACTTCAACGGTTCTGGCAGATGATAAATGGTTTAAAACCGAAAAGAGAGACAACAATCGGCTTTAGGGACGATCGATGAACCGGTTACTTGTACTGACCGAAGATAATGACGACTACGGCAAATTACTCAAAAGGAGGAGACTCCCCGACATTGAAATCGTCACCGCTTCTGATGAAGAGCATGTCCGGGAATCGATCCGGCGTTCTAACATTATTCTGGGTGAACCCGACAGGGTTGCAAAAGTCCTGGATCAGGCGAAATGTTTGCAATGGGTACAGTCGACCTTTGCCGGTGTTGAACCCCTTTGTGAAGAGAACCTTCGTCGAGACTATGTTCTGACAGGAGTCAAAGACGTATTCGGTCCCCTGATGAATCAGTATGTCTTTGGCTACATCCTTTCCCTCGAACGCCATCTGTTCGAAACCAGGCAAAATCAGGAAAACAGAGCATGGATCCATATTCCCTATCGAAGTCTGGCGGGATTGACCCTCGGCATCTGTGGCCTGGGTTCAATAGGAAAACATGTGGCCCAAACAGCCTCACATTTCGGCATGCGGGTAGTTGCCTACAAAAAGACCTCTGAAGAGCTCCCGTATCTCGAGCGTGTTTACACCGGTTCATCGTTTGAGGAATTCCTCGGAATTTTAGACTACCTGGTTCTGGTGCTGCCCCATACGGTCGAAACAACCGACCTGATCAATTCCAAAACCCTGGAGAAGATGAAGGCTTCGGCGGTACTGATTAATATCGGTCGCGGTAACGTTATAGTGGAGCCCGACCTTGTTCGTGCGCTCAAGGGTCGCGTAATTCGCGCGGCCGTGCTTGATGTTTTCAAGGAGGAACCGCTTGCCGCCGACAGCGCGCTTTGGGCGCTTCCAAACGCATTTATTACGCCCCACAACGCTGCGGTCAGTTTCCCACGGGAAATTGTTCGAATTTTTTATGACAACTACCAGCGGTTTCTTGCAAAGCAGACCTTGCAATATGTGATCGATTTTAAAAAAGGGTACTGAAACCGGCGATTCTGACTATCTTCATAGACCGGGTGAATCAAAGGAGCAATCATGTCATCGAACAAAATGAAGAAAAATATCAAGGAACTGGACCGAATCGTTGCCGGGGCTCGCCGGGATCGTGAGCTGCGGGAACAGACCTATCGGGAGAGGGCCCTTAAAATTTTTCCCGAGGTTTGTGCACGGTGTGGGCGTGAATTTGCCGGTAAAAAACTTCGAGAGTTGACGGTCCATCACAGGGACCACAACCACGACAACAATCCGCCCGACGGCAGCAATTGGGAACTCCTCTGTATCTACTGCCACGACAATGAGCATTCACGCAATATAGATGCCTCAGAATACAGTGAGGTAGCCCCGGGCGACGAACAGGGATCGACCGCTACCTACAAACCGTTTGCCGGTCTTGACGCCCTGCTGAAGGAAAAAGAATAACCTGTCAGAACCTATCGCCGGTCTATTCTGGAATTCCAGCGCAAAAATGAAAATAACTGCATTTCCGCATGGACGCTTAACACGCCGCCAGATCTTGTAACGATCGAAAATATTACGGATAAAACCGATAACGATGCTGAAAATATCAAACCATGTAACCGTTCCCCTCACAGATATAAAAATACTTCCGATTCGTGCGATGGGTCCGGGCGGACAAAACGTCAACAAGGTTTCATCAGCTGTTCATTTGCGTTTCGATATTAAAGCAGCATCGTTGCCTGATACTTATAAAGAAAAACTATTGAAGTTAAACGATCAACGCATTTCAAAAGACGGCGTGGTTGTTATAAAGGCACAAAAATATCGGAGCCGGGAGAAAAATATAGAAGAGGCACTTACGCGGTTGCAAGCGTTGATCAAGCGGGTATCGATTGCGCCTAAAATACGGAAAGGGACCCGGCCGACAAAAGGATCGAAGCAGAAACGATTGGACCATAAAAAAAAGCGAGGAAAACTGAAAACGTTAAGAGGAAAGGTTGATGATTAAAAACGGGGTTTTGGATACGGGGAGCGGGTTTCAAACGATTTTCCCTGCCAAAGGTTTCCGGCGGCGGATTGACCATGGGAAAGACCAAAGATTATCAAATCGATCTAAAACCCGGAAAATATCTGTATTCGTGTCCGCTAAACCCGACGCCCGACTATCCCCTCATTGTGGAAAAATAAAGAGCGTCCTCGGGTAAAAAAGAAAAGACGATCCGATCAGCACGGATCTATCCCGGATTGCTCACGAATCATACGGGCCATGGCAGATACATCTTCATCTCCAAACCCCCGCCCGATCAGTCCGTTTTCAATTTGATCGACCAGGGCAGCCAGCGGTAGGACGACACCGAGTTCCCTTGCAGCCTCCAGGGCGATACGCAGGTCTTTGTGGTGCAGCTTTACCCGGAAGCCCAGAGGGTAATCGTTAGCGATCATAT
This sequence comes from Desulfobacterales bacterium, assembly GCA_011049715.1. Taxonomy (GTDB): domain Bacteria; phylum Desulfobacterota; class Desulfobacteria; order Desulfobacterales; family UBA2156; genus UBA2156. Next base: position 7,492 of record DRHF01000151.1, read on the forward strand.
TTCCAGCCCTGTTGGTTAAGACCCAGGAAGCGGCAGCGCCTCCGCCTATCGCCTGGACAACCTTTTTCATATCCAGGCCGGCCTTTAGACCCAGAGCTACCCCCTCTGCCACGCTCAAATAACCACCTGCAATGATAGTTTGATTGATCGCCTTTGTGATCTGACCTGCCCCGATCGGTCCGACATGCGTTATTGTTTTTCCCATGGTTTCAAGGACCGGCCTTGCCTTTTCCACATCCTCCGGGTCACCCCCGATCATGATCGCCAGGGTTCCATTCTCGGCGCCTTCAGAGCCGCCGGAAACCGGTGCGTCTATCATTCTTACACCTCTGCTTTCCAGATTTTTGGCCATTTTTCGTGTCGCTTTGGGGCTGATTGTTGACATATCAACCACAATCGAACCGGATTGTGCGCCCTGAATCACTCCATTTTCTCCCAGAATGACTTCCTCAACATCAGGAGTATCGCTGACACAGACAATGATGACCTCGGCTTTTGCAGCCGCTTCTTTTGGCGATTCCGCCCGTTTTGCCCCAGCCTTGACAACAACCGCTTCCTTTCCCTTGGTCCTGTTGTAAACCGTTAGGGCATGGCCTTTTTTCAAAATATTTATGGCCATGGAGGCTCCCATCGTCCCCATTCCGATAAACGCAACTTTCATTTTTTTCTCCTTTTATGCTAAAGTTCAGATTTAAAAGCCTGGTTTTGATATGATTTCCAGACAGCAAAATATGGCTTCAATTGAGGTATGAATCAAACAGATGCCCCAAAATGGTCATTTAGAGAGCAATATGATCTTTTTACGAATTCATCAAATATATCCTTTAGAAAAAGCACCTGCAGATGGCAAGAGCAAGTTGATAATTTTTTCGAATTTTTCACGCGCCCGAATGACATTCAACTATTTCTCCCGCCGTTAGCTTGAAGCAAATGTCGATGGCAAAGGCTTTTTACCAGAATATTAAATCTATTTTCAATTTTGTGACTTTGTTATTTTATTTTACGTATTATTTTACTCAAAAGAGTCTTTATCCTCAAGTTCCGTACCCCCAATAGGGCACGGTGTCGCATCTGGTGTGGGGTGAATAAAATTTTTTGGAAAAACAATGAGGCAATCAGTTTGAACCGGTATCCATAAAGTAATCACCGTGCACAGGCACGCGATGGTCTGGTTTCTTTTTACCCTATGCCTGATGCGACTTTTCTTAAAATATCAGGTGCGAAACTTGAGTTTATTCATTAAAAATCAAAAATCGGTTTGATCCGCCGACGGGCGGTGTGTTTTTTTGATTTAGTGCGCTGAAGCAGAGTTTAAAAACGATTGGATTTACTTTTGGTGTCCCTATGCCTTGGATCAAAATGCCGGGAATAGAGGGGCTGGTTTACGAGCCTCAACAACAGCCCTCAATCGATCGCAAGCATAATTGCAAGGATTGTTACTTTTGTCAAAACTGCAGTGATGTGAGGTGCACGGTCTGCATGGAATGCGGTGATCCCCCCTCGACCTCCGAAAGCCGGAGCAGAAAATCCGGCAAAAAACGGGTAAGTGAGTACCCGGAAAATTCACCAAAATTGGCAGGAGCGTATGAAACATTTAATTGATCTCAGTCATACCATCGAAGATGGGTTGGTCACGTACAAAGATTTGCCGGCCCCGGTCATCAGTGATTATTTAAGCCGGGAGGCATCAAAAGCGCACTATGGTGAAGGGGTCTCTTTTCAAATCGGAAAAATTGAGATGGTTGCAAATACCGGTACATATATTGATTCACCATTTCATAGATATGCAGATGGCAACGATTTGTCCGAATTAAGTTTATCTTCCATGGCAGGTCTCGAAGGGATCGTGTTTCGGATGGACTCAACACGTATCGGCCCCGACATTTTTGGAAAAAAAGACCTGTGGAAAAAAGCGGTATTGATTCATACCAACTGGTCTCGTCATTGGATTACCGAACAATACTACGAAAATCACCCATTTCTCATAAAAGATGCTGCCGTACATTTAAGGGAAGCCGGTGCGTCGTTGGTTGGTATAGATTCATACAATATCGATGACACATCAGACGGCACAAGACCGGTCCATTCTGTTCTGTTGGCAGCTGGAATTCCAATTGTGGAACATATGTGCAACCTGAACCTGGTGCCGGATTCAGGTTTTAAGTTCTATGCTGTCCCGGCAAAAGTTAAAGGTTTTGGCACATTTCCGGTAAGGGCTTTTGCGGAAATTGAAACAGAGCCGGCAAATCCGCTCAGTCCGTGAATTCGGCATGGTTTCATTTTCAACCGATGATTTGCTTTTTAATGGTTAAAAAACGAAATTCGATATGACCTCCTGTAACCACCGAGAACTCATACTGTTACCTGAACAGGCAGACAAGCTCCAATGCCGGCACTGCCATCTGACCATTAAGGCGGATGAACTTTCAGGAGATTACTGCCCGGAATGTTTTGAAATCCACGGTGAAAAACGAAATGACTTTGAAAAAATCACATCAAAAGAAATGGGAAAGGCCCGGTACAGGTGTGAAAAATGCGGCATAATGACCAACAGCGAGTAGTGGTCGTTTGAGGAACCCTTTAACACCGAATTTTTCACAAAAAAATCAAAGAGTTCAATTTGCTCCACGCCGAAGCCGACGTGCCAATGGATGGGGTTCGTGAAACCAGAGAAAATAATTTGTGTGGACAATTTTTTGTTTATACATATGTTATGGATTTAGAAAAAGGAGGTTTACATGGATGATCTGCAGAAAAAATATCCGTTTCAATGTTCACTCAGTTTGAAACCGCTCATCGATTATTTAGATCAGCATAAAGAACATCTCAATACCGTAATGCCTTGCAGCACTGACACCCATAAAGAGATACTCGATAAAGCCCCGGAACTTTACGGTCCGATCGATGACCTCACTCTGCTGGACCGTCACGCCGATCTGGTCAAACGTCTGATGGGCTTGGTGTTTCCACCTGTGTACTGGAATATTGAAGCGGTTGCCGCGGCGATTCCCTTCTCAACTGAATCAATTTTTGTCTCCCCCCGTTTTAAACAGCTGTTTTTAAATAAAGACGGATCCTTCACCGGACATCTCAACCTTGACAAAGAGAGCTTCCACAAGGCCCGGGTTATCCGGGCGTATCTGCTTATATTGGACAAGTGCTACGGGATCCATCAGCAGCTCGATTACCCGCTGATCCGGACTATAAAAGACCCGGATACAAATCTCGAACGCCATTTTAGACTCAAATTTGACTTCTCATTTGTAGACGCCCGTCCTGTTGGGGATCTTAAACCACTTTCTTCCGAAGAGCGCTTATACATTATGGATCATCTGACCGAGCCGGAAATACTCCGGGAAATACTTCCCCCGGAGGATTTCATTCTATGCGGGTTCACCGTTATCCAGGCGATTGATGTTACCGAATCGCAAGTTCTATCCGGTCTGGAGCGGAACCTGATCGATCAGGATTCCATCGTCTCCAAGGAGGGATTTTTGCGCATTCAAGAGAGACTGCGTACGCTTTTTCATCGCCCGAAGCTTGTTGCCGACCTTGCAGCCATACAGGATGATCAGATTCTTCTTATCAACTCAGGGTCTCAGATGACCCGATGCTGCATATTTGCGGACTCCCACCATATTGATATTTCAACCTCCCAGGGAACGGTGTTTGAGCAGGCGATAAAAGGAGAAAAAATTGTTCGGGTTCACGACGTACTCAAGGATCCCTGCCTCAAAGAAAAAAAGGCGGAACTCTACCAAAGTGGGGATAGGTCTTTGATGATCGCCCCTTTGATTTACAAAGGTCAATGCATCGGAATCCTAAAACTCGGTTCCCCGGAACCAGGGGATTTCGGCCCATTGGATGAGATGGTGATGAACCATATTCAACCGATTTTTTCTTTGGCCATAAAAAAGGCACTGGATGATCTGGATCATCAAGTACAGAGCGTGATCAAGGAAAATTGTACCGCCATCCATCCCACTGTTGAGTGGCGTTTTCGCAAAGCCGCTTTCCAGCATCTCGAAAATTTCCGTAGGGGAGAGACCTTACAAATGCCGTCCATTGTTTTTAAAGATGTCTATCCCCTCTATGGTATTTCCGACATTCGCGGATCAACGAATGAGCGGAACCGCGCCATTCAAAAGGACCTCTCTGAACACCTGGAGCTCGCCTTAAAGGCGTTGAAACTGGCACATAAGGCCAGACCGATCCTTGTCCTTAAGGAATTAAGCTCACGTGTCGAACAACAAATTGAACAAATTGAAAAGGGATTGGGGTCCGGAGATGAACTGTCGGTGGTAAAATTTATCAGTAGTGAGGTGGAATCGATTTTTTCACACCTGAGAGGTTTTGGGCCAAAGGTGCTGCGTGCCATCGAAAAATACGAATCCGCCATTGACCCGGGCCTCGGATCAGTCTACCGGTTTCGAAAAGATTTCGAAGAAAGCGTCTCTCTTTTGAACAACAAGCTTGCCCTCTATCTCGATCAGGAAGATGCAGAAACGCAGCAGATATTTCCGCACTATTTTGAACGGCACCGGACAGACGGGATCGATTACCTCATTTACATGGGGACCTCTTTAATGGAAAAGGGAGATTTTAATGATCTCTATCTGGAAAATCTTCGGCTTTGGCAGATCAAGGTCGCTGCCGGCATTGCATGGCATACAGAACAGCTCAAGGCCTCTTTAAAGGTACCGCTCGATACCGCCCATCTTATCCTCGTCCAGAATGCACCTTTATCTATCCGCTTCCGGTTCGATGAAAAACGGTTTGATGTCGATGGTGCTTACGATATCCGGCATGAGATTATCAAATCGCGTCTTGATAAAGCGGTGGTAAAAGGAGGCAAGGAGAGGTTAACCCAGCCTGGCAAGATTGCCATTGTCTATTCACACCCGGAAGAGGCATTGGAGATGCGCCGTCACATCGACTTTCTAAAGGCGGAGGGATATCTGACCGGAAAATTGGAGAACCTCGAACTGGAGTCCCTCCCTGGTGTGGATGGACTCAGATCTCTTCGGATCGGCGTGAACCTCGAATCCCAGGTGTTGTCACAAAGAATCAAACAAATGGCGATTTAAAGATACCGATATTTTAAAAAAGACTGTCTTTTTACCAAAGCCACTCGCCTGATGCAATCCCGGTATCTGCGGGTGGTTTGTTTTTCTTGAAAAACACCACCTTATCAACTATGTTATGAAAGGCCGACATCGGTTAGGCCGACATCGGTTTTTTTATTAGAAATCGATTCGGGTTTGTTTTAGCAGTTGATGAAATACATTCTTTCTTCGGCACGTCTTCATGTCAACCGACACTATACCAACAGCAAAACGTTCGATCGCGAGGAGCATTCTCCTTGGCTTTGTTGCCTTCCTATCAATGATCGTCATCATTGTCGTCGGTTTTGTTCTTTTTCTCCCCAAGATTATCTCAACCGAATGGTTCCGAGGATATGTTGAAAGCCAGGCTTCAAAAACTCTTCACCGACCTGTTCAGATCAAAAGGCTGAGCTGGAAATGGGAGGGTGAAATACGCGCCGAGGGGATTAGCATAGCGGATTTATCTGTTTTTTCAGAAAAGCCGATGTGTTCCATTTCAAAAGCAGTGATTCAGGTAGACCTTAAAAAAATCCTGGAACGCCGTTTGGTCGTTAATCTGATATTAAGCGATATGACGATACAGCTGATCCGCGATCACAACGGGCAAACCAATTTAGAAAAGTTTCTTTTTCCGCTGACCCAACCAGCCTCACCTGAGCCGGAAAAATCACGGGGAGGTTCTGAAAAGAAATCGATAAAATTTCCGGTTGATGTTCAAGCCACCGGTCGATTCAACAATATAGCCCTTCGAATAGATGATCAACAAACCGGACGGCGGCTGGCATTGGAAAAAATGGTCCTTCAATTGGCCATGCCATCCCTTTACTTTAGTCCCATCACGCTGGATATTTCATCGGATTTGAAACTGGAAGGGCATCAGATCCCTTCACTCCGTTTAAATTCAAAAATAAACGGCCTGTTTGATGCCAAGGGGACTTTGGATTTAACCCACGCCTTTTTCGATGTGGATGGCGTGTTCCCGGGTGCTCAATTTACCATAAACCATGATCCTGTCAAAAAAGAGACCAAAGCCCGTGTCCAAATTCATCTGTCTGAATTGAAAAAGGTCCTGTTTCCTTTTATTCCGCCCTTGGTTTCCGCAACCCAAATCACAGGAAAGCTGGAGTTCGTATTAAACGCGAACGGAAACCCCATGAAGCTCTTTTCTTTTGATACCCATTTGGCCGGATATGGTGTCGGTATGTCAGGCGGAGTTATACCAAATAAGCGACTTGGACCGTTTGATTTTTCGCTGTCGAATACAGGGGATATAGAAGTCAAAAATGGAACAATTTCAATACAAAAGGGTTCGCTTTATTCCCTGGGGAAAAGCCGAGTTTTGTGGCGAGGGATTGTTGCGGATTTTAACCAACCCACACCAACAATCGATATGGTCATCGGACCGGTATGGATTGACCTGGAAAAGCTTTTTGCCCTTGTCCGGGCATTTATTCCGAAAGAGATTCCATTTTCTTTTCGCATCGACAAAAAAACACCGATTCTCAAAATTAAAGATGCCCATTTTTCCGGCCCGCTCCCCTCGGGACCCAATCGTATTGAAATAAACGACCTGACACTCACCATCCCCGGGGGCTTGAAGTACAATTTAAATCAATTTCCCACCCCGTCTTTCTCCGCTGAAAATCTCAGATTTTCGATTAATCGCATGGAATCGATCGTAGAGGATAGGTATCCGAAAAACATCGATTTATCCGCATCAATTCAGTTGGACAACCTAAAAATCACGGGTGAAAAAAATGTCTATATTAAGGCGTTAGAAATACCACATCTCAGGATCAAAGGAAATGAAATCCAGCCGTCAAAAAATTCACCCTTTGGTTTCACTTCCCGGGTTGAACTACAAGAATCTATTATTTTAAATGAACTCGAAATACCAGGATTTATCACCATCAACAACGCCACGCAGCAGTTGGATGCAACATGGACACAGCAGCCTGAAACCGGCATTGACCTGGAATTAAAAAACTTCCGTATAACGATTCCCTCGCTGGTGATTCAAAATAAGCGCCTCGCACCCTTCCAGGCCCATTCCGACCTTACTGCCGCGGCAACCCGAATTCATATTGACCGTGTAGCACCCCTTAAAGCGAGTGTATCAGGATTGACCGTACAGTGGGTTTTGGACAACATCCTGGAAATGGGGATTAAAGCAGAGATCACGGATCTATCTTCGGCCCTTCTGAAAACCGAAGGGAAATTAGCCGTTGATCTGAAAGCGCTTTATGAGAGATTCTTAAAAAAAAGGTATCAAAATAACGATTTGACCGGAGATGTGGCATTTCGATGGCATTTCTCTGGTAGGATCCCAACAGCCGAAGAATTGAGAAAACTAGGGGAAAAATCGAAATTTGATATGAAAAACGCTTTTAACTTCATCGATAAGTTCGGTTTTTCCTCCACCCTAAAGGGCGTTGGGATAGATTGGACCTTTACCGATGACCAGCAATTAAAAGTTGGGGCTGTTTCGACCCCGGAGCCGTTAAGATATGAATTTGAAAAAATCAGCGGCATCGGGAAAGTAACCGGAAACCTTTTGATCGAAAATATCGACACGATTCCACTGGAAATCTTAAAGCACCCGATCAAATCCAACCCATTATCAATCAATCTTTCGTTTTCAGGCGAACATCAATATCTGAAAACATTCTCCTTTTCCCAGGCTCTCGATCTGAGGCCATTCAACATAAAAGAAACCCTCAACCTCTCACTTTATGGTTTGGATCGGATCGCCAAAGAAGATTTAGCATCACCATTACCCATTTTACTTCAACGTCTGGGCGGTACTGCCAGCGGCACCCTGAGTTTTCAGGGTGGAAACGCTATGAACACACTCCTAAAAGACCTTACAATTGAAGGAAAGATGGTAGCCGGTGGTGAGGTCGAACTCACACCGGGTGAGCGTATCGATATAAAAAGCTGGATCAACACCCCCAAAATGAACGTCGAGATCGGCAGCAATTTTAGCATCAAAAACTTGCAAGCCGATCTCAACCTGGAGAAGCGCTTCTATATTGCCCATGGAAAAGCGAAAAATACGACAAAAACTCTCCCTCTCTCTGTTGATGTTCTTAAAAAAGGCTCTCCTTTGTTCAGCTCTGAATCCAAAGATTCGACACTTCAAAGGCTAATGAATCAATTGCGAAAGCGCTTTAACCCGAAACACGCGATCTCTTTCGAGTCCGCCCGGCTGGGCGGTTTGTCCAACCCGATTAAAATCCATCGTTCGTTTGTGGATGTGGACCTCACCGATACACTTCCGAGGGTCGATTATTTTCAGGCAGACCTGCTCGGTGGAACGGTCATCGGTTCTATTTCGATCCTGGATCAAAACCCCGGGTTTTTGATCCAAACACGGTTGTCGTTTTCAGGTTTGGATGCAAAAAATTTGCTTTCCCGGATAGGGGAGGAAGATGAAAATGAAGATAGGTCGATCAGCGGAGAATTGTTTCTATCTTTTCCGCTCACCGTAAAATTGCAACCACTCCTCCAGGAGCTGAACTTTAATCTGAAATTCAGTCATATCGGGTCCCTGTTCCTAGAAGGATTCCTCTATCTGATCGATCCTTCTGAAAGTAACGAAACCATCGCCTCACAACGCCGCCTGCTTCGAATCGGAACGCCTAAGTGGATTGAATTGACAATTAAAAACGGCATCCTATCATTATATGGTGAAGTGGAAGTCAAAGGGATATTGATAAAAATTCCCCCTCTCGAACGGCTGAATATAGGAAATCTTCCCGGACTGGCGGGTATTGAGGGGCAGCTTAACCGTCTGGGGCCGATAATAGAACTATTTGACATCTATACAAAAAACACGCTGAAGATCGACTATCAGAATAAAAAATTAACACTCGAAACACGAAAAAGGTAGCTATGAAAAATAGTTTGTGTGTCATTTTGATCCTGATGTACGGATGTACCCTTGCTAAAGTAAAAGTGGAGGTCCTGAGCGAACGAACAGCACTGGAAAATCAGGTTCTCGGAACCTATAATTCTCTTGACCAGGAAATGCTTCTGGCTGCATCGGTCAGGGGTGTTGACTCCAGTGGACAGATTCAACAGCCACCCAAGCGAAGTCAGGAATATAAGGATACCCTGGCGGCTATGCAGGTACAGACCTTTCACGCCGATGACATTGAAACGTTTAAACGATTGGGTTGGGTTGGGGAGAACAACATCGGACTCCTGACAACCTTTTCACTCCAAAAAGATCAGGCGCCCGAGGATTTGAAAGCGTTTGTACAGCGGTACACAAAAGACGAATTCAATTCTGTGGCTGAACAGGTCAATAGCGCAAGAAAAACAGTCATGCACAGGGTCGTAGAAATGAATGAAAACCTGACAGATGCTGATATGCCCAAGATACAAAAAATATTCTGGAAAATGAATATCGAAAATGCATTGCCAGGTGAAAAAATACAGACTGAAGACGGAACATGGAAAAGAAAGCAATAAGTCTTCAAAACCATCTATTGAGAAAAACGAGAGCCGTTCTTATGGTGTCGGCCGTGATTGCGCTCGGATTTCCCTCCCCTTCTCTCGCCGGTCGGATCGGAAACCAACCGGCGCCGTCCCTTTCGAACCGACCGGAACAGATCACCGCTGAAACCGACCCTATGTTCTATGTCGCTGTCTCAAGGGATGGCAAATGGGTGGCATACACCTCTGAACGGAAAAAATTCACAGATCTGTGGCTTCGGTCCGCTGACCCGTCCGTCATCGTACCGCCGAGAAGGTTGACCGCCGACCCTGGACGTGAATCTTCGCCGGCTTTCTCTCCAGACGGCCGGTTCATAGCCTATACAAGCGAAAACTATGACGCGAAAGGCGACATTTTTCTGTTCGACCTCAAGGATCCACGCGCGCGTCCGGTTCGGTTGACCGGCCGAGACACAGAAGATGGTGCACCTTCTTTTTCCCCTGATGGGAAAAAATTGTATTTTCATCAAAAAGGGTTTGACGATCCTCATAGAAGTATTGTCAGTTTGGATATTGATAATAAGACGGATTTACATCATAAAAAATTAAAACCACGAAAACTCCCGGTCGATGGAGATGGTGCTTTTCCATCGATTTCTCCTAACGGCTTAATGCTTGCCTTTGTATCTTACCGATACGACGATGCCGGAGATATCTTTGTCCTTGATCTGCAAACAAAAAAGGTTCGCACGGCCACGACCGGACCGTATATGGATTTTTTCCCCTCATGGTCCTCGGATGGCAAACATATCTTTTTTTCACGGTTTGCGATCGATTCGAATCGCGATGGAAAGATCGACGCCAAGGACAATGCCGCCATATTTAAAACTGGTCTATCCGGCAAACCGTCGGGACCCTATCCTCTGACTTCGGCAAAATTTTCATCCTTTCAACCCCATGTGGCCGGTAAAAAGATTTTCTTTCTTTCTGATCTTGGCGGAACGAGCAATTGCTGGTCGCTGCCGATTGAGGGTCAAATTCCGATTGCAAAAGACGCAATAGATCAAATGAAATTAGGTGAAGATCTTTCCCGCGCGATCCCTTTTGATCCATATCTCACCCTTCTCGCTTATTATAAGGTATTGGAGCGGTTCCCCGACCAGGCGCCCTTTGGGGCTGCTGCTGCGTTTGAAATCGGAAAAATTTATCAAAAATTGGGCCTGATGGCCAATGCCCATTTATCGTTTCGAATCGTCATTGATTATTATCCGGCAATTCAGCCGGCAGCTGCCTTTTCGCTCATCGAACTGACAACCATTGATCTCCGGAAAGAACTCAAAAACGAAAAAGATGAGACGAAAAAACCGGGTATCTTAAATAACGGACTCCGCCGCCTTGCGAACATCTCCAAGGGCCGCCCCCCTGCGGTCACCGGGAGATCAAAGCTCAAGCGTGCCGGATTGCTGGTTAACGAAGGGAGGGGTTCGGAAAATCTCCTCAAAGCGATCCATCTGCTTGAGAGTGTGATCCAAAACAACGCATCTTTAAAAGCTCAAGTGGCGGAAGCGATGGTTCTAAAGGCAGATATCTACAGTCAGATCAGCGGATTGGAAAAGGTCTATCCCATTTATCTTGATGTGGTCAAAACATATCAGTCGGTCGATCCGTGGGCTGATGTGGCGGTTGATCGCATATTAAATCTGTCAATCTCGGAATCTGAAACAAAAAGCTTGGATGATAAATTACAACTACTTCGCAAAATAGCGGACGAAAATCGGGATGAAACGCCGCTGTTGTCCATCGGTGCTTTAAATCGAATTGGCGACCTGCTTTTTGAAGCAGGAGAAGGATCCAGGGCGAAAAACGCCTACAGCCAGGTACTCGAAGAATTTCCGATTCTAACTTCACAAACCGCTGCTGCAAGGCTCTCCCTCGCCGAAATACTTTACAGGGAAGAGCGGTTTCGTCAAGCTTTGAAACTGTATGAAGCTGAAATTTCTTTAAGACCTGATGATGATTACATCTACCGACTGGCCCGGGATGGCTATATCCAAAAATCGCTTGGAGGCGCCGAATACCTCTATCGGTTGGGTGAGATTTCCTCTGCACGAAAAATATTTAAAGAATTGATCGAATACGACGACACCATTGTCGAAGCCCACCGCGGGTATATCAAATCCGCAGCCGCCCAAAAAGATGTGAAGAAAGTACTGAATGCTTACCGCAACCGGATGAGGAAGCGGGCTGATGACCCGATCGCTCTATACGCAACCGCTCTTTGTCTCACCTATCTTAATGGAAAAGGTCCACTGATAGAAGCTAAACAGATGCTTATCCGTGCGATCAATTTAGACGGACAAATTGAGTATTTTCATCAAACCTTGGGATATGTGCTTGAGGTTCTCGAGACGGTTCATAAAACAGAGGGAGGGTTGGAAATTGCACTGGAATCCTACAAAAAAGCATACTTTTTAAACAATCGAAAGGATAACCCCTTAAACGCAGCCAATCTTCTTCTCAATATCGGCAATACTTATTTTCTGCTCGGCCAGCACGCCAAGGCCTTCCATCATTTTACCCAACGTCTTCATTCAAAACAACCGTTTCAAAATAAAAGCACCGAAATACTGTTTTATCAGCGGTTGGGGTCGAGTGCGTTTCATGTAAGAGAGTCTGAAGCAACCATCAATGCGTTTACAAAGGCCATCGCGCTTATCGACCGGCGCATGCAACCGATGGATGCATCCAGGCAGTTTGACAAAATCATTCGGTACATCATGGACCAGGTGATAACCCCATTGTTAAAAGACGGGGTCGAGCTTGCCGGACGCGCAAACATCATTGCCAAATCCCAGTCCCGGATAAAAAAGAGGTTGTCCGAGTTGAATAGAATACACCTTCCCCCGCCTGCTCCTCAATGGTCCGCCTACAACCGGGGGATGAAAGATTTGATTTTAGAGCAGGAAAAGTTGAACCAACGGGTAGTTTTATTATTAAAGGACCGTAAAAAAGTAAGCAAACACACACGGATAAATCCAAATGGCGTCGATCAGCGCCTCTCGGAGATCATCCGGAGAATAGGTGAAGATCTCAAGTTCCCTGAGCGGCTGATCCTCCTGAACGCCGAGCTCCTGGACCGTCTCGGTCTGGCCTATCAGGAAGCAGATCAATGGGAAAAGGCGATTAAAACACATGATCAGCTTTTTTCATTGAATAAGCGCCTCAATCTTTTGCAAAATTTAACTCGAAACAAAAGATCCGTTGCATACAGCCGATACCAGCTGGCGGAGACCCTGGCCGGTGAAGAGCGCCGAAAACAGCTCAAAGATGCAGCCGGGGAGTTTGTCGAGGTCATCGCTCTAGTCCGGAAATACGGTGTGCCGGATAAAAGCAAAAAAGAAGAAACGGGGCTTTTCAACATCGATCTTCAGTTTTCCATAGATGAAATTGGCGCAACCCGTGCAGGGCATGGCTTTTCCGCAGCCCAGGAAAAAAGACTTGCGGAAGCTTTCATCTCGCGTATCCAGGTAGAGCTCGGCGACCTGATACCTGCTGAAACAGCTATCAAGGAACAACTTGCCGAGTACCCGATCGATGGCCCGGTTTCGGACAGTGACCTTCACGGGGTATCTCTCCTTTACCACCGAGCGGGTCAGTTGGCGATGGCCAGGGGAAAACTGATCGATGCATTTTCTTTTTTTCGATACGCTGCTGATTTGACACTTCGGATGAAAAACAGGGTCAGCACCGCCACCAATATCATGAATATGGCCAAAGTGCTCAGTATGATCCCTGCAGAAACCAACGAACGCCATCTTTTTGTCCGCCAACTGGCGGTCATCGATAAAAAGATAACCCGTCTTCTTGATCAAAGTTCAATCCCTTTCCAAAAACCGATTGAAGCCATTTATCACAATACAATGGGCGTTTACGCTTTGGAGGGGTCGGATGGTTTAGGAAACAATTTGGAACAGACCCTTTTTCGTATCAGAGGTTTTGAAACCGCCGGTTTTCATTTTAATAAAGGACTGAATTCACTTGAACACAAAAAAGTAACCCTCGACCGAAAGAGTTTGGCGCTTCTTTCCACCCTGCATTTAAATCTGGCCAAAGTCGCTGTCGGTTTTGGAGAGAAAAAGAGCGCTGCAAATCATTTCAACCTGGCGCTCGATCTCTCAAAACGGGGTATGCTTCCGGAACTGAAGTGGCGTGCTTATGCGGGATTGAACCGGTTTGAAGAAGCATTGACCACACTGGAGTCCGTCAACATATTGAGGGCAGGCTGTCGCGTGGATGAAATTTTGGACACATTCGGAAAAATGGTGGATGATCTGGTTTTGTCAAATCGGATCGAAGATGCTTTTAATCTCGCGGAACGTCTTTCCGAACTTGAGCGGTTCAATCGACTTTCACCCCTGATCAATCGAATAAAAGAAAGTGAAAAAGCGCTATTTCGAAAAATTTATTCGCGGCTGGAACGGATCGCCACACTGCGCGGAAAGATATCTGCGGCAGATGGGGAGAAAAAACAATATCTGCAACAACGGTTGGCCAGTGAAATCGAACTGGTCGAATCAAGTACTGGGAAAAACAGAGAAAAATTGCCGGACATCGTAAGGTTTATCCCAGATAAAAAAACCCGGGAACAGGTGATGATTCTGTTGGGGCTTGCTGTTGAGGCCGAGAATTTGGCAGATGATATTGTATTTCAAAATGAAAGAGATGCAGAGGCAAAGACCGGAGATGACAACCCTGGTGAAGCGGTCACTTCACCGACCCGAAAAGCGTATGAAGACCTCACCCAGCGCTACCAAGCATTGAGGGAAGAGGTGATTTCCGAGAGGCCTGAAGATAAGCCCGCCGATATCATCACCTTCTTCGGGGCTGAGCCTTTTGAGGCCGCGGATGTGATGGCGCTCCTGCCGGAAAAAGGTAAACTGATCCGGCTATTTAAAACAAACCGTTTTCAGGATCATCAGGCACCCGTGTTTATCGCTTTTACGGTAACCCCTGATGATATCCAGGCCTCCCATATCACATCAATATCCAAAAGCGCTCAGGATCTCACCGGGCCGGATGATCAATTGATTTATCTAGCGTATGAGCGACTCGATTCGATCTTGGCCGCTCACTTGCCGATAAAAAAGGTCGACGCTTTTGCGCTGAGTGCCACCCACCTGATCCGATCGATCCTCAATCGAAAACCGTTTAAGCGAAACCTCCTGTCGATTCCCCCTTTTTCCGGCAACTTAACCGGCAACTCGAAGGGATACGACCCGATCACGCTTTCAGATTTAACAACCAGCGAATTTTCATATGAAGCAGATGGAGTTCACACTTTATGGCTGTCAGTACCGGTTTCATTTGCCTACCGGGTCCCCACCCGGGAAGGGGAATACCCAAACCGGTTTCTGACGGCAGATGGTGTTGGGGGACAGCAAATTGCATTGACAAAACTGCTCAATACCTTTACCAACCTCTCCCTGGCGCTGTTACCAAAGGCATCTGTTGCGGATGCATACTGGATTGGACACCTGTTTTCAATATACGGAACGCCGAGTGTGATCCTCCCAGTAAACCCAGAGATTGATTCAAGTTTTTCTAAAGCGTTTCTCAATGTGTATGCTTCCGCTTCGGCTCTCAAAGCGATGAGATCGGCAACATCGATTTTAGAAATAAAAAATCAATGGATTCAGCTCGGTTATGCCGGCATGACCTCTGAAGAAGGGTTGGCGTTCGCCAAAACCCATTTTACAAACTACGTTCAAGAAGCGGATAAGGCCTATAAAACCAATCTTTATTCAAAGGCCCTTGCCCTTTTTGAGAATGCAATACTGATCGCCGAAAATTCAGCTCAATTCAGCCGCTACCTCCCCCCTCTTTTGGGCTATGCCCGTGAGAGTGCATATAGGACGGGCAATCTGAAAAAGACACTCAAGCACGCCGTGACACTGGCAAATCTGATGACCCAAAAAAACCCCGATACAAAAGCACACGGAGAAGCGCTTTTGAGGTTGGGCATCATCTATTCTCAATTTGAACAATATGAAAAGGCGGTTCCGATTCTAGAAGAGGCTTTGGAAATTTTTTCTAATTTGGAACTGGGCACCTACCAGATTTCGACCCTGGCGGATCTGGGTGTAATTTTAGAGAATGCGATGAAATATGACCGGGCGATGGATCAGTTCCAAGCCGCCGCATCTCTGAGCAAAGTATTGAATAAGGAAGCGCTTTTAGCGGGTCAACATTCAAATATCGGCAGAATATACGATTTACGCCTGAGTCAATATGCTCTGGCCATCCAGAGCTATAAAAAGGCTCTTCTTATTTACAAAGGGATGGAACGCTCTTTAAAAATATCGGCCCGCATCGGCCAGTCTTTACTGGATATTGGACGGTGTTACCGTCTGTTGGGAAATTTTAAAAGCGCGGACCAACACTATGCCGAGGCGATAACTGTAGTACGTTCAGGCCCCGATAACGTAAGCCTTATGACAAAAATTATCATCGAACAGGCCAATAACGCCTGGTTTCAGGGAAAATACGAAGAAGCTTTTAATTTGCAAACAAAATCGTATCAACTGGCAAAAGAAAATAACCTCGCCCTGATGCAGGTCATTTCCCTGAACACAGCCGGTCTTTTATGGTGGACATTGGGGGATAATCAAAAGGCGATGATCGAACTGCAAAAAGCCCTGTCATCCGCGAAAGCACTTCGTGTGCGGGATGATGAAGTCGCCACCACATTAAATAACATTGGGCTGATATTTCGGGAAATGGGGCGTCACACCGAGGCGTTGCAGGCTTTTGAAAATGCACTGGCCATTGACACGCGATTGAAATCGCGTTGGGCGATAGCCTACGATCTACGCAATCAGGGATTGACCTATCTTTTGATGGGTGAAACAGAAAAGGCAATTCCACTATTCCAAAAAGCTTCCCGGCAGGCCGCTGCCATCGGTAACCGGATTAATGAGGCAAAAGCGTACCTGGGGTTGGGAGATGCCTATTCCACTGTAGGAAAGAAGGCTGATGCGGCAAATTCATATCAAAAGGCCCTGGAATTGGCGCAATCGATGTCATTGCGGGAAACCGAGTGGCGATCCATCTTCGGCATGGCAAAGCTCCTTCTTTCCGACAACCCTGAAAAGGCCGAGCAACTCCTTTTCGAGGCGGTGAGTGTCATTGAAAGCATGCGATCCGATATCAAAATCCTTCAACTCAAAGATCGCTTTTTATCCAACAAACTATCTGTTTATGAAACCCTCTGCCGGTTGCTGGCGGACAGGGGAAAGATTGTGGAGTCCTTTGAAATCGCAGAACGATCCAGATCGAGGAACTTTATCGACCTCCTTGGAAATCAAAGGCTTTCTCTCAATCGATCGATAGACCAAGAACTTTACGATCGCCAGACTTTGCTTAGATCCCGAATAGAGGAACAAGAAGTCCTTTTGGCCCAATCGACCGAAAAAGCGGAGCGTCAGACATACGAACAGGCACTGGTTGGACTTAGAAATGATTTTAAAACATTAATGCTCGAAATCCAGGCGGAAAACCCACAGTTGAGCGCCCTGGTCTCTGTTGGGGACTTCAGCGCAGAAAAGCTTATCCAAAAGCTGGAACCGGATGTGGCGCTAATTGAGTATTACATCCTCGAAAAGGAAATATTCTATTGGTTGATTCGACCCAAAGGGATCAAGTTGTTCAGAGTCGCCGTGGACCGGAGGGACTTCGGTGAATCAATTCTTGATTATCGCAGAAGAATCCAGAATATCGAACCGCTGGCGGACGAATCAAGGGCCCTTTTCAACACATTACTCACACCGGTGATGCCATACCTAAAGGAAGTAAAAAACCTCGGCATCATCCCCCATGGCCCGCTGCACTACCTTTCGTTTTCCACTCTTTCGAACTCCGATGACTACCTGATCGATCTGTTTCCGATATTCTATTTGCCGAGCGCAAATGTGCTCAGCTACACCATAGGAAAACGTTTTAAAGAAAAAAATATTCGTGTTCTTGCCCTGGCAAATCCTGATCTGGGAGATCCGGCATTCAATCTTCCCTTTTCCGAACACGAGGTCTATTCGATAAAGTGGAACTTCCCAAATGTCACGGTGATGACCAAGGAACGGGCGACAGAAAAATGGGTGGTCGACAACATCGAAAAATTTGGCATAATCCATATAGCGTCCCACGGCCAATTCGATCCAATCAACCCGCTTTTTTCAGCCATAAAGTTAACAAAAGGGAGCGGCATGGACGGTAACCTGGAGGCGGCAGAGATTTTCGGGCTGAAGATCAATGCGGATATCGTTGTCCTTAGTGCCTGTCAGACCGGCCTGGGACGGGTAACAAAAGGGGATGATGTTATCGGGTTGAACCGGGCGTTTTTCTATGCAGGTACCCACACCATTGTTTCGAGTCTATGGCGGGTCAGCGACGTCTCCACCGCCGTCATGATAAAGGAGTTTTATCGTCAGTATATGTATCATAAAAAATCAGAGAGCCTACGATTGGCAACACTCCATGTAAAAAAGCGATTTCCCCATCCCGGATACTGGGGTGCGTTTACACTCGTGGGAGATTATTATTGATACTGAAAGGTGAAGAAAATGAATCGAGCTATTATTTTTCTTATTAGCTTTTTAGCCCTTGCCATTCTTGGTTATCCGGCAGTAGGCGCCCAAAAAAAAGTCTGGGTATCCACAACCGGTGCCAAGCTGAAAGCAGAAAAGACAGTTTCATCCGCAACCATCGCCAACCTCCCGGTCGGTACCCAGCTGACGGTCCACGCTTTAAAAAACCGATGGTATCAGGTTTCCGCGCCCGACGGTAAAAAGGGCTGGATATACCGAGGCAAAGTTTCAAGCAAACCGCCTAAAAAGGAGGGAGGGGAACAAAATCCTTTGGGGACGCTCATCGGCAGTCTTACGGGAAGCAACATACAAGCAGATGCTTCCGATACATCAAGGAGCGTCCGGGGTCTATCGCCGGAAGCAGAAGCATATGCCGATCGAACCGGAACCCCGGAACAATACAAAAAGGCACTCGATACTATTATATCAATGAAAACAAGCGACGGGGAGATAGAGCAATTTCTTAGAGCAGGCAAAATTGGAGAATACGCTGAATAAGGCTTCCATCCGTTATACCGATCAAAACCATCATCCCCGATGGGGCTCGATCGACAAAGCTTCAAAACAGATAAAAAGGATTAAAACCATCATGGGACACCGACAAAAACAAACCCGATCAGATCAGCGGTTCATGTACAATCGCCGCAGGTTCATTAAATACGCCGGGATCCTGAGCATTTTAACCTTAAACCCCGCCCATGCGTTTAATATCTTCGAATTGCTCGATCCTGAAGGAGAATCAGAAGATCTCCAAAAATTAAAAAAGATTTTGGGCGGAGCCGGAAAGATCCTGACCAGTTCGACCGATCTGGACTATAAATCCGAGTTTGCCATCGGAGAAAGCCTGGCGCTTGAGGGTCTCCGGCGGTACGGTCGCCCGGTAAATGATTCCCAGCTGCAAAAATACGTCAATCTGGTTGGGAACTCGGTCGCCCGCAACTCAAAGCGATTTAATATTCCATTTTATTTTGTGGTTGTAAAAAACCATCTGTACAATGCTTTTGCGTGTCCGGGCGGCATCATCTTCGTCACATCGACCCTGATGCAATCGATCGACGATGAATCCCAACTGGCAGGAGTGCTGGCCCATGAGGTCGCACACGTCAGCCACAAACACGCTCTTAAATCCATTCGCCGGGCGAAATTTTTCCAGGGCGTGGGTGAAATCACAGCTGCCACCATGAAGGCAGAGGAAGGAAAACAGTTTCAAGATATGATTGGCGGTTTACAAAATATACTTTTTGATCGGGGTCTTGATAAGAATATGGAATTCGAGGCGGATATCTCCGGTATGGAAATTGCTTACAAAACCGGCTATAATCCCCAAGGACTGGTCCGGGTGCTCAATATACTCAAACAGAGAGAAAAAACAGCTGAAAAAAGAGGATCGTGGTTTTCGACCCACCCGCCTTTGAATCAAAGAATAAAAAAATGCCGACTCAAAATGAAAAGCTATCCGGACGCCTCATCCATGTCGATTGTCAAAGATCGATTTCTTTATTATAAAAAGCGGCTTTAACACACGCTGCTTTTTTGTGAATCCTTTTTTCGAATATTTAGATCCAAAAGCCCCGGGTTTATAGATCGCTCGGAGTTGTCTGGTACATCATCGATAGGGCCGAAAAACAATGACCAAGAGAACAATTGAAAACCGGCTTAACTTCTTTCGAAAATCCTGTTCCCAACACCAGATCGACACGTTCTTGGTTCTTATCGAAGAAAACCGCCGCTACCTCAGCGGCTTTACCGGTGAGGACACCCAGTTTGATGAATCAGCGGGCGCTCTGTTGATCACAGACACGCAGCTCCTGCTCGCAACAGACGCACGATTTGAAACCCAAGGCAGAATTGAAGCATCTCTTTATGAGATTTATACCTATAAAGCGGGATTAATAAAGGCACTTCCCCATTTACTCAAAAGATTCGAAACCAAAAAACTCGGGGTTGAAAGCTCGCGTATTTCATATCAAAATTATACCAAAATCGCCCAACATCTGAAATCCGATTTCCCGGCGGTTGAACTGGTTCCAACGGAAAACATTATCGAGAATCAGCGGGTTTTAAAAGAGCCGGATGAAATCGAAATCATTAGAAAGGCACTTTTGATTGCAGAAAATGTTTTTAAGGATTTTTCAAGCACGTTGAAGCCCGGGATGACGGAAAAGGAGGCGGCATGGGCCATAGAGAAAGGGATGAGGGAAGGTGGAGCGGATATGCTTTCGTTCCCGGTCATCGTCGCTGCCGGTGAAAACAGTGCCCTGCCCCACGCCATACCTTCAAATCGGCCGGTGCAAAGGGGAGAGCCGATTCTGTTTGACTGGGGAGCCAGGTTTAATGGTTACTGCTCGGACATTTCGAGAACCCTATTTCTTGAAACGATCGACAAAAATTTCCAAAAGGTTTATCAAGCTGTTTTTGATGCACAGCAAATGGCAATCGATGCAATAAAACCTGGTGTGAGTTCAAAAACGGTCGACGCGGTTGCACGCAATCACATTGATAAAATGGGGTTTAAAGATAAATTCGGCCATGGGTTGGGCCACGGTGTCGGGCTTTCAGTTCATGAGGCCCCAAGGCTCAGTCCGTTGAAGGATGATACCCTTGAACCCGGAATGATCATAACCGTGGAGCCCGGGATTTATCTGTCCGGCCAGGGAGGTGTCAGGCTTGAAAATATGATACGGGTCAAAGAAGATGGCGCCGAAGTGCTCAACCGACTGGATATGCCTTACCTGATAAAATAAAACGATTTTGTCCTATAGAAGAATTATTCTTCAATGGCGTTTCAGATGTCCAATATGTCCTTTAAGTGGTTTCAGCGGGCAGTTCCTCACCCAGGGCCAAGCGGACCAGATTGCTCAGATGGATCGGCCTGAGTCCTGCTTCGCGGGATACCCGGCGTAAACGAAGGGTGCACATCGGACACAAAAAGACCATGAGCTCGGCCCCATGTTTCAGACCGTCCTCGATATTACGGGCAGAAGACTCAATCGCCCGATCCCGTTGGCCGAATCCTACCAGGGGCGCATCGCAACACAGCGCATCCTGGCGATCGAACCTTCTCGCCACCCTTTCCACCCCCATTAGCTCAAAAAGTTCGTCAAGAACAGGATCTTTTTCCATCGAATAACGGGAAGCACAGGGTTGCTGATAAGCGGCTTTGAGTCCAAGTGGATGAACCGCCTCCGGGTGGTCCCGCAAATAATCCCGAAAGTAGGTAATAATATGAACGGGTCGAAAAGGAACTTTCACACCATATGCCGGCGCAACGCTATTGACCGCCGCATAGCACTCATCATGGAAAAATACAATTTCCTCAGCCCCTGTCCGGGATAGATTTTCCACCATGCGTCGGAGACCGGGGCCGATGGGCGATTCCACACCCATATGGCAATAGCCGACATAACAAAAATAATCACCGCCTTTAAGAAAGGTCATGCCTTGGTAAAGCCGGCCTTCAAACATGCGGGGAATCAGGGGGTCTACGACGCAAAGCGAGATAACCGGTCGGTCAGGCGCCCCACGGATTATTTCACCGGGTGAATCGATCCAACCCTTTACCAGAGATATACCTTTTGGAGATTGGACAGCTTTTGTTTCCTCTTGTCGCTTCAAAATCAAATCAAAAGGATTGGCGCCGCTGGGACAGTAGTTGTTACAGGCAATGCAAGTGGCACATTGGGCCACAATATCGGTCGATTCACCGGCGATGAGGGCCTCTATTTCTTTTACGGCCAGTTCCTGATCATAATCGACATAATGGCACCTGACCAGACAATCGCCACAGCGATTGCACCTCGATTCGTCAAACATTTAAATTCCCCTTTTGTTGTGAAAGCATAAAATGGTCTGAAACAATACCGGTTTCGTCTATCGAAATGCGGTTGGGTTGTCAACGGCGATATAAGGCGAAATTTTTATTTGACCATCGCTTTCAAAGTAGAGTAAGCTAAAATGTTTTATATATAAAACAAAAAAGATCATTTAACCGATTTCAATATGTCAAGCACTCAGTTTAGACTCTTCTATCCGGTAATAGAAAGGATTTGAATAAAATGAAAGCAGAAAAAAAGAAGACCACATCGTCAAAAAGCATGGTGACCGCCCGGGAAGCCGGATATTTTGGAAAAAAGATGATGAAAAACGCCCATAAGGCTCAACAAGAAGGTCTGCCGGTAGCCTGGTCCATGGTCACCTGGTGGCAGGGAGAACTGATTGCCAAGGCAATGGGTATTGAACTGGTTTTCCCTGAAAACTATGCAGCATTCTGTGCCGCTAGACGCCTGGCCGAGCCATACCTGGAGCGCAGCGATAGCGAGGGCTTTCCCGCTACCCTTTGCGGGTATGCACGAAACTGCTTTGGTTATGCCAGCATGATGACGGAAAACAATATGCAGCCGCCCGAAGGCGCCCCTGCAGGCGGAATGCCCAAACCGATGTTGCTTATCGGCTCGGGCGCTGCATGTGACGGTCGTTTTAAGTGGTTCCAGGCCTTGAAGCGCTACCTGGGAGTCCCTCAATGGACACTGGAACATCCCCAAACCGGTGTAAAAGAATATTTTTTACCCGGTCATAAAAAAGAAACAATCCGTTTCATAAAAAACCACCTCAAAGAATTCGTCTCTTTTCTGGAAAAGCTCCTGGACTACAAGATGGATTGGGAAAAATTGGCAGAAATTGTGGATCAGGCTTTTAAAACCCTTATCCTGGCCCACGAAGTCGACCGGCTTCGCAAGGCCGTACCCTCTCCGATGGTCGCCCAGGATTTTTGGTCAATCATGATCCCACACCTGTTTATGCCACATGACCCGGAAGCCTATGAATTCTACAAAAAGGTGTATGCTGAAGTAAAATACAGGGTGGACAATAAAATCGGCGCAATTCCCAACGAGCAATACCGGGTAATGTTTGCTGAAATTCCTCCATGGCACACATTGGGATTCTTTGATAAACTGGCGGAAAATTACGGGATAGCGCTGGTATATGAGAGCAGCGGATATCATGCGCCCTATCCGATTTCAGATGAGGAACTTGAAGGCGTGACAGATCCGTTAGAGTTGATTGCGCGATTAACGTATCAGAAATTTACCGATCAGCAAGAAATGGGGAGACAGTACGACCTTGATATACCCGGATATACCCTCTCATATCTGAGGGCCGCTTCGGAATATCTGGCGGACGGAGTGATTTGTCATCCCCTCAGATCATGCCGCGCGGCGACTTATGAGCTGCTTTCGATCAAAAATGTATTATCGGAATGTCTTAAAATCCCAAGCGTTTCTATCGAGGGCGACCTTGTCGATTTACGCGTATTTAATGAAGAAGAGGCCCTTTTTAAAATAGAGGCGTTTGTAGACACAATGGACCACAATCGAGACGAAAGGAAAATCGCAGGAATCTCCTGGTAATCGAGAACTCAGACAAGAAGATCCTCTTGCTGCAGTGTTTCTGCAATGTCGCCTAAACCGAGCTCTTCCAGTTTTGTTTTTTTCTGCAATCCGGTGGAAACATCCCAGCCACGAATCGCATAGTACTCATCTTTCATTTTTTCAAACTTCTGCCTGTCAAGAACCATTCCTTTCCTTGAAAAAACCTCTCCATCCCGACCGGGAACAATGCAATCCGGATTACCGAATTCGGCCTTGAGGGGAATTGTAAAATTAAATTCTTCGATGGTGTCGGACGCTCTCCCTTTACGACCTTCCCTTGCGAGAACTGCCCTCTGAAGATTAAAAATACGTTGCCCGAATTTATCCAAATCTGTCTCATCCATATCCATCCCCGTCACAGCAGAACAAACCTGGCTTTCCAGCGCCGGGTCGCCCACATGATCGTCGGTTATCGGACTATGGGTGATGGGCCAGGAGAAGTCACATAGGATCAAGGATTCCTTGGCAAGCTGGCGGTCTTGAATCTTGGCGGCGGAAAGGGCTTTGCCTTCGAATGTGGAAAAGTCAGCTGCGATCTCATCCCCCCAAAATTTTTTGGATATAGCCCTTATAACCTCCGAAGTCATGTAGTTGTTCTTGAGGAGCGTGTCACTGTTTCCACCAGCACGAAGGGCCCACAACAAAACCGGCAGGCCGACCTCATGCAATTGCTGAATCGGCATTCTGGGTTCAGTGGCATATAGCAACCCGGTTGTGATATGCATTCTGGGCCCGTAAGGGGAATCTTCCCCGGTTTTAATCATATAATCGGTAATATATTGATCCGCATTTCTTCCCACTATGTTAGCGGCTTTTAGTGCACCTTCGGCCAAAACATCCCCGAATCCTTCCCTGAAGGCAATCTTGTGCAGCAATGTCTGGATGAATTCAAGACTTCCTAACTTAGAAAGCGGAAGACCGGTCTCATCCTCGCTTAGAATATGCGCTTTGTGGCAGCGGCTCAACCACATTATCAATGTCTCTACCACGCGTGTATCGATGCCGTAATCATCACACAATTTAGTTGCCTGAAATGGAACGTCGGTAACCTTTCCGTAGTATCGTTGTGCACGTACTTCGTAGTAACCGGCCGACTGGCAACAATATTTCCCTGATCGTCTGTCTGCCGGATGGTATTTCACACGCATGCACCCGTTGATACACCCGAAGCAGATGTCCTTTTCCATCTGTTCCTGAGGCAACGTTGTCGGCCAAATGAACGGATCATACTTCAATTCCCTCACTTTTTGCCGCATCAGCTTTACCGCTTTTTTGTCGGCAACCTCAACCTTTCCTTGGCCGCTGACCGCGATCGCCTTAAGATTTTTAGCGCCCATCAATGCGCCGAAGCCGCTTGACCCGCTGGAATCCGAATCCGCCAGAAGGGTGGCGTAGGTAACCATGTTTTCACCGGCCGCGCCTGTTGCAACGACACAAAAAGAGTCACCAAACTCATCTTTCAAAATTTCGCGCGTTTCAATGGCGCCTTTGCCTTTTAAATGCGAAGCGTCCCTCAGCTCTACCGTTTCATTATTGATCGATAGATATACCAATGAATCCGCTTTCCCTTTGAGAACAAGGCCGTCATATCCTGCAAATTTCAGCTGTACGCCCCAGGCTCCCCCGAGGTTGGCGTATGAGAACTGATTGAGAATAGGAGACTTCCCGCAAACTTGCCATCGGGATCCGGCAAACCCGGGGACGCCGCAAAGAGGGCCTGTCATGAAAATCAAACAGTTTTCAGGATCAAAGGCATCGATTTGCGGTACGACTTCATCCCAATATATTTTAAGTGCTATCCCCCGCCCCCCAAGAAAGCGATCGACATAGTTCCCGGTCGACACCGTTCCGACATCACCAGTAGAAAGATTGACCCGTAGAATTTGTCCGGCATATCCATATTGGTTATTCATGTTGATGAAGACTCGTTACCTAAATCTATCCGCAGCACCACGCATGGGGTACCGTTCAGAAAAATTTCTTATTACACTTTGTATGTTACAATTTAGATCGATATTTAATCGTAATATCACATCTTAAGATAAAATAAATTAAGGCGATTAAAACTAAAGCCCACACTCCATAATTTTGTAGAATGTCAACTATCATTTCCATTTTCTTTCCCTCCAAAAGGATCTTCACGCCTTATCCAATCCATTTATCGCTCTTTGCTTATCTATAAATAATCACTCGATCTTTTGCCTCTTTCTCTCTTCCAGTGCCGCGTGGGCAGCTGCCAGGCGAGCGATTGGGACACGATAGGGAGAACAACTTACATAATTGAGGCCAATTTTGTGGCAAAAAAATATCGATTTTGGATCACCACCATGTTCACCGCAAATACCAACCTCCATCCCGGGCCGGGTTTGTCGGCCTAGCTTGACACCCATTTCCATAAGCTTACCCACGCCCTCCTCATCTATATTGGCAAATGGATTTTCGGGTAGAATTTTTTTCTCCATATATTCGATAAGGAAGCCCTTCTCGGCGTCGTCACGGGAGATGCCGAAGGTGGTCTGGGTCAGGTCGTTGGTGCCGAAGGAGAAGAACTGGGCATACTCAGCCATTTTGTCAGCAGTAAGCGCAGCACGGGGGACTTCGATCATCGTCCCAAATTTGTAGCCAACGGTCACGCTTCGCTCTTCCATGACCTTCTTGGCTTCTTCTTCCAGAGCCGTTTGTTGGACTTTCAACTCATTGGCATGGCTGGTCAGCGGGATCATGACCTCGGGATGTACATCCACGCCCTCTTTGGCCACCTGACAGGCAGCCTCGAAAATTGCACGTACCTGCATCCGGGTCAGGGCGGCCAGGTGAATACCCAAACGTACGCCGCGCAGACCCAGCATCGGGTTGCTTTCATGCATTTTTTCGACGGCATCGAGTTGTGCTTTTTTTTCAGCCAAACGTGGTGAATCTTTATCTGTCTGCTCCAGTTTATCGACTTCCCGTGCTAGATCGAGCTGTGTAGGCAGAAATTCGTGCAGCGGCGGGTCGATCAGGCGAATGATGACCGGTAATCCATCCATCGCCCGGAACAGACCGGCAAAATCCTCACGCTGGTAGGGTAAAAGCGTATCTAACGACTCCTTAACGACATCAGGGTCACTCTGGTGCATAATCATCTTTTGTACATGGGGTAAGCGCTCGGGTTCAAAGAACATATGCTCTGTGCGGCAAAGGCCGATGCCCTGGGCGCCGAATTTGCGCGCCTGCTCGGCGTCAGATGGATAGTCGGCATTGGCCCAAACCTCCAAACGGCGGGTTTCATCGGCCCAATCGAGGAGCTCGATCAGAAATGGATCATCCATATCCGGAACCTGCGTTTCTAGCTGACCGACAAAAACCTCCCCAGTGGTCCCATCGATGGACACCCAATCACCTTCTTTGATAATCCGACCGCCAGCGCTCATCTGACGTTTGCCAAGGTCAATCTCTAGCGCTGCGACACCGACCACAGCGGGTGTACCAAACTGGCGAGCAACCAGAGCAGCGTGGCTGGTACGCCCCCCCCGGCTCGTCAAAATGCCCCTTGCCGCCAGCATGCCGTGGACGTCGTCCGGTTTGGTCTCAGGCCGAACCATAATGACATCTTTGCTTTTTTTCGTGGCCCATTCATTAGCCAAATCAGCATCGAAAACAACCTGGCCCACCGCCGCCCCGGGAGAAACATTTAGGCCTGTGGCAAACCTGTCACCGGAATCATTGGCAGCGTTTTTGGCTTCGACCTTAAATTGTGGATGAAGAAAGAAATCAACTTGCTCGGGCGCGACCCGCAGGATCGCCTGCTCTTTGGTGATAAGCCCCTCTTCAACCATCTCGACAGCGATACGGACCGCAGCCTGGGCGGTCCGCTTCCCGTCCCGCGTTTGGAGCATCCATAACTTACTTTTTTCAATGGTAAACTCAACATCCTGCATCTCACAATAGTGTTGTTCCAACTTGTGGCAGATCTCTTCAAACTCGGCATAGGCGTTCGGCATCTCTTCCTTAAGTTTATCGATCGGTTTGGTGAGCCGGATGCCGGCCACAACGTCCTCTCCTTGGGCGTTGGTAAGGTAGTCACCTTCGATATTCTTTTCACCGGTAGTAGCATTGCGGGTCATTACTACACCGGTGGCTGAGGAGTCGCCCATATTGCCGAAAACCATCGTCATGATGTTTACACCGGTACCCAAGTCATGAGGAATTTTAGATGCATTGCGGTAAGCAATGGCCCGTTTGCCGTTCCAACTCTTAAAAACAGCTTCTGTGGCCAACTTGATTTGTTCAATCGGATCCTGGGGAAAATCAGAACCGGTTTCAACCTTAAAGATTTTTTTAAATTCCTCGGTAACCGCTTTCCAGTCTTCAAAGGCCAGGTCAGAGTCGCTTTCTACAGCAGCTTTCAGACGGGCCTTGGTGATGATCTCCTCAAAAAGCTCATCCGCCATCCCCATTACCACGCTCCCAAACATTTGCACCAGACGGCGGTAGGAATCATAAGCGAAGCGCCTGTCACCGGTCAGATCCGCCATCCCCTTGACCACTTCATCATTCATACCGATGTTGAGAACAGTGTCCATCATACCGGGCATCGAAAATTTAGCGCCCGATCGACAGGAGATCAACAAGGGGTTCGATGGGTCGCCGAGTTTTTTGCCGATTTTATCTTCTACAACTTTGACCGCTTCCAGTTCCTGCTCCCACATCCCTTCGGGGAACTGTTCGCCCGCAGCCAGGTAAGCGTTACAAGCCTCCGTGGTCACCGTAAATCCCGGAGGGACAGGCATGCCGATTCGAGTCATTTCAGCCAGATTGGCCCCTTTACCACCCAGCAGGCTTCGTACGTTTTCCCAATCATAATCGACATATTTTTCGGCTTCTTCAACTTCTTCAAATAAATACACATACTTATTTGTCATAATTATCCTCCTAAAAAGGCCAATAAAGGATTTTGAAATGGTTATCCCGGTATCGGCCTACCCTACTGCTGATTAACAAATGGAATTGCTGTTTGATTCTATAATGTTGAATTCCCATACAACCTTTAACCCATTGTATCAAGTCTTTTTGTATCGATAACCGGCTTTTATAAATGTGATTTCGATTGTCATATGATCGACTGTCAACAAACCGCTGCTTGAATTTTTTATCTATTTTCTATAAGTACTCATAACATGGAAGACAATAAAAAATTAAAAACCATCGAGCCGGGCAGCAGAGAATCTTCCATCCACATTCCGGTTGATCAGTATTTAAATTATATCCTGATCGAAAAAGGCCTTTCAGACAAAACCGTTGAATCGTACAGCAGCGATCTTGCCAGATTCCTTGAATTTCTTGAAAAAAACAGTGTCCGCAGCCTTTCAGAAACCGATACCCCCATCATTTTGAGATATTTGATTGCGCTTCGTAATGCCGGGCTTTCGGCAAGATCCAGGGCAAGACATCTCGTTACATTGAGAGGATTTTACCGTTTTTTGGCCCATGAAGGAATGATTGAACACGATCCGGTCAGAATCATCGACTTTCCGAAAGCAGGCCTCAGGCTGCCAGACGTCCTCTCCATTCAGGAGACTAAGGATCTTCTATCTCTCGCTGATGCCAGTAAACCACAAGGGGCTCGGGATGCGGCGATGATCGAGCTTCTTTACGCCGCAGGGCTCAGGGTCTCTGAACTGATCGGCATAAAGCTCCAGGACGTCAGCCTGGAAGCGGGTTTCGTCAGGGTATTTGGAAAGGGTTCAAAGGAAAGAGTGGTTCCTATCGGTCTTTATGCCAAAGAGCGTATCGATCATTACATTGTAAATGCCCGGCCGCAACTTTTAAAAAAAAGAACAGACCATTTCCTGTTTGTCACACGGCTGGGCAAGCCGATGACGCGGCAGGGCTTTTGGAAGCTTTTCAAACGCTATGTTTTAAAGGCCGGTATAAATAAAAATATTACACCCCACACACTGAGACACTCTTTTGCAAGCCATCTCCTGGAAGGAGGGGCTGATCTGAGGTCTGTTCAATTGATGTTAGGGCATATCGATATTTCCACCACCCAGATCTATACCCATGTTGCCCGCGAACATTTAAAGAAAATGCATGAGAAATTTCACCCACGCGGCTAAAAATTTCACCAAACTCTCTGCAGTCAATTAGAGGGATATGCTTATCGTTCTTGACACATCATCTCATTTTGGTTAGATATCAAAATTTTCAACACCATTTCCAATCTAAAAAAAATGCTTCAAAAAACCGTTTCAAACAAAAAAATGTCGGGGTGGTGGAAAAACGGCGGCATGCCGCCTGAGAAAGGGATTGCTGCGGTAAAGCGTTCGATCCGCGATCTGATGCGTCCTGTCTTCTTGATCGATTTTGACGGTCAACCGGCAGTGGCCCAGGGAGGCAGCATTACCATCGGCGATACCCCCTCTGTCGGGCCATCCGGGTGTCCGCTTCATGCGTACACCCCACCGCTTCACCCAAAAGATCTGGGCGATCCCGTCTTTAAAAAAGCACATAACCTTCGCTATGCATATATTATCGGCGCGATGGCCAATGGCATCACCTCAACCCAAATGGTTGAGGAGGCGGGGCGCGCCGGCATGCTGGGTTTTTTTGGCGCCGCCGGTCTCCGCCTAAATGAAATTGAAACCGCCATTTGCAGGTTGCATCAACGGATGGGCTCCATCCCTTTTGGTTTTAACTTGATCCACAATCTAAATGAACCCGAACTCGAAGCTCAAACGGTTCAACTCTATCTGAGACATAAAATAAGGCTGATCAGTGCTTCCGCTTTCATGGATCTTACCCTTCCCCTTGTTTATTTTCGTGTAAAAGGAATCCATCGAGATCCTGAGGGGAACATTATCTGTCCGAATAAAATCATCGCAAAGGTCTCAAGGGTTGAGGTTGCTAAAAAATTCCTTTCCCCTCCCCCTGAAAAACTTCTGGGCCAGTTGGTTGAAAAAAAAATGATCGCCCGGGAAGAAGCCAATCTGGCAAAATACCTGCCGATGGCCGAAGATTTGACGGCAGAAGCCGATTCCGGCGGCCATACCGACAATCGGCCCGCCTTATCGCTGCTACCGACCATGCTCGCACTGCGTGACAAACTGAATGAGAAATACGGATACCAACGGTCGATCTGCATCGGTCTTGGCGGCGGCATCGCCACACCCGAATCTACGGCAGCCGCATTTTCGATGGGTGCGGCCTTTGTTCTGTCAGGATCGATCAACCAGGCCTGTTTGGAAGCAGGCACTTCAGATGCCGTTCGCCGGATGCTCGCTGAGACCCGGCAGGCCGATGTCACCATGGCGCCGGCCGCAGATATGTTTGAAATGGGTTCCAAGGTTCAGGTGTTAAAACGCGGCACCCTGTTTCCGTTTCGTGCGGCGAAATTATATGACCTCTATTTAAGATACAACAGTTACGAGGATATCCCTCAAAAGGAAAAAACCGTCCTTGAACGGGACATTTTCAATTTCAGTTTTTTAGATGAGTGGAAACAGACCAAACAGTTTTTTATGTCCAAAGATCCGAAGCAGATTACCCGTGCTGAAAAAGATACCCATCATAAGATGGCCCTTGTTTTTAGATCTTATCTCGGACGCTCATCAAAATGGGCGAATTCAGGTAATCCGGAAAGAAAATTTGACTATCAAATTTGGTGCGGCCCGTCCATGGGTGCCTTTAATGCGTGGGCGAATGGATCTTTCCTCGAAAAACCGGGAAACCGAAAGGTGGTTACCCTCGCAATGAACCTTCTTTTTGGCGCTGCAGTTTTAACCCGTGTTAACTGGCTTCGAAACCAAAATGTTGAATTACCCAATGGCGTCGAGCATGTCGCTCCAACGCCGCTCTCGGAAATATATACACTGCTGAATGAAAAAGAATAAAAATAAATTGAGCATTGCGGTCATTGGAATGGGGTGTCTTTTTCCAAAAGGACCGGGGTTAAAGGAATACTGGCGTTTACTTTTTCACGGAGAAGACGGAATTAGCGATGTTCCCGAAACACACTGGCTGATAGACGATTATTTTGACGAAGATCAAAAAAAACCGGACTATGTCTATTGCAAACGGGGCGGCTTTCTATCGGCAGTATCATTTGACCCGGCTGAATTCGGAATCCCCCCCTCTTCACTCGAAGCAACTGATACATCTCAACTTCTCGGGCTGGTCGTCGCCAAGATGGCCATGGAAGACGCAGGGTATGGAAACCATCGTGATTTTAAGCACAGCAGAACAAGCGTTATCCTTGGTGTTACCGGCACCCAGGAGCTTGTCATCCCGCTTAGCAGCCGACTGGGGCATCCGGTTTGGCGCAGGGCGCTCCAAGAAGAATCGATCTCCCCTCAACAGATCGATAAGGTGATAAAAAAGATATCCGAATCCTATACTCCCTGGCAGGAAAATTCATTTCCGGGACTCCTGGGCAATGTCGTTTCCGGGAGAATATCCAACCGTCTCGACCTGGGCGGGACCAATTGTACGGTTGATGCCGCCTGTGCCAGTTCGATGAGCGCCATCCATCTGGCGACCCTGGAACTGTCGTCCGGCCGAAGCGATATGGTCATTACCGGCGGTGTCGACACCTTGAACGACATCTTTATGCACATGTGTTTTTCTAAAACCCATATTCTTTCTCCCACCGGAGATGTCAGGCCATTTTCAAAGGATGCGGACGGCACCTTGCTCGGCGAAGGCATCGGCATGCTGATTCTAAAACGGCTTGAGGACGCGGAGAAAGAAGGAGACCGTATCTATGCGGTGATCAAATCGATCGGTATTTCCAGCGATGGAAAATCCCAGAGTATTTATGCCCCCAATCCCGAAGGCCAGGAAAAAGCTATCCGCAATGCGTATCAAATGGCAGCGATCGACCCATCGACCGTCGACCTCCTCGAAGCCCACGGCACAGGCACACGGGTGGGAGATTTTGTTGAATTTCAAGCGTTAAACAATGTGTTCAGCCAATCTTCCGAAAACAAAAATATCCATGCCTTGGGCTCCGTGAAATCGATGATCGGGCACACCAAGGCGGCTGCCGGAGCCGCTGGGATGATTAAAACCATTCTCTCCCTATACAACAAGGTGCTGTTGCCCACGCTGAAGGCGGAGAATCCCGATCCCAACCTAAAAATTGATGCATCACCATTTTATCTCAACACCGAGACGCGGCCGTGGTTTTCGAAAAACAAGCACCCCCGCCGGTCCGGGGTCAGTGCATTCGGATTCGGAGGAAGCAATTTCCATGTGGTTCTTGAAGAATATCAGAAAAAGAAGGAAATCACTTTCTGGGACGGTTCCGTTGACATTGTCGCGCTATCAGCCCCTACCCCCCATGATCTCGCAAAAAATATCGACACCTTTAAAAGGGACGTAGAAAAAGAGTCTTCCAATGAACAATTTTCCTTCAGGGCAGCTGGGACCAGACGTTATTTCTCAACAAAAGATCAATACCGTCTCCTGCTGACCATCGATCGGGAAACTCAAAAATCAACACTTTTTTCTGACGCGCTGAAGATCGTTGAATCCGGGCAAACCAAAGACAAATCCAACAACCCAAATATATTCTACTCAGACAATCAATTCCCGGGTAAAATTGGGTTTTTGTTTCCCGGCCAAGGTTCTCAATATATCGGAATGGGCCGTGACCTGGTCTGTACCTTTGCAGATGCTTTCGGGGTCCTGGAAGACGTAAATAAAAGGTTTCATCATTCATCTCTTTTGAGCGATCTGATCTACCCGCGTCCTGCCCGCACAAAAGATCAACTGAAAGATCAGGAACTCGAACTCCAGAAAACCAATATTGCCCAGCCCGCTATCGGCGCCATAAGCCTCTCCATGCTAAAAATACTTCAAGGGTTTGGTGTCAAGCCCGATGCCACCGGCGGGCATAGCTATGGTGAACTGACGGCGCTTCATGCGGCCGAATGGATCGACGATGACACCTTCTTTCACCTCTCGATTTTAAGGGGTCAACACATGGCCCATGCATGCGAAAAGAATGGTCATAGTGTCGGTGGCATGTTGGCGCTGTTTGCGCCACTTGATCGACTCACCCAGCTGGTCCGGGATGTGCCCAATCTCATCCTGTCAAACCATAACAGCCCCAACCAGGGGGTTTTGTCCGGCTTAATAATCGCAATTAAGCAGGCTGAGGCTTGGTGCAAAGAAAAAGGTCTTCAGGCTTTCCGGCTCCCGGTTTCCGGAGCATTTCACAGTAAATGGATGCAGAGCGCTGGGGCCTCTTTTCAAAAGACATTAAAAAAGATCAACATTTTCCCGTCCAATATTCCGGTCTTTTCCAACACGACCGGGAAGCCCTATCCCCATGACACGGACAGCGTAAAGGATCTGCTTTCGAGCCAGCTGTCATGCCCGGTTGATTTTGTCAGTGAAATTGAAAACCTTTTCGATATGGGGATCCGTACATTTGTCGAGGTCGGGCCCCGTTCGGTTTTAACCAAACTGGTCAAATCGATATTAAACGCCCACACTGTCGAGGCCTTCTCCATCGATCATTCTGAAGGGACACAATCCGGTACGGCTGATTTGGCCCGAACCCTTTGTCGTCTCGCATCACTGGGTCATTTCGTCGATTTGGAAAAATGGGAGAACCCGGTCACGGAAATAGAAGCACCTCTTATGTCGATCCCCATTTCAGGGGTAAACTACAAAAAGGTCAAAAGAGATGTTAACGCTTATCCGCCTGACGAACCAAAAGAAGAAGCTCCAGGGTTTGTCCCAAAAAAGAAAAATCGATCCGCAGTGGCCGAACAGAAACCATTATCCTTAATACAAAATATAATACCCATGGAAGAAAAAGAGACACAAAAACCATCCGATGTGATCACAGACAGCTTAAGGGTCGTTCAAGAAGGCTTGAAATCGATGCAGGCACTTCATCAACAGACCGCTGAAGCTCACAAAAAATTTCTTGAAACTCAAATTGAGACAAGCAGAACTTTACAGGCCATGATGGAAAAAACCCAACGATTGGCTGAAGCTACCCTTGGGTATAAAATTGTAACCGATCCCGTTGATTCAAGCTTTGAAAAAATATCGGAGCAGGAAACAAGGCCTTCGGAGGACCCCTTCCATAATCGGTCTGTTCCCTTTAACAAACCCAATGACGGACAACCTTTGGAATCAGAACTTGCCATCCAAAATCGAATCGAAATGAATATTGATGGAAATGAACTGGAAGCGATTCTGTTGGGGCTGGTCAGTGAAAAGACCGGGTATCCGGTTGAGATGATCGGTCTTGAAATGGACCTTGAGGCAGACCTGGGTATCGATTCCATCAAACGGGTGGAGATTCTTTCAGCCCTTGAGGAAAAAATCCCGGAGCTCCCCGTCATATCGCCTGAAATCATCGGCAGCTTCAAAACCCTCAAGCAGACCGTCGCATATCTTTCCGGAAATACGGAAAATAATGGATCGGTTGAGATCAAAAAAGATCGACTGAACCGGCCGCTTTCTGAACCGAAACGGGTTGACGTTCCATCATCAGGTATCGATCCCGGTGAACTGACGGACATCATCCTGATGGCGGTCAGTGAAAAGACCGGGTATCCGGTTGAGATGATCGGTCTTGAAATGGATCTTGAGGCAGACCTGGGTATCGATTCCATCAAACGGGTGGAGATTCTTTCAGCCCTTGAGGAAAAAATCCCGGAGCTCCCCGTCATATCGCCTGAAATCATCGGCAGCCTCAAAACCCTCAAGCAGATTGTTAGCTACCTTTCAGACGATGAAAACACAGTGACAAGCTGTCGACAGCCTAATTCATATTTTTATGATATATCTAATAGTTATGATGTTAACCATAATACATCAGTTGAACGTTTATCAGACGATGAACCAGTGGCGAGAAAAGTCATTTCAATCATTGAAACTCAATCCGATTCGAAAAGACGTCTATCGATCCCAAGCGGCAGAACAGTTTTTATCACAGATGACGGAACCGGGCTTTCAAAAGCGATCGAATCTGAGTTGGCATCATTTGATATCGAGGTTTTCCACGATTCAATTGATAGATTAAAACGTAAAAAGGATATGCCGAAGGCTTTCGGTCTCATTATCCTCCCGGACAAGGAGTTAATCGAAAGAACCAGATGGAATCGAAATGATGAAACTCAATTAAAAAATGCCTTCCTAATTACCAAGCGATTTGCACCAGATCTTATTGAATCCGCCAAGACGAATGCCGGTTTTTTTGCCACCGTCACCCGCTTGGACGGGGCATTCGGCTTCCAGGGAAAAAGGGTGACCAACCCCTTGCAGGGTGGGCTAGCCGGTCTTGCGAAAACCGTCCGCATGGAGTGGAAGAATGTTTTGTGCCGTGCCTTTGACGTCTCACCCATATGGAAAAATCCCGGGGAGATTTCAAAGGCGATCGTTTCGGAAATCTTAAACGCAGATCGGTTGGGTCCGGTTGAAATCGGTCTTGACCCCCGTTTACCGTCCACCACAAGGTATACGCTAAAACTTGATCCGTCCCCCCTTCCGCCGAACAAAGTGATTAAAATCGATTTGGATGACCACGACGTGTTGATAGTCACCGGAGGCGCCCGGGGAATCACAGCATCGGTGCTTCTTTCCCTCGCATCGTATGTAAAACCGACCCTCATTCTTCTCGGTCGTTCACCTGCTTCGACCCCTGAACCCGATTGGCTGACACATCTTAAAGATGAGTCAGAAATGAAAACCGCCATTTTTGAAAAAGAATTTAACGGTCATATAGTCTCACCCAGAAAGTTAGAAGAAAGATTGAAACGGTTTATGGCCAATCGTGAAATTTCTAATACCCTGAGCCGGTTGGAGAAAAAAAACATCACCGTCCGATATTATTCTGTTGATATTCGCAATATCTCAGCAGTTCGTTCCATTCTGGATGAAGTTCGATCGATTGATGGGCCGATAAGGGGCATCATTCACGGCGCAGGAGTGGTGGAAGACCGTTTGATAATCGATAAAACCGCAAAACAGTTTGAAAACGTATTTGACACCAAGGTGAAAGGCATCCGGGGGCTTTTAAAGGCTACCGAACAGGACCAACTGAAGTATCTTATCTTTTTTTCATCGATCGTTGCACGAATGGGAAACAAAGGGCAGGCGGATTATGCCATGGCAAATGAAGTGTTGAATAAAGTCGCCTGGCAGGAGTCTTTACTTCGCCCGAAATGCAGCGTTATCTCATTTAACTGGGGCCCATGGGACGGGGGGATGGTGACACCGAGTTTAAAGCGCGAGTTTGCTCGAAAAAAAATAGAGGTAATTCCGGTTGAAACCGGAGTCGAATGTATGCTTCATGAGATGAGCAAAAATAAAAAGGGTCCTGTAGAGGTCGTCGTGGGATCTTCGATTTCTTCTGGAAAAAGAAAACGTAAAAATATAAAGGAAACCTTTTCACTCTCTTTCAAACATGAAATCGATGTTAAGCGTTATCCGATTTTATCATCCCACATTCTGGATGGTAAACCGGTAGTCCCCTTTGCTCTAATGACCGAATGGATCGGTCATAGTGCACTTCATGGAAATCCTGGTCTTTTCCTTTTCGGGATTGATAACATGCGGATTTTAAACGGGATTCGGCTTGAACATAAAAAAATTATGATTCGCCTGCTCTCTGGAAAGGCCCGAAAAAAGGGCTCGACCTACGAGGTCGATGTCGAGTTGAGGGATGGTCTAAAAGATAAGATAGAAGTGATTCATACCAGCGCAAAAGCCATTTTGGTAGAAGCCCTTCCGAAGCCGCCATTGTTCAATAATTCATTGAAGCGACCTTCAAAATCATACCCTAAAAACATCGATGAGGTTTACGAAACCATCCTTTTTCACGGTGATGAACTCCAGGGCATCAAAAAGATCATCAGTTGCACTCCTCAGAGGATAGTGGCCGATCTCTCTCCAGCGCCTTCACCTAAAAAATGGATTTCAGATCCGATGAGAAGCAAATGGATTGGTGATCCGCTGGTGCTTGATTCCGCTTTTCAAATGGCAACCATTTGGTGCTTCGAGGAGATCGGGATGGTATCGCTTCCAACCTATAGTGCCTCCTATCGCCAGTATCGGAACGACTTTCCAGAGACAGGAGTTACCGCTATATTCGAAATCAAACAGTCCACCGATCACAAAATAGTTGGGGACTTTACCTTTCTGGATTCAGAGGATGTGGTTGTTGCCCGTCTCCTTGGATATGAAGCAGTGATGTACCCCTCCTTATCCAAAGCATTTCAGGCGAAAAGCACTGTCTCTTCTTCGCGCTGATCCGGCTTTCATCAGGGATTTGAGAAGAATATTCTTATCTTTTCAACCACATAAGCCAGTTGATTTTCTGTAAGTTCCGGGTAGATCGGAAGGGCCAGTGAATGGGATGCGGCATATTCTGTAACCGGGAACGCGCCGCTTGGGTAGTTCAAATATGAAAAGCATTCCTGCAGATGGAGGGGCAGAGGATAGTAAACCTCGCTCCCGATTTCTTTAGAGAGGAGAAACCGGCGAAGGAGGTCTCTTTTTTCCTTTACCCGTATCACAAACTGATTGTATATGTGGCGGTTTTCCTTCTCAACCGGCAGTTGTATCTGCCGTTCCAGCCCCGCCTTTTCAAAAAGTTGCTTATATATTTTAGAGTTTTTCTGCCGCTTTTTTGTCCAGCCGTCAAGGTATTTCAGCTTGACCGAGACAATAGATGCCTGAAGCGCGTCCAACCTGAAATTCCCACCTATAACACGATGATGATACTTTGGATTAGCCCCGTGAACCCGGAGAATGCGAAGCTTTTCATCGATCACCTTTGAATTCGTGGTCACCGCTCCGCCATCCCCAAATGCACCCAGGTTTTTCGAAGGAAAAAAAGAAAAACACCCATAATCACCCATTGAACCGGCACGTCTTCCCCTGTACTCAGCACCAATTGCCTGAGCCGCATCCTCAATCACCACAAGATTGTAATCCTCGGCCACCTTGAGGATCGGATCCATATCAGCACATTGACCATAGAGGTGAACGGGGATTATCGCTCTGAGTCTCTTACGTTCCGCTTGATCCATTGCCGTTAAAACCCGAACTAGACCTTCGGGCGACAGATTGAACGTATCTGGATCAATATCCACAAAAATCGGCCTGGCACCGAGGCGGGTGATGGCGCCTGCTGTCGAAAAAAATGTATGCGACGTCGTGATGACGCCGTCTTTAGGGCCGATTCCGGCCGCCATCAATGAAATCAGGAGCGCGTCGGTTCCGGAAGAAACGCCAACCGCATATTTTGAAGCACAATAGCGACTGATCTCTTTTTCCAAGGTTTCAACCGATGGTCCCAAAATAAAATATTGCTTCTCAAAGAACTCCTCGGTAACTTTCAGAATTTCTTTTTTGATGCTCTGATACTGCTGTTTTAGATCGAGCAAAGGTACTTTCATCTTTTACAATCCATTTGGCTGAGACCGTTTCTCCCCGACACTGACTTCCACTTGAAGCATGCAAAGGGGTTCATCTCCGACAGTTCCTATATGATGCGATGTAGATCCGGAGACCGCTATTGAGTCTCCTTTTGTAAAAACTCGGGTTTGGTCCCCATCTTTTATTTTTACTCTACCGCTGAGTACAAAAAAATGTTTTATTATCCCCGGATCGACCTCAATCTGACGAATCGACCCCGGATTGATGGTTATTCGCGATATTTTAGAATCTTCGCTTTGTTCCAACACGGTTTGATGGCCCCAAGAGCGGAAAATTGTTTGGTGTTTTCGATATTCCTTTCTGCCGGTTTTTTTCAGCTTCTGGACGATTGACTTGACATCCCGACTGTTATCGAGGTCGGAGACAAATACGGAATCCGGAGTTTCGACGACAACCGTGTTCTTCATCTGATTGGTTACGACCAATCGATCATGACTAAGGATAAAACTATTCTCGGTGTCTTTTGCAATTACGTCGCCCATAATCACATTCTTGTTTTTATCCTTTGGCAAAAAGTCATAGAGGGATTTCCAGGATCCTATATCACTCCACTGAAAATCCGAGGGAAGCACCACCCCTTTTTTTGTTTTTTCCATGATGGCATAATCGATGGAAATATTCGGTAATCGCTCATATGCTTTTCTGTCCAAAATACCTTTTGGCCCAACCAGCCTCTTCATTGTCATCAGAAGCTGTGCCTGATATTGTTTAAACTCTTCTGCAATGACAGATGCACTGAAAGCAAATATCCCAGAATTCCAAAAAAAATTGCCGGCTTCAATATATTTTTTGGCGGTTTTTCTATTCGGTTTTTCTATAAATTTTTTGATCGACAGGGCACCATCCGATATTTCCTTATCTCCCTCAATGTAACCATACCCGGTCTCAGGATAATCCGGTTGTATGCCGAAGCTTACAATATATCCCCTTGCTGCCAGTCCGATGGCGGATTCAACGCGGTTGTGAAAGGCCTTGATATTTTTGATAACATGGTCCGCAGGGAAAATGCACAATATGGCTTCCATTTCTTCCTGCTGTATTTTCAGTGCTGCGAGAAGGACAGCGGGTGCCGTATTCCGGCCACAGGGTTCACAAATTATTTTCCCTTCCGGCTCAATTCCTATCTCTTTGATCTGCTTTACAATTTCATGGTAATGCGCTTCCTGGCAGACAATTCGAATCTTTCCTGTATCGATTACCGGCTCAAGCCTTTTTATGGTAGCTTGAATCAGTGTATTTTTTCCCATAAAACGAACGAGTTGTTTGGGATGGAGATCGCTTGATACCGGCCACAGCCGTGTTCCCGTACCACCGGCCAGCAAAACGGGATAAACTTTTTTCCTCTGCCCGGATAGTTTCATTTTCCCCACTTGGATCTCCCCTTTGGGGCCTGGTTGTTCCGATACGAAACCGAGGAGGCCGTTGAAACAGTTCTAACCGCATTATAGCCAAGAAATTCATTTACTTCTCGAATCAATGCGGGTGTCGGTTTTAATTTCATCGACTCCGGAAGAGCGATGACAGTTTCTGATTGTTTGGGGATGCGCAAATGGAGGTGTCCTTTGCACTCCCCTAAATGTTCTTTGAGAATCGCATGCAAGCCTACCAAAGCCTTCTTATCCACGCCGATTAGATCCAGATGGAAATGGATACTCACCGTTAATATTTCTTCGGCTTTTTCCAGGGGAATCACGTCATCTGCCAGTATTTTTATCGAGTTTTCATCCTTTTGGAGATGTCCCTGTATGAGGATGAGGTTACCGACTTCTAGAAGGGAATTGACAACGGCGTAAACAGAAGAAAAGGTGATAATTTCAACAACTCCGTACATATCTTCGATGTTCACAAAGGCCATCGGTTCCCCTTTTTTGGTGGTAATGGTCTTTACACTTGAAACGGCTCCCCCGACGACGACAGAGTCGCCATCTTTCTTTTCCCTTAATGTGTTTGTGTTTGCATTGGTAAATTTTTCAAATATATCTTCATACCGTTTTAAAGGATGGCCGGTCATATAAAATCCAAGCGATTCTTTTTCAAAAGACAAAAGCTGCTTTTCATCCCATTCGCTAATATTGGGCATGGTAGGAAAGTATGTTATCTCTGGGTCGGCTTCCAAAGCAAAGAGTCCCATCTGTGGATCTGACTTTTCCTTTTGAACTCTCTGGCCATATTCTGTGGCATCTTCCAGCGATGCCACCATTTGCGAACGAAATGTGTTGGTTTGGTCAAAAGCACCACACTTGATTAAACTTTCAATGACTCGCCGGTTAACCTTCTTGAGATCAACACGTTCACAAAAATCAAATATGGACGTAAACTTGCCTTCCTTTCTGGTCTCTATGATATTTTCAATTGCACCTTCCCCCACGTTCTTTACAGCACCGAGGCCAAATTTGATCTCGGAACCGGTGACGGTAAATCCTTGGTCACTTTCGTTGATATCCGGCGGACGAACGGGTATTTCATGATTCCGGCATTCAAAAATATATTTTTCAATGTTGTCTGTTGAATTCACCTCACTTGAAAGAAGTGATGCCATCAGTTCCAAGGGATGATGGGCCTTGAGGAAGGCGGTCTGAAACGCGATCAGTGCATAAGCGGCGCTATGGGATTTATTAAATCCGTACCCGCCGAATTTTTCCATCAAATCGAATATTTTTTCAGCTTTTAGAGATGGTATCCCCTTTCCCACAGCGCCCTCCATAAAGCGCTTGCGGTGTTTTGCCATAATCTTAGGGATTTTTTTCCCCATTGCCTTTCGAAGGTCATCCGCCTCTGCCATTGAATAGTTGGCTAAACTAACAGCAATCTTCATCACCTGTTCCTGATATACAATGACCCCGTAAGTTTCCTTCAAAATCGACGCCAATTCCGGAACCAGGTATTCGACCTTCTTTCGACCATGTTTTCTTTCGACAAAATCATCTACCATCCCGCTGTCAAGGGGGCCCGGTCGGTATAAGGCGACCAGGGCAATGATATCATCAAAGCTCTCCGGATGTAATCGAACAAGCAAATCCTTCATTCCGGTGCTTTCAAGCTGAAAGACACCGATCGTGTCGCCGGATGAAAGAAGGGAATAAGTATCGGGATCGTTCAAATCGGGATTTGAAAGATCCACCGGCGTATTTCCCAACCCAGAGATAAGCGAAAGTGTGTCGGCAATTACGGTCAAGTTGCGCAGCCCTAGAAAATCAAACTTTACCAACCCGATCTTTTCGACGCATTTCATGTCAAACTGAGTGACCACCTCCCCCTTCTTCCCCTTGTAGAGAGGCAGATACTCGATTAAAGGCTTGTCAGCAATGACAACACCTGCGGCATGTGTGGATGCATGTCTGGGAAGTCCTTCCAAAACGCGGCAGATATTTAGCAAATCTGAAATTTCAGGTTTTTGTTCTGCCAGCGCTACCAGCCGGGGTTCCATGTGCAGTGCATTTTCGAGACTGATGTTCAAAACATCCGGGACCATCTTCGCAATCTCATCGACTTCTCGCAATGGGATATCCAATGCCCGTCCCACATCACGAATTACAGCCCGGGTCCTTAATTTCCCGAAGGTAATGATCTGTGCAACATAATCCCCTCCACCGTATCTGTCTGCCACATATTTAAAGACTTTTTCTCTTCCGTTGATACAGAAATCAACATCAATGTCCGGCATGCTTTTACGGTCTGGATTGAGGAATCGCTCAAAAATAAGGCCATACTTTATCGGATCCAGGTCTGTAATACCCAGGGCGTAAGCCACCAGGCTCCCGGTGACAGATCCTCTTCCGGGGCCGACCGGAATATTATTCTCTTTGGCATAGCGTATAAAATCAGCCACAATTAAAAAGTATCCGGAAAAGCCCATGCTGGTGACAACCGAAATCTCATTTTCAATGCGGTCTGTATAGAGTTCTTCATCGATATCCGGATCCGTTTCCTTTAGCCGTTTGAGCACCTGATCGAATCCTTCTTTCACTCTCCGCACAAATGTATCTTCTTCAGTCCCCCCTTGTGCGTTTTCATATTTCGGGAAATGATAGCTGTTAAAATCAAATTCCACATTGCATCGTTTTGCAATATCGACAGACTGATTAAGGGCATCCGGTTGGTTTCCGAATGAAGCATACATCTCTTCTTTCGATTTAAAATAAAGCTGATCGGTTGTGAACTTTAACCGTTCGGCCTCATTGACGGTCTTCCCTGTCTGAATACACAGAAGCACATCGTGGGCATGCACATCCTCTTGATCGAGATAATGGCAGTCATTGGTCGCAACAAGGGGGATTGAGAGTCGTTGACTCATATCCAAAAGTGCCTGGTTGACTTCTTCCTGTTCCGGAATGCCGTTATTTTGGATTTCAAGGAAGAATTGCTCCTCACCCAAAATCGACCGATATATCTCTGCTGCTTCATCCGCTTTTTCCACCATCCCCTTTCGAAACCATTTAGGAATCTCGCCCTGAAGACACGATGAAAGGCCGATCAGCCCTTTGCCGTGTGCTTTCAGAATCTCTTTATCGATACGGGGCTTGTAATAAAATCCTTGAAGATGGGAAACCGAACATAATTTGCACAGGTTTCGGTACCCCTCCTGGTTTTCCGCAAGAAGGATCAGATGGGATAGGCCTTTGTGATCCAGAGAGGTTCGATCATTGAGCGTTCGAGGCGCCACATAACATTCACAACCGATCACCGGCTTTATCCCGCTGTCTATCGCCTTTTCATAAAATTCAAGGATCCCGAACATCGTTCCATGGTCGGTGATGGCAACCGAATCCATCCCCAAACCAAGGCATCGCTTCATCAGGGCATCGATCCGAATCGCACCATCTAACAGACTGTACTGGGTATGCACATGAAGATGGGCAAAAGGAGACGTCTTATTCATTAAAGCTCAATCATCTCTACATTTATTCGAGCCGATAATTCGGGGCTTCTTTTGTGATGATCACATCGTGGACATGGCTCTCACGTAATCCGGCCGGGCTAATTTTCACGAAACGAGCTTTTTCCCTCAGATCTTCCAGGGTTCGGCAACCCACATACCCCATACCGGCTTTGAGGCCGCCCAAAAGCTGAAAAATGTTTGCTGAAAGGGAGCCCCTATAAGGAACACGCCCAACGATCCCTTCAGGAACCAGTTTGTCTCCTTCTCCGGTTTCTTCTTGATAGTACCGATCCTTGCTCCCCTTTTTCATCGCTTCGATCGATCCCATCCCTCGATAAACTTTATAGCTGCGGCCTTGATAAAGGATCAGTTCCCCTGGGCTTTCTTCTGTCCCGGCGAAGAGTGAGCCGATCATCACACAGTGGGCCCCTGCTGCAATTGCTTTTGTAACGTCTCCGGAATATTTTATTCCACCGTCAGCGATAAGCGGCACCCCGGTTTTGCTCGATCCGGACCGGCAATTCATTATCGCAGTAATTTGGGGTATCCCGGCGCCTGCGACCAT
This sequence comes from Desulfobacterales bacterium, assembly GCA_011049715.1. Taxonomy (GTDB): domain Bacteria; phylum Desulfobacterota; class Desulfobacteria; order Desulfobacterales; family UBA2156; genus UBA2156. The sequence goes on from DRHF01000151.1 coordinate 51,996, forward strand.
TCGTGTTGTACAGATCGACCCCGGGCCGATACCTATTTTTACACCGTCCACGCCGGCATTCATCAGATCTTCAGCCCCTTTTGACGTCCCGACATTGCCGGCGATAAGGTCGATCTCCTTGAATGTCCCTTTTAACACTTTTATCGAATCGATCACGTTTTTGGAATGACCATGGGATGTATCGATTAAAATTACATCTGCACCTGCTTTTAAAAGAACCTCCGTGCGCTCTTCCATATCCGAACCGACACCAACGGCGGCCCCCACCCTGAGTCTCCCCATCACATCTTTACAGGCATGTGGATATCTTTTTATTTTTTCAATGTCTTTTTTTGTTATCATACCGACCAACTCCCCTTTTTTGTCGACAACCGGGAGTTTTTCAATTCTGTATTTGTGCAACAGTTTTTTCGATTCTTCCAGGGTAATCCCCTCTGAAACAGTGATTAAGTTTTCCTTGGTCATTACTTCTGAAACCCTCTTTTCAAGATCGGTTTCAAATCTAAGATCTCGGTTTGTAACAATACCGATCAACTTTGCGCCCTTTATCACCGGAACACCTGAGATATGAAGCTGCTCCATCAGATCTAGGACTTCATGAGCCCGTTGATCCGGATGAATTGTAACCGGATCGATGATCATACCACTTTCAGACTTCTTTACTTTGTTCACTTCCCTGACCTGACTTTTAACACTCATATTGCGGTGGATAAAACCAATTCCACCTTCGCGTGCCATACTGATGGAAACACGTGCTTCGGTCACGGTATCCATTGCGGCGCTCACAATTGGGATGTTGAGGGTCAGGTTCTTTGTCAATCGTGTGCTGATATTCACATCATTGGGTAAAACATCCGAGTAGTTCGGTATCAACAGAACATCATCAAAAGAATAGGCTTCTTCCGGTGGTATCTTCATTATAGATTTCCTCCAAAAACGGTTAGATCAAATCTGTTTTATAAGGTTTAATATGGCTGCCGATTCGCAAAAACGGTGCCGAAAACCGAATAACAAATGGGTCTGTCTTTAGCAATGTTTTATTTGTGAACTTGACAACGGTCCGATATCCATAATAAAAAATGATAGTTTTATCACTTCACCTTTTTTGGGTCGATAAGATCTATATGGACCGACTATGCTTATTGAAATAAACCCTAAAAATCCCCAGGGACGACAAATCAGGAGATCGGTCGAAATTCTCCGAAGCGGGGGAACCATCGCCTATCCGACAGATACGTATTATGGTATCGGATGCGACATTCTGAATAAAAAAGCAATCCGGAAAATCTACCAGTTAAAGCAGCGAAATAAGAGCAAGCCCTTTAGCTTCATCTGTTCAGACCTCAAGAATATCAGCCATTATGCCAATGTTTCAAATTATGCTTACAAGACCATGAAACGGCTCTTGCCCGGCCCCTATACCTTTATCCTGGAGGGGTCAAGGTTGGTCCCGAAAATCATGCTGACAAAGCGCAAAACAGCCGGCATCCGTGTACCCAATCATATGATTTGTCTTGCCCTGGTGAAAGAGTTGGGAAATCCGATCATTACCACCAGTGCAACAAAGCCGGACGGCACCATTATCAACGAGCCGTCCTTCATACATGATTTTTTTCGCTCTCGCATCGACGTCGTCATAGACGGCGGACCAGTCCCGGGAAAACCGTCGAGCGTAATCTCATTCATTGATGATGTGCCGGAAGTAATCCGCAGGGGCATAGGAGATGTGAGTATTTTCGAGTAAATCCTGACCAATAATTTGAGCGAGCACTACAACCGGTTCGATCGGATTAGGGCCTAAAGAGATACCCGCCATAAAAATCGCGATGGATGATGCGATTGAGGAGAGTATTGAGGGATAAATCGATGATGTACCTTAGAACTGAATACTTTTTTTCGGGCGGATAAACAGTAGAAATTTTCCCCTTTATACCACCGAGGCGACCCGCCCATTCGATTGCATCGTCAAGGTTTCCAAGCCGATCCACCAATCCGAGATCTTTTGCCTCTTCTCCAGAAAATATCCGGCCATCTGCAATCGATTTTACCTTTCCTGCGTCCATTTTTCGCCCCTCTGCTATAGCCTTGACAAACTGCATGTGGATCGTTTGCACAAAATTCTGAAGAATTTTCTCTTCATCTTCTGTCATCTGTCGAACCGGTGATCCCGTATCCTTGTATTTCCCGCTTTTGATAACAATTGGAACCAGACCGATTTTTTTGATCAATTCCTCAAAATTGGTAAATCCCATAATCACACCGATACTTCCGGTAATCGTACCCGGGTTGGCAACAATTCCGTCTGTCCCCGCGGCAACATAGTATCCACCGGAAGCGGCTATCGTACCCATTGAAGTGATGACTTTTTTTTGGACGATGGTTTTTCTAACTTCCCTGAAAATCTCCTGTGAAGGTCCTACGCCCCCACCCGGGCTATCGATCCGCAGAACAATCGACTTGATGGAGTCGTCCTCACGAAATTGTTTTAAATGAGCAATGATGTCTTTGGAATCGGAAATCACGCCCTTGATCTCTATGATGCCGACTTTCTCTCCAAAATCAAAATTAGCATTCGGGGCGCCAAGGGTAAAAAGGAGGGAGGTTCCTATGATGACAATAGCTAGGATGGATGAAAAGATCAGGATGAAGAAAAGAAATGGGTGTCTTCGGGAAAACATGGCATCCGTTTACACCTATTCACCGTTTAATTTTTCTTGAAGGTTATTTCGCAAAATTTCTCCAAAGGTTGATGTGGTCGGGCCAATATTGTTGACATATTCACTGAGAAGGTTTTGTTCGTTATCCATTTCAAGTCGTTTGATTGAGAGACCGATCCGTCTTTCCTCGCTGTTGATATGCATCACTTTGGCAGTAATGACATCTCCGACGTTAAATTTTCCAACCGGTGTCTTTATCTTCTCTTTGCTTACTTCTGATACATGGACAAGCCCCTCTATCCCTTCTTCAAGCTCAATGAAAACCCCAAAATCAGTTAAGTTGGTCACCGTACCGGTGATCTCCTTCCCGACTTCGTATCGTTCCCCTATGCTTTTCCAAGGGTCTTTCTGTAGTTGTTTAATCCCAAGCGAAAATCTTTCATTTTCTTTTTCGATATCTAAAACAATCGCTTGAACCATATCCCCTTTTTTGAAAAGTTCTGACGGGTGTTTAATTCTTTTGGTCCATGAAATGTCTGAAATGTGGATTAGGCCATCAATTCCCTCGTCGATGCCGATAAACAGACCAAAATCGGTAATGTTTTTAATTTTGCCTTCGATTGTAGTACCGACCGGATATTTTTCACTGATCACATCCCACGGGTTTGGAACGACCTGTTTCATACCGAGAGAAATACGTCTGGTTTCAGGTTTGATATCAAGAACAACCGCCTCGACCAATTCATTCACAGAGACAACTTTGGAAGGATGACGAACTTTTCGTGTCCAGGACATTTCAGATACGTGGATCAACCCCTCAACACCTTCCTCAATCTCCACAAATGCACCATAATCGGTCAAACTGACAACCTTACCGTTAACCCGGGACCCGACCGGATATTTTTCAGCGGCATCCAACCACGGGTCCGCAACGAGCTGCTTTATACCGAGTGAAACCCTTTCTCTCTCAAGATCAAGATTTAAAATCTTCACCGTGATTTTGTCGCTCACAGAAAAAAGCTCGGCAGGATGTTTTACCCTCCCCCACGAAATGTCAGTAATGTGCAGGAGTCCGTCCAATCCGCCAAGATCAACAAATACACCATATTCAGTAATATTCTTAACAATACCATCGACCACCTTACCCTCCTGTATGGAAGATAGGGTTGCAACTCTTTTCTCTTCGAGCACTTTTTCAAGCAGGACCCGTCTTGACAGAACGACATTACTTCTTTTTCGGTTATATTTTAATATTTTAAAATCAAACCTTTTTCCGACCATTTCATCAAGATTACGAATTGGGCGTAAATCAGCTTGTGAACCCGGCAAAAAGGCCTGTACCCCAATGTCGACTGTAAACCCTCCCTTGACACGGTTGAGGATTTCACCCCCAATCGTTTCATCTTGATCGTACGCTTTTTTGATATCCTCCCACACCTTGACCTGTTCCGCTTTTTCTTTGGATAGGATGACCCGCTCTTCTTCGTCGTCCCACCTTCCGACCATTACCTCCACAGAATCGCCAAGATTGACGTTGATATTGTTATGCTCATCTTTGAATTCATTGATCGCGATCCGTCCCTCGGATTTGTATCCGATATCCACTAGAACATGTTCCTTGTCCAGTGCTATGATCGTACCGGTAACAATCTCCCCTTCTCCAAAACGATTGAAGCTTTCTTCGTACATGTCCATCAGATTTTCCATGCCGTCTTCGGATTCTTCAGCTTTTTCTTCCGTTGACAATTCCTCCTTCACCGCCTCATCTGGTTTTGTGACATTTGTGTCTGATAGAAGGGTGTCTGGTAAATCAGACCCGTTTTCTGTCTTCAATTTTTCGGTTGACTCGTTTTTTTCAGAATTTTCCATTAAAAATCATTCCCCCTTAGCCTAGTTTTCATTGTACAAAATCAAATCTTTCAATAAGTATCAAGCCTTTTGTTAAAAAACAATGATTTATTTCATCAAAAAGATCAAAAATAAAAAACCGATTCATCAAATAAACTTGTCCACGTGTAATAGCATCAGGTCAACCACCCCCATTACCGAAAGGTGCGTGGAATCAATGTGTATCGCATCTTCTGCCGGCTTTAAAGGGGCCAGCCGTCGGTTACTGTCATTTTCGTCCCGGCGTTGCAGATCCCTTTCGACTTCTTCGATGGTCTGACCGGTTTTTTTTGGTTCCACCTCCCGATGACGCCTTAACGCCCTCACCTTTTGAGAAGCGTTTAAAAAAAACTTCACTTCAGCCTCCGGAAACACAACCGTTCCCATATCGCGCCCTTCAAACACAACCCCCTTTGTTTTCGCCATATCTCTTTGTAAGACGAGGAGAAATTTACGGACCACAGGTTTTGCGGAAATTGTCGAAGCCAGCATTGTAATTTCTGGGTCCCGGATCGGGTCGGTAATGTCTGAGCAATTTGAAAAAAGGCGAAGGCCTTTTTCATTGTTGATAAACCTCAGATCAAGATTATCACACAATGCTCCGAGTCCGGCTTCATCATCCCTATTTAACCCGGCCGATCGTGCTGCCACCGCCACTCCTCTATAAAGCGCGCCGGTGTCGACATATTGGTATCCAAGACGTTCTGCAAGGATCCGGCTCACCGTTGTTTTGCCTGCACCTCCCGGGCCATCGATTGTAATGACAAGACGTTTTGCCGCATGTTTATTCTTTTGATTTGAATTGAAAAGTAAAGTCGAAGATGTCATATGATTTTTTTCAAAGTCGCTAAAAATCGCATATTTTCGTCATGAAGTCCTACGTTTACTCTTATATACCGGGGAAATCCATATGATGCCATGGAACGTACAATCACCCCCTCCTTTAGCATCCGCTCATAGACCTCATTGGCGCTTTTTTTTACGTCAATTAGAAAAAAGTTGGTTTGCGTGGGAAAATATTTTATTCCCGCTCTGTTTAGAGAATCATACAAATAATCTAGTTCTTCATGGATCAGCTGAATGGTTTTTTTCAAAAATATCTTGTCATCAAGGGCTGCAATGGCCGCAACCTGGGCAAGTGAGTTTGTATTAAACGGTTGTCGAAGCCTGTTGAGGAGCTCTGATATTTCATCCGGCATGATTCCATAGCCGATGCGGAGGCCTGCGAGGCCGTGGGCTTTGGAAAAAGTTCGAAGCGTAACCAGCGACTTGCCGGAATTGAGGTAATCGATACTGTTTAAACAGTTTTTGTCCCTTGCAAAGTCTATATACGCTTCATCGACAACAACAATGACGCCCTCGGGTACCCTTGATAGAAAGTTTTCAAAATCTTTTCTTAAAACTGAAGTTCCGGTTGGGTTATTGGGATTGTTGATAAAGATCATCTTTGACCCAGCGGTAATTTTCTTTTCTATGCGCTTCAGGTCGATTGAAAGGGATTTCAGCGGTACATAAACAGGAGTAGCGCCGGCGCCACGGGCAAGGATATCATACATGAGAAAAGTCGGTTTCGGTAAGATCACCTCATCACCGTTTTGCAGAAACGTCCTCGTCAGCATACTGATGATCTCGTCGGAACCATTTCCCAAAACGATATTCGAGGGTCGCACGCTGTGATATTCAGAAATTTTCTCAATAAGACGGCACCCGCTCCCATCAGGATAGCGGTTGAGTTTTTCGACTGCCGCTAAAATCGCTGTTATTGCCTTTGGGGAAGGTCCCAGCGGATTTTCGTTGGAAGCGAGTTTTATAGAATCAACTATACCATACTCCCTCTCAAGCTCCTCCATAGGTTTCCCCGGTGAATACGGATCAATCGACAGGATATGATTGGGTATCGAGAGATTCAATTTGAATTTCCTCTTTGCCTCTTCTTCGGTGGCCATAAGCTCTTTACTAAAATGGGAAACCAAAGACGATCCTTTTTTTTTACGAAGGGCGTGGAATGTTGCTGGGCGTGCCTTCCAACGCCATTTTCTTTCCCCTGTCAAGCGCCGCCATATTCAAAGGAATAAATTTTTCCTTACCTGCAAATTCTTCTTTTACCGTTTTACGTAGTGATTCAAAATCTACCATTTTGCTTCTGGCAACAAAGGCACCAAGGGCTACGATGTTAGCGACCTTCACACTCCCCAGTTCTCTGGCGATCTCGGTAACCGGTATGGCGAGCTCATCGATATCATCGCGACCGGCGCCCGTCGAAATTAGCGAACTATTGATCAACACAACTCCGGAGGGTTTCACAACCGGTGCAAATTTTTCCAAAGAGGGTCGGTTCATGGCAACCAGATGCATGGGATTCCGAATAATCGGAGAAGCGATGGTCTTATCACTGACGACCACCATACAATAGGCGGTTCCCCCCCTCATTTCCGGGCCATAAGATGGGACCCATGCCACTTCCAAACCCTTTTCCATTGCTGCCTCAGCAAGAATTTTACCGCTGAGTAAAATTCCCTGTCCCCCAAAACCTGCAAACATCACTTCACTTTGCATCTACCCCTCCTCAACATCGTCCGGGTTCTTAAACTCCCCTAGTTTGTAGTAGGGAAGCAGGGTTTCCTCGGCCCATTTTAGCGACTCCGCAGGTGTGAGCCCCCAATTCGTCGGGCAATTACTTACCAATTCGACAAAACTGAAACATCTATTTTGTATCTGATACTCAAAAGCCTTTTTGATGGCCTTTTTTGCTTTTACGATGTATTTCGGCCTTAACACCGCTTGTCTTGATATGTATCCAGGTGTTTCAAGGCTTGAAAGCAATTCAGCCACTTTAATCGGCATACCGACCTCCGCTACATTGCGTCCAAGGGGAGATGTGGTGGTACGCTGATTCGGCATTGTTGTCGGCGCCATCTGCCCGCCGGTCATGCCGTAAACCGCATTGTTGACAAAAATAGTCGTAAACTTTTCTCCCCGGTTAGCAGCATGAATAATTTCTGCCATACCGATACTGGCCAAATCACCGTCACCCTGATAGGTGAAGACTATCAGATCCGGTCTAACCCGTTTGATGCCGGTGGCCATAGCAGGCGCCCGGCCGTGGGCCGATTCTTGAAAATCGAAGGTAAAATAATTATAAGCCAGCACTGCACACCCAACAGGTGCAATTCCAACTGTGCGGCCCCGAACGTCAAGTTCATCAATTACTTCGGCCACTAGGCGATGAATAACGCCGTGTGTGCACCCCGGACAATAGTGTGTATCCTGTTCGGCAAGGGATATCGGTTTTTGAAAAGTTTTTCCCATTATATCATTACCCCTTAAATTGAATTTGATGATAAATAAATCGATGAAAATATTTGTTTGCCGACGATGATTTTTAAATCAATTAAATCTATCGGTTTTTCACTCACGAACCTTTTAATTCTTCACATGCTTTGATCTCATCCATTACCTCTTCGGGGGTCGGGACTTCTCCACCACATTTCCCATACCACCGAACAGGACGAATCCCTTTAACACTCCTTTCAACATCTTCAACCATCTGACCCATGCTCATTTCGATGCATATAACAATTTTGCACGATTTTTTTGCCGCTGCATCGTATACCGCTATTCCAGGAAAAGGGAAGACAGTCTGAGGTCGAATCATGCCCACCTCAAAACCATTTGACTTTAAATCATCGATGGCCGTTCTACATACCCGGCTCATGGTGCCGTAGCTGACCAAAAGGGCTTTGTAGTCCGCCTCTGTGTTATATGTGTCATACCTGACCTCCTCTCTGGCCATCTGTTCATACTTTGCCTTCAAATGCAAATTGTGGGCGTTGAGTTGCTCCGGATCCAGGAAAAGTGATTTGACCAGATTTCGTTGTTCGCTCTGGCGCATCGCCATTCCACTTGTCGCCCAATCGTCCTTGTTGATCGGTTCGGATTGAAGGCGATCAGGAAATTCTACAGGTTCCATCATCTGGCCAATCAAACCGTCCCCCAGAATCATCACCGGATTTCTGTATTTTTCTGCCAGGGGAAATGCCATCATGACCATCTCAACCGCTTCCTGAACGCTTGCCGGCGCCATCACCAGGAGCCTGAAGTCACCATGGCCGATTCCTTTTGTGGCCTGAAGATAATCGGCTTGGGACGGAAGGATTCCGCCAAGTCCGGGACCACCGCGCATAATATTTACAAAAACAGCCGGACATTCAGCGCCCGCCATGTAGCTGATCCCTTCGCTCATCAGGCTGATACCCGGGCTTGATGATGTTGTAAAAACTCGCTCGCCACAAGCCGCAGCACCAAAAACCATATAGGAAACCGCAACTTCGCTCTCTCCCTGTAAAAAAACCCCGCCGACCTCTGGTAATCGCCGCGAAAGGTATTCTGCTACTTCGGACTGAGGCGTAATCGGGTAACCAAAATAGTTCAGACACCCCGCCTTTATCGCTGCCTCCCCTATAGCTTCATTCCCTTTCATCAATACTTTACCCATGCTTTTCCTCCGTTGGCTCTTGATCGATCGCATGCTCGGCGATTTTGGTGATAGTGACTGCCACATCCGGACACATGATGCAGCAGGTTGTGCAGAAAACGCAATCGTCCGGACGTGCCTGATGAACCGGAAAATATCCCTTGGCATTGACACGTTGTGATATTTCCAAAACCTTTTTTGGACATACGATCACACACAGACTGCACCCTTTGCATCGATCAGTGTCAATGGTATATCTGTACGGCATTGAGAAAACTCCTTTATTCCTTTTGTTTGGCGGCATTAACGATTCAATGACACCGCTTTTTTCCATGGTGGAACAAGCTGCCTTTTTATGGGCAGTACTGGGCATTCAAACTGTTTTATGTCTACTTGCGGCAGAAGATCTTCTGCAACGGTCATAAATTCAAACGGCAATCGGGTCTCCTCTGATACCCGTTTAACAAAATCATATCCTCGATCGATGTGTTCAGCCGTCGTTTCATCGATGAGATTGGCATTTCCAATGAAACCGGTTATTTTCATTCTTGATGCTTTTTCAATCTCATCCCTTATTTTCAGGCAGCCTTGAACCGTTTCCGTAAAGGGACGAAAAGGATTGATGACCTGGAGCACGTGAAGCTCCTTACCCCCTTCAAGGAAAGAATGCGCCTGAAACGAATCTGAAAGGGAGGATAGAACCGTCGCCCCGACATCGTCTCCCCCCACATCCAATATAGTAAGTCCAAACGGCTGACGGATCAACCCGGCAATCGAGGGGCTTAAGATAGGGAGATCCGCCTGCAAAAACTGATCGGGTGGTAAAATCATCTCAATACCCAACGCTGCCAGCGGCGTTTTTGCTTCCCGGGTCCTAAAATAGGGGTTTACCAGATCGAGATCCGCAATCCTCACATTTTGACCGATGCCCCTTTGGTTCACGGCGAGATTGACGGAAACCTCCGTCTTTCCACTCCCATAGTTGCCAACGATAACAACCACTCCATCGAACCGAAGGGTCAAAGGCTTCTTTAAACCATGCATTGATTATAACCATCTATTATACAAAAAGGCCCTGTTGGAGCCCATCTTGCACAATTTCAAATAAATAAAGAGGTCCATGTATTGATTATCTCCGCTATTGTCAAGCTTTTTCCACGATCTAAAAACCATTATCAACTACGCCATGGGGGTTCAACAAAAAAGAACGGCCCGCTTTTTCCTTTAGCTAAATCTTTTGATGTGTTAATTTGCGTCTGGAGCTGGGAGGATTCATTTATACCGTGGAAATCGTTCAGACAGGTCTTGAGAATTTATCAGAAACACCGCCCAAATGGCTATTCGACCAGCGGATCGGCCTTTTATGCAATCCTGCCTCGGTCGACCGGAAGCTTCGCCATGCCCGTCACCTGATCAATAAAAAATTTCCGGGTCAACTTGTTTCACTCTTTTCACCCCAGCACGGCTTTTTTGGAGAAAACCAGGACAACATGAGAGAGTCTCCTGATATGATCGATTCTGTTTTACAGATTCCTGTTTTCAGCCTCTACAGTGCAACCCGGAAACCGACCCGGGAAATGTTTGATCCGATAGACACCCTCATCATTGACCTGCAGGATGCTGGATCGCGTGTCTACACTTTTATCTATACAATGTCCTATTGCTTGGAAGCGGCCAAGAAATTTAGAAAAAAAATTCTGATTCTTGATCGACCCAATCCGATCAACGGCATCACGGTGGAAGGAAATTGTCTGTCTACTCAATTGACCTCATTTGTCGGGCGTTATCCGATTCCCATGCGTCATGGACTGACCATGGGAGAGCTATCCCTTTTGTTTAACGATCATTATCGAATTGGCTGCGACCTTGAGATAATTCCGATGAAAGGGTGGAAAAGAACCATGTACTTTCCGGAAACCGGCCTCCCCTGGATCCCCCCGTCTCCGAATCTGCCGACACCGGCATCAGCAATGGTCTATCCGGGCCAGGTCTTGCTTGAAGGGACAAATATTTCTGAAGGGAGAGGAACAACCCAACCCTTTGAACTTTTCGGCGCACCGTTTCTCGATACAGAAAAAATTCTTTCAACTCTGGACGTAAATAAAATGCCGGGGATTACCCTCAGACAAACTGCGTTTGAACCGACTTCAAACAAATGGAAGGGGATCTCTTGTGAAGGGTTTCAAATCCATATCAGTGATCCTGTTCAATACGTTCCGTATATAACGACACTCCGGCTGATTCAAGCCGTCCTTTTCCATCACAAGGATCGGTTTGAGTGGAAGCCCCCCCCCTATGAATACGAGTTTCACCAAATGCCGATCGACCTTATCATTGGTGATAGAGAAATTCGGGAGCGGTTAGAACGTTTGGATCAAATTGATGATATCGCCGAATCATGGAAGGGTGATCTTGATCTGTTTATAGCCCGCCGCCAAAAGTTCTGTCTTTATCCATAAAATCCTATTGGAAAGTGGGTATTTGTCGATAGAAAAACGAAACGAGGATGAATGAAAAAAAACAAACCAACATGGAAACGGATGCGTTTAAAGGGAAAAAAAGTTTGGATGGCGACCGGCATCGATGGGAAACCGATTTTAAAAAACCGAAAGGTTCGAATCAAATATCAGCTGGATAAAAATTATGAATATTGGGTCTATGAAAAAGGACTCGAGGCAATAGATCCGATCCAATTGGAAACCATCAGATCGGATCGAGAACCCTGCGAGGAAAAGAATATAATATCAAGGCCGGGTAGAGCCCCCTTGGAAGATAAAACGACAAAGGCTGGCATTTCGATTTTTACAGACGGGGCATGTTCCGGAAACCCCGGTCCCTCAGGAATCGGGGCTATCCTGTATTTTGGTGAACATGAAAAGGAAATATCGAGGCATATCGGGATCGCCACCAACAACATTGCAGAACTTGAAGCGATTAAAACAGGATTATTGGAAATTAAAAACAGAAAACTTCCGGTTACAATTTTCACGGACAGCAGCTATGCTCACGGGGTTCTTTCCCTCGGCTGGAAAGCCAGGAAAAATATCGATCTGGTAAGGTCGATCAAAAAACTTATTTCAACGTTCAACGAGTTGACAATTTTCAAAGTCAAAGGCCATGCAGGCCTTGAGGGGAATGAAATAGCAAATCGGCTTGCCACGGAAGCGATTTTGAAGGGGAACAAAAAAAAGACCCCGCAATGATTATCCCGGGGCCTTTTTCCACGTATCGAATATTATTTTTTTTTATCTGACTTTAACGTTTCAACATCTTTTTTCAGATCATCAATGTCCTGTTTGACGGTTTCCGTCTCATTCGATCCCAAGGAAATGTCTTCGGACGTATCATTTTTCTTCCAGCTGTCTTTAAGCTCATCAAAGCCGAGATAAATGGCCAAGCCCCCTCCAAGCAACAGCATTACCGGGACCGCGCCGGCTAAAAGCTGCAAAAAGGGTTTCCACCAAACGGACATACCGACAATACCCAGAACAGCTCCTATTGCCCCACCAATTAATGTTTTCATATAAAATTGTCCTCCTTAAAGATTGATTGATTTGACCGTAAGCTTAAAATTAACTGCAAAAAGAACTGATTGTCCAGTTCAACGATTAACAATATCATAGAAACATTGAAAAAAGTATTGTAAATCAATAATAATTTTAAACACAATAATTGTTATAACGCAAGTATAATTTAATAAATGCCCTTAAAAAAATATTGCAATAAAACCCAGCTTTGCTATTCTTTCTCTTTATTTTGGTCAAATGCCCTAAGGATGCAAAAGATTCCTCCGATTCGATTTATAGGGATTACGATTCTTTAGGTTTTTTCTATGTCGACAAAACCTTGTCAAAATTGCACTAAGAAGCGCCTGACCGATCCTCTCCATCGGAGGCCATTGTTATGTTCGGCTTTTTCTAAGTCATAAGGTTAAATTTTTCAAGCCAAGATCGGGTAAATGATAAAAAAGATAAAGTTGAATGGAACAAACGTAAAAAAAAAGATCAGGGGGTGGATCGATGCCGCACTTCAATACACCCACAATCATTTTTTTTGTTTTCTCCCGGGGAATATCTCCCGGATAACATCATATCTCTTCAAAATTTTTTTTTCCGGCATAATCATTCACAAAAACCAGATCTCGATCCTTCAAAACCTTCCAAAGGATGGCATTTATATCTATGCGGCCAAATATAAAAGTTGTTTTGATTTTCTCTTCAGCTACACCCGGTATCAGCAGGAATCCTTGCCATTTCCCGAAATTGGATTTGATTTCAAGGTTGTCTTTTTTCAACCGGTCACCCGCATTTTCAAGATTTTTTTGGCTGGGTTGGATTCCCTCCTTCAAAACCGATCCCTACCCGATCCATATAAAAACGGATATTTCCACGAAGAATTGTTAAATGGCAGATCTGCCTTCCTGACATTGATGGAAAAAAAAGGATTCTACAGGCGTTTTGTCAAGGCCAAGAGTGATCCGCTCAACTATCTGATTGAGATGCAAAAATCGATCGACCGACCCATTTTTATCATCCCCCAGCTGATATTTTTTGGGAAAAAGCCCCACCGGTCTAACCCGAGGTTATCAGATACCCTGTTCGGAACAGAAGAAAAGCCCGGAAAAATAAGACGAATTGTGACATTGTTCAAAAAACCGGGAAAGGTTTTTGTGGAAATTTCAGAACCAATGGATTTGAAACAATTTTTAAACTCACCACAAAACCGGGAACAACCAGTTGAATATCAATCCCTTGCCTTGCGAAACAGGCTTTTGGATCAAATCAATCGCCATCGACAGAGTATCACCGGACCGATTTTAAAATCCCGTGAAGAACTCGAAGGAACTGTCCTGACAAATAATCAGCTTCAAAAGGATATGGCCCGATATGCAAAAACGCATAACATCCCTCTTTACAAAGCCCATAAAATGTCCGCTGCTTATCTCAATGAAATATCAGCCAAATATAATATAGCGATCATAAAAATTTTAGAAACCGTGATTGATTGGTTTTTAAACATAATGTTCGAAGGAGTCACCGTCAGCACCGCCATGTTGAATCGAATTAAAAACCTTTCTCAAAAAAGCCCCTTGATCTTCATTCCCTGTCACAAAAGCCACATCGACTACCTAACTTTGTCTCTTATCCTGTTTAAAAATAACATGCCGGTTCCACATATCGCGGCAGGAAAAAATTTGTCCTTCTGGCCTTTGGGACCGATATTCAGAGGCAGTGGCGCCTTCTTTATCAGAAGGTCCTTTAAAGG
>DRHF01000152.1 GCA_011049715.1 Desulfobacterales bacterium
CATTCGTTACAAATATTTTTGTTCCGTTGATGATATATTCATCCCCATCCAGGGTCGCATAGGTCTCCACACTGGAGGCATCAGAACCGGCGTTTGCTTCCGTGAGGCAGAAAGCACAGATTCGTTCGCCGCTGGCAAGGGACGGCAGAAATCGTTTTCGCTGTTCCTCGGTCCCAAATCTTACAATCGGATAGGCGCCAACGCCATTATGAACCGTTATGCACAGCCCCATGGCGGCGGAAACCCTGGACAATTCCTCAATGGTAATCGCATAACTGATACTGTCCAAGCCGGCACCGCCATATTTTTCAGGAACCTGGAGTCCGAAAAAATTTAACGGCTGCATTTTTTCGACAACCTCCCACGGAAACCTGGCCTCTCGGTCCAACTCGCTGACAATGGGACCGAGCTCCGCCTCGGCAAACGCCCTCACCGATTTCCGAATCACTTTATGTTTCATGCAGGGATTAAAATCCACACAACAACCCGATGCTGTTTGATTTTTATGAACATAAAAATATTTGATTATAGCGGATGGACGATGATGTCAAGCTTGATGGCAAACTAAAAAGTCTGACCCTTAAAATATATTCTTACTCAAAATAGTTCATCCCTTGAAAACCTGACGCCCTTAATTCCTGCTCTTTGAATTTTGCCAATTATCTCATTATTTTTTATTGACAATTTTTTGACACCGCTTTTATATCTGATAACATTAAAAAAAACGGCCACCTTTTGTGAACTCCCCTTTTGAATGCCGGTGGTCGTACTCGGGAACCAGACACGTTACACCCATATGAAAGGAGATCGACTGATGTATAGACGCAGCAAAAACATTCTAACCCGACCCGAATGGTCCATAAACCGGGCTCTCTACAAATCAATGGGTTACAGCGACTTTGACCTCGATCGTCCGATGATTGGGATCGCCAACTCCTGGAATCGGGTGGTGCCCGGCCATTATAACCTCAACCAGGTTTCAGAGTACGTCAAGCAAGGAATCTTTCAAGCCGGTGGTACGCCTGTAGAGTTTGGCGTCATCGCCGCCTGCGACGGCATCGCCCAAGGCCACAAAGGTAATCATTACGTTCTGCCCAGTCGGGATCTAATCGCCAACGATATTGAGACGATGATCGAGGCACATCGTCTGGACGGGATGGTCTTGCTGGGCTCCTGTGATAAAATAGTCCCTGGAATGCTAATGGCGGCCGCCCGGCTTGATGTACCGTCAATCATGGTCGTTGGCGGACCCATGGAGGGCGGCTGCATGTTCGATGGCCGGTCCGCAGACGGTACCTCTCTGACCGAAGGTTTGGGCATGCTCAAGTCAGGCAAAATCGACGAGGCAACCTATCGGATGCTGGAGGATAAGGCTGCGCCGACCTGTGGCTCCTGCTCCTTTCTGGGAACGGCCAATACCATGTGTTGCCTGGCAGAGGCAATCGGTTTGAGTCTCCCCGGCAGTGGGACAATACCGGCCACCTTTGCCGATCGGTTCCGGACCGCCCAGGAATCCGGACGGCGAATCGTTAAGATGATCGAACAGGAGGTGAACGCAAGACAAATCCTCAACCTATTGAGTTTGGAAAACGCCGTTCGGGTGAACTCGGCCATCGGCGGATCAACCAACGTGGCTTTGCATATTCCGGCCATAGCCCGGGAAGCCGGCCTTGAGGTAGACCTTGATCTGTTCGAGACATGGTGCAGGACCACGCCTCACCTGGCCAAAATGAACCCAGCCGCCTCTCCGAACGTTCCCGACTTCCATGATGCGGGTGGGATTCCAGCGGTAATGAAACAAATCCTGCCGTTGCTCAATCAAAACGTCCTAACCGTTTCCGGAAAGACAGTAGCCGAAAATGTCGCCGGCGCTCCCGACCCCGACGGTCGGATCATCCGGCCCTTAAAAAATCCTTGGAGCCGTGAGGGCGGTCTTTCAATTCTCCGTGGAAACCTGGCCCCGAACACTGCCGTCACTAAACCGGCCGCGATCCAACCCGAAATGCACGTTTTTACCGGCAAAGCCCGGTGTTTCGACTCCGAGGAGGATGCGAACCAGGCAATTCTAGATGGTCGGATCATAGAGGGCGACGTTGTCGTCATCCGATATGAGGGTCCAAGGGGCGGGGCCGGGTATGCGGGAGATGTATAAGGCCATGAAACTGCTCTACGGCCAAGGCCTGGCCCTAAAGACGGCCCTGATTACCGACGGTCGCTTCTCCGGCACCAATAGCGGATGCTTTGTCGGCCACATTTCTCCTGAGGCGGCCGCAGGCGGTCCCTTGGCCATCGTCAGGGATGGAGATGAGATAACTCATCGACATTCCCAATCGCGATCTGCATTTGGACGTTCCCGAAGTCGAGATCGAAAGACGACTGGGCAGTTGGACACGGCCCGGCATTAAATACAAAACCGGCTGGTTGGCCCTTTACGCCCATCTGGCCGAATCAGCAGATAAGGGAGCTGTTTTGAGGTTTCCGGAAGAAATTTAGTTCGATCGAGGCTAGGAACTAAAATGTTGGCATCATCCTGTTATCAAGATGTTCCAGGTCCTGTCTTTTGATGTTAATCGGTATTTGTAGTATGATTTTTCTTTCTTGTCACCTGACAAGCGTCTCGCATTCAGGTGGAAATCCCGAACTTTGGCAGGATATAGGCCTGAAGGAGAAACCAGACACCGAAAATGATAAAAACAATAGCAATTTCCATAATTGTTTTACCCCTGAATAAGTCTCCCGACTGCAAGCTGTGCGGGATCGTTCCTAGTTAAATGTTAGTTTTCTGTTTCGGTTGACAAATATCTCTCTTCGATCAGGTTCGCTAGCGCTTCAATGTCTTCCAAACCAAATGTTGGAACATCCAAAGTTGTATCTGTATCCGTCACCAGCGCAATAAGGCTGTCATCATCTCCACAAAGCGGTTTGCTGTTTCTTGCGGCTCGCAGGATCTCGATCTTCGGCTTCCTTTCTCTCTTAAAACCTTCGGTGATAACCAAATCCATATCCATAAAATATTTCTTATGAGCGTCTATCGATTCATCCTCATGATCCTTTACCATTGTAAGCATGCCAGGCGACACAACAACAACGGTATCCGCACCTGCTTCTTTGTGTCGCCAGCTATCTTTTCCTTTTTTGTCGAGATTGAACCCATGATGAGCGTGTTTGATGATGCCGATTCTGTAGCCTCGCTTTTTGAGTTCTTTAATCAGCTTTTCAACAAGGACCGTTTTCCCTGAATTCGATTTTCCAACAATTGAAATGATAGGGACTTTCATAAATTAACACCGATAAATTTTTTACACGCAACAGACAAAATCGCATTTTCCATTTGGAAAGATATTTTACTCGAGTGTTTAACCTTGATGAACTCGTAAAAAGTCATTTGCGAACGACTTTGAGCATTTTGGGATAAAGCGTTTTGTTAGGTGGTACGTTAAGAATGTTCCGCCGCAGACGGATTTGAGGAGGTTACGACGAGTTCTTGAAATTTAGTATCACCTATCAAAACGCCCCAAAATGGTCATTTAGAGAGCAATATGGTCTTTTTTCGAGTTCATCAACCTTTCATCTCCTTTATTTTGTCCGTAAGTTCTGGAACAAAATCAAGAATATCTGCTACAACCCCAATGTCTGAAACCTGAAAGATCGGCGCCTTAACATTTTTGTTTATCGCAATCATAAAGGGGGCGCCTTTGATCCCACCAAGGTGCTGGAATGATCCGCTGATGCCTAGAGCCATGTAAACTTTCGGTCGGACGGTCTGACCGGAAGTGCCGACCTGGCGTGACTTTTCGAGCCACTTTGCATCCACAATCGGTCTGGAACAGGAAACATCTGCACCCATCGCTTCAGCCAGATCATTGATTATTCCTATATTATCTTCATCTTCAATCCCTCTGCCCACCGAAACCAGGGTTTCAGATTTAGTGATATCGACATCTCCAACCTCAGCTTCAACAATTTCTATAAAACGACGGGCACCTCCAGGAAGACCCCCTGTCAATGCTTCGGTTGTTTTATCAACAACCTCCCCGGTTTCTCCCTTACTCTCATCCGCTTTGAATGCCCCGGCACGAACAGTGATGACGGCACCGGTCGAAATATCACATCGCACATGGGTGCTCACCATTCCGCTGTATTCCTCCCGAATCGCCTTGAGCTTGCCGCTCTCTATACCTTCAAAAGAAACCGCATCCGGAAGATAGGCGGCATCAAGTTTTACGGATAATCCCGGTGCAAGATCCATCCCAAAATGTTCGTTCGGAACAAGGACGATATTTCCTTTTGGCAGGATACGGGACAGCAGTCCCCGAACCACCTCTCCATTTGCATACGATAAGTCCTTGTTATCGATTTTCCATACGTTTTGATAGGAAGAAGCCACTTCATTGCAGACCGAATCTAGATCGGTTCCTGATCCAATAACCAATGCAGTCACCGAAGCGTTCGGGTCTATTTCATGGGCTGCGGTAACCAACTCGAGAGCCGAATCATCAACGTCCCCCCCTTTGTGAAGAATATATGAAAAAACCTGCAGAGCCATTACTTGATACCTCCTTTTAATTTTAAAATCTCAATCAATTTTTCCAGAATTTCGCCGGTGTCACCTTCCAGAATTTCGGCCCCTTCACCGAGATCCGGTACAAAATAATCGACACGACTTATTTTTGCTCCGGATTTTCCAACCAAATCAGGGGATAAACCGATATCTGAAGCACCAAAAACCGGAATTTCAACCGAGGCAACTTTCCGTATTCCTCTTATCCCCACGTAACGCGGTTCGTTTATACCGGTTTGAATCGAAAGAACACACGGAAGGTCTATCTCATTCATCTCCTGGTTTCCACCGGCGATTTCGCGGCCGACCTTTATGGTTCTATCATTTATCACTTCGATATGGTTGACAAGGGATGCAAAGGGCCAATCGAGCATGGCGGCCAGCATGCCTCCCACTTGGCCAGCCCCGTCATCTGCCTGGACACCGGTCAGGATCAGGTCATAGCTTCCTTTCTCAATCGCAGCTTGTAAAATACGGACAAGTCCTTTCCCGTCGGATTCCTCAAAAGCTTGATCCGAAAGATGGATCCCTTTATCTGCACCCATGGCCATCTCTCGTCGAATAATTTCTTCCGCTTCTTCATCACCAACAGAAACCACCGTCACGCTCCCCCCAACTTTATCCCGAATCTGAATGGCCTCTTCAACCGCATAGTTGTCCCATTCGTTTACAGAATAGACAAGATCATCCCGTTCAATGTCAGATCCGTCTTTATTGACCTCAATCTCGTTTTCCGCCGTATCCGGAACCCTTTTCACACATACCAAAATCTCCATATTCCGCCTCCAAATCGTTATTCGTAACCATTTAAACTAAAATACCCCAAAATCGCATCTTAAATTTTACGAAGACTCGCCTTCAGCAACGGGCAAATAGAAATGATTAAGACCCCCGGCACCCCGTGTTGAACCGTAATGTTCGAGTCTATTTTTTAAACGATCATATGACGATCGACCAGCTCAACCAGGTCGATCACCTCCATTTTTCCTTCCATTCCAGTGGTTTTAATGGCATCTTCAATATTCACCATACAAAACGGGCAAGCGGTCACGATCACGGTAGCACCGGCGTCTTTCGCCATCTCAACCCTTAATCTCCCCATCCTCGTCTCTTCGATCGGCTCATAAAATAACATCAAACCACCACCACCGCAACAGAACGAACGATCCCTGCATTTAACCATTTCCACCCTTTTGATCCCTGCAATCGCATCCATGACTTCCCTTGACGCATCATAGATACCATTGTGACGACCCAGATAGCATGGATCGTGATAGGTGTAAACAGCGCGGCTATCTTCTATGGGTTTCAAACGAATTTTTTCAGAGACGATATGCCTTTTCATCACTTGGCTGATATGCTCCACAGGCGGAATCCCATTATAATCGTTCTTTAGGGCATTAAAGGCGTGCGGATCAGCAGTGATGATATTTTTGACACCTGAGCCGCGGATCGAAGCAATGTTTTGATCTCTTAATTGGAGGAAAAGCATCTCCTCACCAAATCTTTTGACCTCATGCCCGCTATCTTTCTCCGCGGGTCCCAAAATCCCAAAATCAACACCAGCGCCATATAAGACCCGAACAGTCGCCTGACCGATCGCCTGTATCCGGTCATCATAGGAAGTAATGCTGTCCACAAAATATAAAGTATCTGCTTTAACGTCTTTTTTTAAAATTTTTACGGCATTTGCTGCCATGAGATCCTTTGCCCAGTCCGCCCGTTTCCGTTCCATCTTGCCATACGGGTTTCCCCGCTTCTCTAAGGCGCCGAGCGGTTTTTGCAATGACTGAGGAACGATTCCCTCATCTACCAGACCCCTTCTCACATCGACGATCTTGTCTATATACTCGATCATCAGCGGGCATTCCTCTTCACAAGCCCCACAGGTTGTGCATGACCATATCTCATCCTCCTCAAGGATATGCCCGATTAAATCTCTCTCCTTGATTGAGGCGCCAAACAGCGGATATTTATCAAAAACATAATCGCGGCATTTAATAGAGATGAACCTGGGAGATAATGGACGACCGACGGCAGTGGCCGGACAATGATCCGAACATCTCCCGCAGTCTGCGCATGAATAAAAATCGAGCATATGTTTCCATGTAAAATCCTCAAATTTTTTGACACCAAAGGACTCAATCGTTTCAAGCTCTTCTTCTGCCACGCCCCATTTCACCGGCTTGACCGTTCCTTTGTTCAGCTTCATGAGAAATACATTGGGGAGGGATGTGATCACATGAAAATGTTTTCCCAACGGAAGAAAACAAAGGAAAAAGAAGAAGATCAACTCGTGGGAAAAATAGGCGACAAGGTGAATATTCTGAAGTGAACTCAGCGGCGTTTTTATAAAGATCATGGCAGCGATTCCGGTGATGGTCCCCGGTATCGGGATTTCTATTCCAAACCCCTTTTGGATTTGTGCGGCAATAAAACTTCCCTCAAAAATTCCGTCAGATACCATAAGCCCTGATATCATAAACAACACCAGTATCGCTTCCCCCGTGTGTCCCTTGCCATACTTTGGCGGGACCGAATATCTTTCAGGTTGAAAAAATCCCCTGCGGATCGCGGCTATGATGCATGATCCAAAAACAATGGTGCCTGCCAAATCTTTAAACAGGTCATAAATGTTTCCAAAGGCGCCTTCGAATCCCGGCAGGGAAAAGCCTTCGAAAATCCCGAGCATCACCAACGTAATCGAACGAAGCGATATGATCACAAAACCGGCAAAAATGAGAATATGCAAGATGCCGGCAAAGAGGTACCGTGGCTGGCGATATTGAAAGATTGCTATTCTAACCGTATTTTTGGCCCGGTCCATGATCCGGTCGAGTCTTGGATCGGCTGCAGCATTCATAAGGGGAGCAAACCTTCGAATAATTATATACGTAAATATACCGATGCCAAAAATTAGAATAAAAACCGAAAAAATCACGGCCGGTATGCCGAAAAAAGATGCTTCAGCCGGAGAAATCAAAGCGGTCCCCATATCCGTGGCCCTCTCCTTTCCTCACCCTTTGGCAGGCAGCCATAGGGGTGTTAAATGAATGAACGCTCATTCATTTCTTATAAATGTGCTATCTCCCTGTCAAGAAGAAAATAGACCGAAAATCCGATGGTTTCAGCCCTTGTCGCCAATCCAACCCGTCAGCATTCTTGACAATATGATTATTTTCAGCTACGGATATCCTTGTTTCAAATCAAAAGCGCTCACGCCTCTCGTTATGCAAAAAAAATTCAGCCCACCCTATGCTGGATACGGGTCTTCGTAAAATATAGAGTGTCAAACTTGAGTGTTCAATAAACCGAGGAGGAGGGAGACATGACCGACCATACGACATATCAGGATAAACCGTGGCTTGCTCATTATGAAAAAGGAGTTCCGGAAAATGTTATCTATGAAGAAACATGCCTTCCTGATTTTTTGGAGGCGTCTGCTCAAAAGTTTCCGGACAAAACCGCCCTGATTTTTCAAGGGTACACCATCTCCTATGCC
>DRHF01000153.1 GCA_011049715.1 Desulfobacterales bacterium
ATGCACTACCCGATGTCGTCGAAGTGGTGAAGGCGGCCGGCTTTGATTTGGCCATTGTCGAGACCGCCGGCATCGGCCAGGGCGATTCGCGTATCGTCGACTTGGTCGATTTATCTATTTACGCCATGACCAGTGAATTCGGCGCCGCCTCCCAGCTTGAAAAGATAGACATGCTCGACTTTGCCGACCTGGTCGTAGTGAATAAATTTGAAAAACGGGGCGGTGACGATGCTGTGCGTGATGTCAGAAAACAGGTTCAGCGCAACCGAAAAGCCTGGGATACGCCCCTCGAAGAGATGCCGGTTTATGGAACCATTGCTTCGAAGTTTAATGATGATGGCGTCACCGCGCTGTATCATGCAATTTTGGACGGGATTGACCAAAAAGTCGGTGCGAAGCTGAAAACCAGCCTCCCCAGACCCGAAGGAAAGACATCGACCTCAAAAACGGCCATCATTCCCCCGAACCGCATCCGCTACCTCTCGGAAATTTCGGAAACCCTGGGAAAATATCATCGCCAGACCCGGACGCAGACAGAGGTGGCACGGCAGGTATGGCATCTGAAAGAAACAGCAAAATCGCTGAAGAAAAGCCATCTTAAGGGTGATGTGTCGGAACTTCTCGCCAGGCTCAAAGCTGAATTAACGGCGGCTGAAAAATCTTTGGAAGAAGATACCCGGCAACGTTTCAGTGAATGGGAAGAGATTCGTCATCTCTATAAAGAAGATGAGCTGGTCTATCAGGTTCGAGGGAAGGATGTAAGGCTTCCACTTTACACCGAGTCGTTATCCCATCAGCGGATTCCCAAAATTGTTCTCCCCAAATTCAAAGACCCGGGTGAAATCTACAGATGGATGCGGGAAGAGAATGTCCCCGGCCGTTTTCCCTTTACCGCCGGTGTATTTCCCTTAAAAAGAACGGATGAAGAGCCTACCCGGATGTTCGCCGGTGAAGGCGATCCGGCCAGAACCAACCGGCGGTTCAAGCTTTTATCTGCGGCATACGAGGCAAAACGTCTGTCCACCGCGTTTGATTCGGTTACATTATATGGATATGATCCTGATCGAAGCCCGGACAATTACGGTAAAGTCGGCACTTCCGGTGTTAGTATCTGTACGCTGGACGATGTGAAGGTTCTTTATGACGGGTTCGAGCTTATGGCTGAAAACACTTCGGTATCCATGACCATCAACGGTCCTGCCCCCTTCCTTCTTGCCATGTTTTTAAACACAGCGATCGACCAGCAGATCGATCGGTTCAAAACGGAAAAAAAGAGGGAGCCGACAGAAGAACAATATCAACAGATCCGATCCCGGGTGCTGACGGATGTACGCGGCACGGTCCAGGCCGACATTTTAAAGGAGGATCAGGGTCAGAATACTTGTATCTTTTCCATTGAATTCGCGTTGAAAATGATGGGGGATATTCAGGCGTTTTTCATCGAAAACAATGTCCGAAATTTTTACTCGATTTCCATTTCCGGGTACCATATTGCCGAGGCAGGGGCCAACCCGATCACACAGCTTGCCCTAACCCTGGCCAACGGATTTACCTATGTTGAATACTATCTGTCCCGGGGAATGGACATCGATAGTTTTGCGCCGAATCTGTCATTTTTTTTCTCCAACGGAATGGAGCCGGAATATACCGTGATCGGCAGGGTGGCCCGTCGAATTTGGGCGATTGCGATGAAAGAAAAGTACGGGGCTTCCGAACGCTTTCAATTGCTCAAATATCATATACAGACATCCGGCCGTTCCCTACACAGCCGAGATATCCAATTCAACGATATTCGAACCACACTGCAGGCCCTTTGCGCGATCTATGACAACTGCAACAGCCTCCATACCAATGCTTTTGACGAAGCGATTACGACACCCAGCGGCGAATCTGTCAGAAGGGCGCTGGCCATTCAGCTGATCATAAACCGGGAGTGGGGACTCACCAAGAACGAAAATATGAACCAGGGAAGCTTTATTGTCGAAGAGTTAACCCGGTTGGTGGAAGAGGCGGTACTGGCTGAGTTTGAGCGGATATCAGAGCGGGGCGGCGTGCTCGGGGCGATGGAGACCGGGTACCAGCGAAGCAAAATCCAGGAAGAATCGATCTATTATGAAAAATTGAAACATACGGAGGAACTTCCGATCATCGGCGTAAACACGTTTCGGGATCCGGATGCGGATTCAAATGAGCTGAGCGAATCCGTTGAATTGACACGGGCGACCGAAAAAGAGAAAAAATCCCAACTGAGACGGGTTGAAGCATTTAAGAAACATAATGAAAAGGAGGCGCTAAAAGCACTCGAACGTCTCCAAAGGACAGCGTTGAACGGCGGGAATATATTCGCCGAACTGATGGACAGTGTGAGATCCTGCACATTGGGTCAGATTACCCAGGCGCTGTATGATGTTGGGGGAAAGTATCGCCGCAATATGTAATGTGATTTTTAAAACCGGCTTTGTCAAACAGAGATTTGCCGATGATCTACTCAAGTGGCTTTAGGTTTGATTAAACCGCAAATGGTTTGAAGGAGAGAAAATGGAGATTAAAACAATAGGCGTTATAGGCGCAGGTCAGATGGGAAGTGGAATTGCCCAGGTTGCGGCTATGAGCGGTCTGGATGTTATCATGAACGACATCAATTCAGAAGTCGCCGACCGTGGACTTAGAACAATCACAAAGATCCTATCCCGGAGCGTTGAAAAAGGAAAAATTGATGAGGAAGAAAAAGTCACCATTTTGAGGCGGATTACCACCGGTGCAAACCTGGAAGGGATGGAATCGGCAGATTTTATTGTTGAAGCCGCAACAGAGAAGGAGTCGATAAAGTTTCAATTATACAGGGACCTCGATCAAGTCTGCGCCCCGAAAGTGATTCTTGCAACCAACACTTCATCGATTCCGATCGGCCGGATTGCATCCGAGACCCAGCGGCCCAAAAAGGTCATCGGGATGCATTTTATGAACCCGGTGCCGGTCATGAAACTGGTAGAGGTCATTCGTGGCGTCGCAACATCGGAAGAAACATTTAAAACCACATGGGATCTGGCCATCACCTTCGGGAAGACGCCGGCAGAGGCAAATGACTACCCCGGTTTTATTGCCAATCGGATCCTCATGCCGATGATCAACGAGGCCGTTTATTGCCTCTATCATGGGGTTGGCACCCGTGAAAATATTGACACCGTGATGAGGCTTGGGATGAACCATCCCATGGGTCCTTTGACACTGGCGGATCTGATCGGGTTGGATACCTGTCTTGCCGTGCTGGAAACGCTCTATAATGGTTTTTGTGATTCCAAATACCGCCCGTGTCCCCTTCTCCGGAAATATGTCGAAGCCGGCTGGCTGGGCAGAAAGACGGGGCGGGGTTTTTACGAGTATACCTAAGGAGGCGTTATGCCAAGGAAGAAGGATGAAATCCTGGTGCCGGTGGGGAAAAAGATAAAAAAGGTCAGAACGGAAAAAAAGATCGCCTATGAACACCTGGCCAATGAAACCGGTCTGTCCATCGATTATCTTAAAAAGATCGAAACCGGAAAGGTGACACCGCCTGTAGGAACACTTCTACAGATTGCAAGGGCTTTACGGATAGATTCGGGTTTTCTGTTGAAGGAGCGGACGTCAACTTTGAAGGACCGCATAAAAGCATACACCAAACGAACGGACAATTACGCCTATACCACCCTGACACCCGGTGCTGAAAATAAGCACCTGAAAGCGTTTCGTGTCACCGTAGAAGCCATGCGGGATCACGAAGGGGTCGGTTACCGCCACGAGGGGGAAGAATTCGTATATGTCCTGACCGGAAAGATTGAGGTTACCGTTGGCGAACACGTCAACCGGTTGGAAGAGGGGGAGTCACTTCATTTTAATTCAGGCATAAGCCACAACCTGAAAAATGTCGGAAAAGAAAAATCAGAGCTTTTAGTGGTTATTTACGGGCCTTAGGGTTCGCGCAGAAATAACTTCGCAGAATTGGCGCTTAGATTTGGTTCAGGTTTGGCTGATCCGAGAGAGTAAAACCACAGGAATAGCGAGCTATTTCGAGGATTTTGCGAGTGAGGCATCGGTCAAAGATGGGCTGAAGCTAA
>DRHF01000154.1 GCA_011049715.1 Desulfobacterales bacterium
GTCTAGGCGTTGTTAGAGCTTGAATAGCCCCTCCCTCTTTTCTGTGTAGAACATCTCGCCATGGCATACAACGTAACACATCGTTGGGGGCCATAGATAACTTGCCCAACTTATTGTCAAACGCGATGCCAGCAAAACAATATGTTTCATGAAGCAAACAGTCCGATGTATCCATAATCTGGCCATAGTCTGCAATGACCGCATCGATGACCGCTCGATTATCGTGACTATGCGTAAGACGCTCAAGACATAGGTTAAGACCCGCACGTGCATCAGGATATCTTTTTTTCTCCGCTTCGTTCCTATATTTCACTTTTAAATCATATGGCTCTGGATGTTTAAATAGTTTGTCGTCATCAATCTTAGGTAACCTACCATGATTACTAATTATGTTCTCCAAATTAATCCCCTCTTCACTGAAAATAAAAGCACCTGCCCATTTGATTCGCTGAATATCCATAGGATGGATCTTGAGGCGAGCTAACTCTCTCGGTGTGTTAAAGACACCACCATAAATGTCTAATAAATGACTGTAAATTTCTTTTGAATGGCGACCTACCTGTTCAATTCGATCTATTTCAACTTTTAGATTTTCATTTAATTCTGCCAATCGGTAAAGGTACTTAATATTTATTCTTGGTAGCCCCCGCCAAATCTTAAGTATTATCATCAAAACCGATAATATCAACATGACTTGAATGATGTGAATCGCCAAATTGAGATACGCTTTTGGCGTTTCAACTATTCTTTGTAAAATGCTTTCCCAATTAAGGAAGATACCGATGGATAGGGTTAGAGTAGCGAAAAATAAACCAATGATACCAAAAACAAGCTTCCAGCCTGGAGGCCTTAACAATTCAGCAAAAAATCGATACCTCAACGGTAAGTTATCGGTCTTATTGTCGGTCAACAATTTCCACCAGAATCTCCAACATTTACGTGCAAGTCGAAGTTGGTAACGCTTTCGAACAAATGAACTCGTAAGTCCTTTTTTAAGACGACTCATTTCCTTGCCCCTTTCATGCTAAATAATTAGACTGCTCCTCTAACTCTTTTGTAAGTTGCTCAGACTAGAGAGCAACTTCGTTCGTTATTTTAAAAAACTCTCAGAACATACAAAATACCATTCATTGTGCCTCTGAGATGAGTCAACTGGACAACAGTGTTGTGTGCCGGGCACGGTACGTATTCTTAAGGGTGAGCCGAGCTCCGTGGGTGATGGTGCTTGGCAAGTCCCTGATCCAGCCCGATGGAGGCGAAGGATGTAGCGGTATGGCAACTGGGCATCGGTGACGGTGCTCGGGGAGGAGGCCGCCCCACTGAGGTGGGGTACCGCAAACGCACGGGGTAACGTACAGAAACCGAGTTAGGCGGACCTGGTGGGACGTATCGGCAACACACGGCAAAGTCCTCTATCCATCATAGGCCAGGTAGGTATACTCGGTGCTCGCGTGCGGAAAGATGCGTGTTTACCCCGGGAGTGATGATCGGTGGGTTGGTGTCTCCCACCGACAGGGGAACGCCCCAAGGCGGACCGCTTTCGCCTTTGCTTTCCAACATCGTGTTGGATCAACTTGACAAAGAGCTGGAAAAGCGCAAATTGCGCTTCGTCCGCTATGCGGACGATTGTGTAATTTATTTTCGCAGCAAACGGGCTGCCGAGCGGGTGATGCAAAGGGTATCACGTTATATCACCCGCAAGCTGCGGTTAAATGTCAACCTGGATAAAAGCACTGGCAGTCACCCCTGGTGGCGTCCCTATCTGTGAAGGGGTCATGAAGGGGTCAAGTCTGCTCTTGACTCATCTATCTCATTTCAAATACCATAACCAGTGATTGAGCAGTTTCTTTATAACATCCCTAATAAAAAAATTAGTGACAACAAAAACCGGCTATTTTATAATTTACCCAACTGCATAACTATACAAATTAGACAATATGCAGCAACTGGATAATTCCAATGAAAGAGATCCCTCGGCCCATACCTTTCGATAGAGTTTTGCAAGTCATGTGAACTTTTGAGACACCCGCGACTTTTTTTGAATCCATTTTTTACATTTTAAAAAGACAAAACCCCACCTCTCGGTTTGAGAAACGGGGTTTTGATATCTATTCCATGGCATCCTCGTGCTAATGGTTGTATGGATCTTTGTATGGATCTATGGATCAGTCAAACTGTCATCATCGAGGAACTGATTGAAAGAGATAAGTCCCTTTATCATAATTGATGGAAAAAGCAAGAGCAATTATTTTTATTGGAGACATTTAGTGCTCTAATTTGTTAATTTGATTACGTATTTTTATAGATTTCTTGCACCGCCCGCTTTATCTGCCTCTGGCAGATTCGCTCCGCTCATTCGAGCTTACCCAGTGGAATGCTGCCTTTGGTAGCTCCGCTACACGGAATTTCACCGGAGACCAGTTCACGGAGGATTTTTCCCAATTCCTTTTCGCTGATCTCTAAAGACTCCGTCTGTTAAGCGGAGGAAGGGCAAAAAGGAATAAACCCAAGCCCTTTGAGCAGGTTTTGTTTGTGAGCGGCATCAGCTCCTATATTTATAGGGTATCCGGAAGCTTGATTTTTCCTCTGATATCATCCAATCGATTTAAACCGTTTTTCTCTAAGTATCCGCTTATTCCTTCTATGATGTCAAAAACAACCCAGGGGTCCTGAAACAGCGCGGTACCAACACCGACGGCTGTGGCGCCGGCCAAAATATATTCAATCGCATCCTCCCAGGTCATAACGCCTCCAATGCCGATAATCGGGATTTGGACGGTGTTATAGACCTGCCATACCATTTTTATTCCGATCGGTTTGATAGCCGGCCCTGAAAGGCCCCCAATAATATTTGCCAATTTGGGTTTTCGGGTTTGAATGTCGATGGCCATCCCGCCCAGCGTATTGATCAGTGCAACCGCATCCGCTCCAAATGTTTCCACGCTTTGGGCAATGGCAGTAATGTCTGTCACGTTGGGGGTTAGTTTTGCGATAACCGGCAGGCTTGTGGCGGATTTGACCGCCCCGATGATTTGGCCCGAAATCTCAGGATCCCCTCCAAAACTGGATCCGCCCGCCTCCAAGTTGGGGCAGGAAATATTCACCTCGATTGCAGATATACCCTCTTCCTGCTCGAGAATCGTCGCAACTCTTGGATATTCATCGACGGAAAGACCGGCGATACTCACGATTACAGGAACTTTATATTGCCTCAGCAGTGGCAGGTCTTTCCGAATAAAATGCCGCACCCCCTGACTCTGGATCCCAATCGAATTCAGGAGACCCCCCGTACATTCGGCAATCCGGGGAGTTGGATTCCCCTCGCGTTTTTCCAGCGTCATGCTTTTGACGGTAAAGGCTCCGAGAATCCCTAGATCGTAAAATTGAGAGAACTCCTTTCCGTAACCGGACGTTCCCGAGGCAGTTACGACCGGGTTGCTCATTTTGATTCCACATAAATTAGTCGTCAGATCAGGTTTCATGATCCAGTACCATATCCTCCAATCTAAAAACCGGCCCTTCGACGCAGACCCGCTGTTTTTCAATGGCCTCGCCGTTTCTTACAGATACGACACAGGAAAGACATACCCCGAATCCGCATCCCATGTAAGCTTCCATTGATATTTCGCACGCTACATTGGCCTTTTTCAGGATAGGGGCGACGGCCTTGATCATCGGCGTTGGTCCGCATACATATGCCCGGTCAATCTGTCGATCCATCGCTTTTTCCAGATGTTCGCTGACAAACCCCTTCAGACCGTACGAACCATCGTCTGTGGTGATGAAGGTGTCGGCGCCATACGCCCGGAACACATCTTCACCGAACACCGTGGCTGAGGATTGAAACCCCAACATGACGACCATCGTGCTGTTCGTTCGATATAGCTTATCGGCCACTCCCCAAAGGGGAGCTACACCACACCCCCCGCCGAGCAGAAGGCAGTTTGCGGCTTTTTCCGGTATCCTGAACCCCTTCCCCAAGGGGCCCAGAAGATCGACCACATCATCCGGTTGAAGGTCGGTCATGGCAGAAGTCCCTTTCCCCACGACGCGGTAGACAATTTCAAAAAGGGATTTTTCCGGTTTTACAAGGGCAACACTGAAGGGCCTTCGAAGAATAAGGTCCTCCCTGTTGTGAATCCGTATATTGACGAACTGGCCGGGTAGAGTTATGCTTGAAAGCCTGTCTTCTTGAAGAACAAGTCGGTAATGATCCGTGCAAATGCGGGTGTTCGAGACCACCGAGGCGCTGTGTCTTAAGTCTACTCTGCTCATTTTGTCTTAAAACTATTAAGGTGGCAAAGAATGATGAACTCGTAAAAAGACCATATTGCTCTCTGAATGACCATTTTGGGGCGTTTTGATAGGTGATACTAAATTTCAAGAACTCGTCGTAACCTCCTCAAACAGCTTGAAATTCTTAACGTACCACCTATCAAAACACTTTCTCCCAAAATGCTCAAAGTCGTTCGCAAATGACTTTTTACGACTTCATCAAGAATAATTATCTCAAGTTTTGATCAATTGTGCAAACCGTTTGTACAGGCGCTTTAAAAATGGGTAATCTATTTCGAAGTTTCTTGTCTTTGCTGGGACAAAATTTTCGCCATAAACGCTCCGATACCCTGGGGCGTTATTTCTCTACCGAATTGGAGTTTCTCCAATGTATCCATAAACGCCCTGGCCGGCGGCGAAAATTGCTGTCCCTCCAGATACGCAATGCTGACATCGAGATAGACTTTTCCCCCTTTTAAGGGGACAGCAGCAAGTTTTCCCTCTGAGATTTCTGCAGCCACGGCCTGGCGTACCAAAAAAGATACGCCGTCTCCCCGCTGAACGAGCTGCTTGATAAATTCAGTGTTGCCGACCTCCATCAGAATATCGGGCGTACAATTATTCTGTGAAAATAGCCGATCCGTTAGTTTTCGGGTTCCTGATCCTTTGTCTTTCATTATGAATGGCTCATCGGAGAGCTCGCTGAAAAAGATGGCATCTTTTCTCGCCAGGTGGTGATCCGGTGTCACGACGACCATCATCTCTTCCTGACTGAAAGGGATAAAACAGACCCCGGGAACATCTTCTGCCTTGGCGATTATGACGATTTCGTTTTTAAAATCGAGCAGGCTGAGCGTCATTTCAAGGGAGTTCCCCTCATTCAGCTCGATTTTGATATTCGGGTATTTGTCGTGGAAGGTGCTCAACATGAGCGGCATGAAATAGCGCGCATAGGCCTTGCTGGTCCCGATGCGAAGGACGCCGCGTTTGAGCTCCCTCATGTCGTCTATGGCGTTTTCAATCTCTTTTTCCTGGGCAAATATGGTTTTTGCATATTCATAAAGAATTCTTCCTTCATCGGTCAGCCAGTTCTTCCGGCTCTTTTTTTTAAAAAGTTTGAAACCGCAGAATCCCTCAAATGCTTTCATTTGGACGGTGATTGCAGGCTGGGAAACAAACAAATCCGAGGCAGCCCGGGTAAAGTTGAGATGCTTTGCGGCATGGTAGAACATTCTGAACTGGTTAAAGTTGATCATGGGACAGAGGCTTTATGAATGGGCCGTTCATTTGCGGGGAGAGATATACTTTCAATTATGCCAAGGACCAAAACATGCTCCCCATAGTTAAAAAATATTTATATATCATTTTCAATCCATAATAACAGCTTATGCATAGCATAAAATAAATTGTTTTGACAGCATTTTCCAAATCATCCATAAAAATATATGAAGGCGTGTGTATCCGTCACGGGGTTCCACCTGACCAATCCCTCCTGAACACTGCTTAATGTTCGCTGAAGGAGTTAAACATATATCCGTAACCGTTCAATGAAAAGGAGGTCCCAAATGCCAGATGAAAATACAGGAAGATTTCCGGATCCTCACGATTTTCAGGTTCCCCCCGAACTTGAAGGCTGGGAAGAGATGTATCCGTCCCATCACCTGTTTTCCGAAGACAGGGCTGATTGGGAAAAAGCCCAATTTTGGTTTCAAGATAAGATCCACGCACCTGAGCCGATGCCGCCTTTAGACCTGCTCTTTCAGGAAGCTTGGCAAATATCGCTTTCCCAATATACGACGCGGGTATTTTGTATTCCCCCCGCCCAGGGAATCGCCCAGCGGATGGTCGGGTGTTACATGTATATCTGTGCCATTGCGCCGCCGCCGGAAGAGGTGATAGGGGAGAAAGCCGCTCTGTTTGAGAAGCGCGTGTTTTATGTTTTCGCGCATTACGAAGAGCTATGGGACAAGTGGCTGACCAAATTCAAGGCGCTAGGTGAAGAAATGAAGGCCGTGAAAATTCCGGCAGAACTGCCGAAATTCGTTCCGGAAGACCAGGTTTTGCCCGTCCCCACCGGCTGTTATGCCTCATACGACCTGATCCATTGTTTTGACGAACTGGTCAGTCTGATGATCAAAGGCTGGCAATATCATTTTGAAATGCTCAACCTTACTTATCTTGCCTACCTGATGTTTGCCGATGTGTCCAGAAAACTCTTTCCCGGCATCAGCGAGAGCGCCATCGGGAAGATGGTAGCAGGCGCCTATGTTTCCATGTTTAAACCCGAAGAAGAACTCTGCCGGCTTGCCCGGCTGGCGCATTCTTCACCGGATGTGAGGGAGATTCTAAAAAGCGACGACCCTGTCGAGGATAAAATCGCCGGACTTGAAAAGACATCGGACGGGAAGAGCTGGCTCGAGGAGTATGAAAAGGCCAAAGACCCGTGGTTCTATGTGTCATGCGGCAGCGGTTGGCTCCACTATGAGGGAAGTTGGATCACGACCCCTGAGATTCCTTACGGCTACATCAAGAGCTATGTGGAACGGCTTGAAAAAGGAGAAAAAATCGAGCGTGACCTGGATGCAGTTGCCAGGGAAAGGGATGAGATCGTTGCCAAATACCGGGAATTGATAAAGACCGACGAGGATAGAAAAGCGTTCGATGACGCCTTTAACACCATCCGAACCATATATCGGTATGCCGAGGATCATCTGTTCTGGGTCGAGCACTGGTTTCACACCATCTGGTTCGGCAAAATCAGAGAACTCGGCTCGCTTTTGGTCGATGCCGGGATGATCGATGAAGTGGATGACATTTATATGTTCAACCGTTATGAGATCCCCGAACTCCTCACCGAAGTTGCCACCGGTTGGGCCCTGGGCGTGGACATCCCGATGAGGAGCGACCATTACAAAGCCAAGGCCGAAAAGCGAAAAAAGATTCTAGAGGCCGCCAGGTCCTGGAATCCAACTCCGGCCCTGGGCGTGCCGCCCGAAGAGGTGGCTGAACCCTTCACCATCATGCTCTGGGGCATAACCACCGATACGGTCAAGGAATGGCTCAAGGGCGTCGACGCAACATCGGCGGAAGGGGCCTCGGAGTTCAAAGGTTTTGCCGCGTCGGCCGGCGTGGCTGAAGGGCCGGCACGGGTCCTTAAGCTACTCAAAGATATTGTAAAGATTCAAGCCGGGGAAATCCTGGTCTGCCCGACAACCAATCCCTCCTGGGCGCCTGTTTTTACCAAAATAAAGGCCGCGGTAACCGATATCGGAGGCTTGACCAGTCATGCAGCTATCGTTTGCAGGGAATATGGCGTCCCGTCGGTTACCGGCATCGGAGTCGCTACTTCGGTTATCAAAACCGGGGATACGATTCGGGTGGACGGCGATACGGGTGTGGTCACAATTGTAAAAAGAGCAGGGTAAGCGCTCTTTTCAATCGAACGCAAAATAAGCATTTCCCTCCCTTCCCTTTTGCACCACAGAATGGGGGAGGGAGAGGGAAAGCCTCGCCCCCCGGTAGAACATCATGGCGTATATCATCAATTTCAAAAACCTGAATAAAAACTCCCTACAACAGGTGGGCGGGAAAAATGCCGGCTTGGGAGAGATGATCAACGCCGGAATCAACGTTCCGCCCGGATTCGCGGTGACCACCGAAAGCTACCTGGAATTTATCTCGAATGAGGGAATAAAAGATGATATATTTCGTATCCTTTCCAAAATCGACCCGGACGACATCAATTCCCTTAATACCACCAGCACCGAAATTCAAAAAATCATCAGGAACACCCCCCTTTGCAATGAAATCAAGGCGGCCATCGCTGAGGCCTATGGCCGACTCTGTAAAAAGTGCGGGGTAGAATCGCTTCCGGTGGCGGTACGCAGCAGCGCTACAGCCGAAGACCTGCCAACGGCCAGCTTTGCCGGCCAACAGGACACGTATCTTTGGATTCAGAAACCGGATAATCTTCTTGAAAAGGTTCAATGGTGCTGGGCGAGTCTGTTCACGCCGCGGGCCATCGATTACAGGATTAAAAACAATTTCCCCCATGAAAAGGTGCTGATCAGTGTCGGTGTGCAGAAAATGGTCAATCCAAAGGCTGCCGGAGTGATGTTCACCCTGAATCCAACCGATGGAGATCCGTCCAAGGTGGTCATCGAGGGAAACTGGGGACTTGGGGAGACAGTGGTGTCCGGCAGTGTGAATCCGGATAAATTCACCGTGGACAAGGTCGTGATGGAAACCACCGATAAAATCGTATCCACCAAACAGATCGAATCTGTTTTTGATCCGGAAGTCGGAGAGGTGGTAAATGTCGATATCGATCGGACCAGGCAGTCTAAATGCTGCCTTGAAGACAGAGAGGTTAAGGAGTTGGTCAGAATATCCAAGGAAATCGAGAAACATTACGGTTGTCCGATGGATATCGAATGGGCCATCGACAAAAATTTTCCCTTTCCAAAAAATATATTTATAGTTCAGGCCCGCCCCGAGACCGTATGGAGCCAGCGTAAGGCAGAGCCGATTATTGGGAATAAAAGCGGCTACCAGCTGCTGATGGAGCAGGCCATGAAACGGATAAAAATTCAGGAATAGA
This sequence comes from Desulfobacterales bacterium, assembly GCA_011049715.1. Lineage (GTDB taxonomy): Bacteria > Desulfobacterota > Desulfobacteria > Desulfobacterales > UBA2156 > UBA2156. The sequence continues at coordinate 8,876 of DRHF01000154.1, forward strand.
AAGGAACATCCATGAAAAACATGAGGGATTTTATCTCCAAAGCGGAAAGCGAGGGCATCCTCAAACGGATCAAGGTCGAAGTTGACTGGGACCTGGAATTGTCGCACATCGCGAAACTCAACGAAGAGGAAAAAGGCCCGGCACTTCTTTTCGAAAACGTAAAAGGCTACGACTCCCCGATCATTACCAGTGTGTGCACTACAACGGAAAGACTGGCCCTCATCATGGGCCAGCCCAAGGAATCCACCCTCGTGGACCTTTATAACGAGTGGGCAAGGCTGGGGGAAAATCTGACTCCACCCAAATGGGTGGATGCCGCCGATGCTCCCTGTAAAGAAAACATTTTGATGGGCGACGAAGTCGATCTGTTCAAGTTTCCTGTCCCCAAATTCTATCCACTTGACGGCGGACGCTTCTACGGAACCGCCCACTTTATTGTCAGCAAGGACCCGGAATCCGGATGGATCAACCTCGGCACCTATCGGAGCCAGCTGCTCGAAAAAAACAAACTAGGAACCCAGTTTATTAAAGGCAAACACGCAGACATCATGTTGAAGAAATACCAGGCCATGGGTAAGCCGATGCCCGTGGCGTCGATTGTCGGCTGTGATCCGCTGCTTTTTATCCTGGGGGCAGCCCGGGTATCGGCCTTTGTGTCGGAATACGATGTTGCCGGTGCGCTTCGGGGTGAAGCAGTAGAGGTCGTCAAAGGAGAGACTGTCGATTTACCGATACCTGCCCATGCTGAAATCGTTGTTGAAGGTGAGGTTGATGCTGATAAATTCATGGACGAGGGGCCGTTCGGCGAATACACCGGCTATTATTCAGGGGTTGGCACAGATCCACGCAATTTCATTGACGTGAAGTGCGTCACTCACAGAAACAACCCGATTTTCTGGGGAACCACGGTAGGTCGGGCTGTAACCGATACCCACATGACCATGGCCCTGTCCTACGGTGCAAACTTGTGGCAGCAGCTTTTGGCAATGAAAATACCGGGTTTGAAGGCTGTTTACTGTCCACCGGAGGGCTCCGGCAGGTTCATGGCCATCATCTCCATAAAGCAGATGTACCCGGGACATGCAGACCAGGTGTTGACGGCAGCGATTTCAACGGAAATGGGCGCCTATGGACTGAAAACGGTCATTGTGGTGGACGAAGACATCGATCCCTGGGATATTTCCCGGGTGATGTACGCCTTGAGCTTCCGGTTTCAGCCCAACCGGTGCCAGATCATCAACCGGGGCCGATCCACACCGTTGGATCCGTCGCTCCCCATCAATGCCAGAGAGATTACCGGGAGGCTGTTGATGGATGCCACTATTCCCTATGATTGGAAAGAAAAGCCGATTCCCATCGAACTGGACCCGGAGGTGGTGAAGAAGGTCAAGGCAAGGTGGTCTGAACTGATGGGTGGGTAGGAGGCAATTTCAGCATGCCCGAAACAAGTATTTTGGAAGGTAAAACGGATACGATATGAAAAAAACCATTCTGATTGTGGCGAATCTCGATACCCGCGGATCTGAATTCAAGATGGTGAAGGAGCTTATAGAATCCAGAGGCCACCATGCACTGCTTCTCGATTTTAGTATGGAACAGGAACCGTTTTTCCCGGGTGACATCACCTGTGAGGAGGTCGCCAGGGAAGGCGGTATAGATGACATCGAGGAAGTCCGCCAACTGTACCGTACAAAACGAACCCTTGCGACTGAAAACCAGATCACCGGCGCAATAAAAATCGTAAGCCGCCTCCTAAAGGAAGGTAAGTTGCATGGTGTGCTCGGCGTCGGAGGCGGCACTTCTACACTGGTATCGACCAGTATCATGCAATCCCTCCCATTCGGCATGCCAAAGCTGATGGCTTCGAGCATGGCCGGACATCCCAAATACGTGGATAAATATGTAGGAACCAAAGATATCACCATGCTCAACACCGTCGTCGATGTTGTGGAACTCAACCCGATACTCGAAATACAACTTATAAACGCCGTTGGCGCAATCTGCGGCATGGTTGAAATCTCTCCAGGGTGGGAAATAGTGTTTGAAAAACCGGTTATCGCGGTTACTTCATTTGGTTTTGCGGAACGGGCAGTCGAACCGGCGATACATTTTCTCCGGGAAAAAGGGTTTATTCCAGTGCCGTGTCATGCTCAAGGGCGCGGAGACCGTGCCATGGACGAACTGATCCGGGAAGGTTGGTTCCAGGGTGTTATAGACATCGTCAGCCGAGGTATAGGAGAGGAGCTTCTGGGAGGCAACTGCGCTGCCGGGAACGACCGTCTCCTTGCGGCCAGCGAATCCGGCATTCCTCAAGTGGTTGCACCATCGGGACTCGATATGCTGAGCATAGGGGGCCGGCCTGAATTGCTAAATAACTATAAGGACAGACCACAGGCTTTAATAGACAAGCTTCGCATTGAAGCGAGAACCAGTCCGGGAGAATTGGAACAGATGGCTGAAATAATCGCTGACCGACTCAATTGCTCAAGTGCCCCATGTGCGGTGTTGATCCCTTTAAAAGGTTGGAGTTCACTGGACAAGGAGGGGCTTGCGTTATATGACCCCGAAGCAGATGCCTTCTTTACATCGGTCCTTAAAAAGCGTTTGAACCCAAATATCCCGGTAAAAGAAGTGGATCTGCATCTGAATACACCGGAGTTCGGCAGAGAAGCGGTCGATCTTTTTAATAAAATTTATAAAAAAAATCAGACCAGATCATGAACCTGACATTTGTTGAAACCGATATCAAAACCGAAACAGGTTCATACGACCTCGAGGCCGACGTCAGACGAATCGGAGACGACCTCCTGGTTGCAATATGGGGAGGAGAAAAACCGCACATCGGGGCCGTTGCTGTGGCCCAGCCAAGACCGAGCCTGAAAACCCCGGAAACGACCAGCGCGACAGCCTCTGTTTTCTGCTTTCCAAGTCATAAGGAAGACGAACTCGTCAAGGGGGTATCGGAAGTCCTTTCCGCGGTATTGGGCGCCAAGGTCGTGGTCACGGCCGGAATACATTGGGATAACCTAAGCGAGAAAGGGATAAGGAAGGTAATCAAAAACAGCGAAGTACTCGTCGATCTTATTTTAAAGGCGGTTTCATAACCTTCATTAAGAAGACCGGACCGGCAACAAATGCTGTTAATATGGAAATGTCGTTTAGCACTGTCTATTTATACAATACGCTCGGTGTGCCCCGCATGAGATCCAACTGAACGGCAACCTTGCCATCATCGGGGAGCGTCACCGCCTGCTTTTTAGTTTTCA
>DRHF01000155.1 GCA_011049715.1 Desulfobacterales bacterium
GAACAAAAGAAAACGGGCGGCCAAATATCGAATACTACAAAAACAACTGCGTGGCTCTATTTATCCCGGCGGCTTTTACCTCACTTGCAATCCTTAAAATCGATAAGTTTCAATTTTTGGCTTCCGACCTGCACGATAGTTATGTTTTCCTCCAAGAATTTTTTAAAAATGAATTCGCTTATAACATGGAGCGGACCGCCGAATACATGGTGCGAAAAAATATCAAGGCATTTGTTGACGACGCCGTGCTTACCCCCCACCCCACCTCGCCCAACACCTATGATCTTACGGCGGTAGGTCTTAAAAAACTAAAATTATTTTCCAGTTTCCTTAAAACCTATTTTGAATCATACGCAGTCGTGATAGACTTTTTTAGACGACATTCCCTTGACGCGGTTCAATCAAAAGAACGGTTGAAAAAAATTTTAGCAAGGGGAAACCGAATGTATAAAAAACATGAGATCGAGCGAAAGGAATCGCTTTCGAAAATATATTATCAAAACGCGTTAGATTATTTCATTTCAAAGGGAATAAAAGGCTCTGAAGATGAAGAAAAGATTGAGTTTTATGTCAATATCATGAAAGGGTATATCAACCATTTACATTCTTAAATCGTATTGTGATAAAAGCAATCAGCCTATCTTCGCCCCTTGATTACCCCCAAGAAGGGTGAAAAATCCATTCAACCGGCTTCAAAACCTATTTTGAACGATTCCGCCGTTTTGAGAAAACGCGCCCTTTGTGGGTGCATCGTTAAGAAATCGGCATTGTTTGGATCACCTCTTCTGAAAAAATGGGAAACCAAAAGCGATAAATCTGCGTTTTGAAACAACTTCTATAAAGGAGAAAAAGGAGAAGTATTATGCGTCACAAATTTGTGGCCCAGCGTGGTGACAGCTTACTTTTATTAATAGATATTCAGCAGGCGATGCTGAAAGCTGTACGCCAATGGGAACAAACCGTTCACCGAATAAACCAGTTGATTCAATCGGCTAATTTATTGGGTATCCCGATTCTAGTAACTGAACAATATAAAAAAGGACTCGGTGGGACCTCCGGAGAGATAACAGGGAAATTAAAGGATACGACCTATTTCCAAAAGGAACACTTTAGCGCCTGTCTGGAAGATGACTTTTTAGAATTGGTGCGTAAATCTGGCCGTCGCCAAATTGTAGTCGCAGGAATGGAAACCCATGTATGCGTGTTGCAGACCGGGCTTGATCTTATCGGAACAGGCTACCAGTTACATCTGGTCAAAAACGCTGTGACATCAAGGTTTAAAGAAGATTGGGAAACGGCTGTGGGCCTATTCAGGGATGCCGGGGCTGTGATTACAACAGCAGAAATCGTCATATTCCAATGGACGTGTCGTTCCAATACCGATGAATTTAGAAAGATGTTGCCTATTGTTAAGTAAGTACTCAAGTTTCGCACCCCCAATGGGGCACAGTGCCGCATCTGATGTTGCTTTTCTCAAAATACCAGGTGCGAAACTTGAGTAAGTATCTCAACTGTCGCACCTTGGATTTCCGGCCGTAGATGAGGATATGATAAAAAAGGTACTTTTATTAAGCATGCCGTTTTCCAGCGTTCGCTATCCATCTGCAGCGCTGAGCCAACTGAAATCCCTTTTGGGGCGGGAGGGGGTGGCATGTGACGTTGGTTACTTGAATATCTTCTTTCAAGCATATACCGGTCTGCCTGATGTCTACGAAGCAATTGCCGACCTTATCATGGTTGGGGAATGGGTGTTTAGTGAGGAGTTGTTTGACGAAAAGTGGGCGCAATCAGACAGAAGAAAGATTGAAGCCCTTGAGGCTCCGTTGTTGCCAACTGGATTCAGGGAAAAAGGGTTTAATGAAATGATGGGCGACCTGTGCGCCATGGCAGGACCTTTTCTCAAGGAATGCATGGATAAAATCAAATGGGAAAATTATCATGTTATCGGGTTTACATCGGTATTTAGTCAACATGTTTCCTCCCTGGCGCTGGCGCGTCGCATAAAAGAACGCTGGCCGGAAAAAATAATTGCGTTCGGAGGTGCAAATTGTGAGGAAGAAATGGGCCGGGCGCTGCTCAGGTTATTTCCATTTGTTGACTGGGTCTTCAATGGGGAAGCCGACCTCTCCCTTCCTCAAGCTGTTTCACAATGGTATGCGGGCAAGCCGCCAGAAGGGATTCCCGGAGTTGCCTATCGTCATGATGGACAGATTATCGGGCAGGATTCCGGCCGATCACCGGAAATGGACACCCTCCCCTATCCTGATTTCGATGACTATTTTATGGCGCTAAAGAAATGGGCGCCGGCGTATTTACAATCGGTTCCCATTTCCCTCGAGTTTTCACGGGGGTGCTGGTGGGGAAAAAAGTCACAGTGTACTTTTTGTGGTTTGAACTGCAAAACATTGAACTTTCGTCGGAAAAGCCCTCGTCGGGCCGAGGATGAGATTAAGACCTTGACGGCTCGATACAAGGTAGGCAAAGTGATTCTTACCGATTCTATTATCGACATGAGTTTTTTCAAAACCCTTTTGCCCGCCCTAGCGGACTGGGGCGGATTGGAAGAGTTGTTTCTCGAAGCCAGGGCCAACCTCAATCGCGAGCAGGTCCGCATGTTGAGATCTGCCGGTGTAAAATCGTTTCAACCGGGTATTGAGAGCCTCGACAGCGAAATACTGAAATTTATGCATAAGGGGACCACTCTTTTGCAAAACGTGCAATTTCTTAAATGGGCTCGAGAGTTTGGTGTATATCCCACCTGGAATCTCCTTTATGGGTTCCCTGGAGAAAATGCTGAAGCCTATCGGCGGATGACTTTGCTTGTTCCTTCAATCGTGCATTTGTGCCCGCCGATGGATGTAAGCCCCGTATTATTGGTTCGTTTCAGTCCCCTCTTTGAACAAAGCCGGGAGTGGGGAATGAAAAATGTTAGGGCCCACGCAGGTTACCGGTCGTTCTATCCTTTCGATCAGGAAGATTTAAATGCCCTCGCCCATTTTTTCGATTATGATTTGATCAACAAGGAAAATATCCCTTCATATATCAATCCATTGAAGCAGCAGGTCGCAATTTGGAAGCAAAGTTGGAAACACCCCAAGCCACCATTTTTGACTTTTGATCTTCAACCCGGAGGAAAAGTTGTTATTTACGACTCGCGGTCGTTGGGCCAAAGCCATCGAGTGGAACTTGAAGGAGAGATGGCCGAGGTCTATCTAGCTTGCGATACAATTCAACCGTTCGACGCGTTGATAAAACAGATTGATAAAAACGAGGTTAAAAACAGTTTTAACTGTGATCCGCTGCGTCATCACCTTGATGAGTTGGTCGCACAGCGCCTCATGCTGCAGGAGGATGACCACTATCTTAGTCTGGCCGTGCGGCCTGAAAGAAAGATGGAAGTCTCTGAAGAATGGTAATGTAAAACAACCCGATGAAATTCGTTGATCACATCATGATAAGTTTCGTTTTATTTTATCTAGGATTGCATTCATCGTAACACCTGCCTTTTCATGAATGACGACATCCGCCATGGAATCCATTTCGGTCGGTGTATAATTAATAATTACCAGCTTGGCTCCCTCACGCTTTGCCAGAACCGGCATATTGGCTGCCGGGAACACCACCAAAGACGAACCGATCACAATAAACAGATCGCATGCTTTACTGCACTGCTCGGACCGGTTCATCTCATCTATCGGCATGGCCTCACCAAAGGAGATCGTAGCTGCCTTGAGCAATCCCCCACATTTTTTGCAATGTGGGTCTTCCTCGCCATCCTCGATTCGTTTCAAAACATCGACCAGCGGCAACCTGTCATCACATTCTAAACATTTCGCATATTTAATCGTGCCGTGCAATTCGATGATCTTTTCTTCGGAATTTCCGGCTGCATGGTGTAATCCATCGATATTTTGTGTAATAACACATGAAAGTTTGCCCAGCTTTTCCAGCTCTACGACGGCGAGGTGGGCAGGGTTCGGCTTGTAATCGGCGGATACCAGTTCTTTTCGAAATTGCCAGTTTCGTTTTCTGGCATCTTTGTCAGAAACAAAGCGCTGGATAGTAAAATCCTCCGGGTCGTATCTAGACCAAATACCATCGGGGCTGCGAAAATCCGAAATCCCAGATTCCGTACTGACACCGGCGCCGGTGAAAACAGCCACTTTTTTTGCCTCCATAATCATCTGTGCCACTTTTTCAATATGATCTGCCATGAGAAACCTCCTCTCTGGCATTGAAACCGGCTGAAAACAATATAAGTCTTTTTCCTCAACAAAAATTGTAACGCAATCAAGTAAAAGCAGTTGCCGATAGATCACCCCTGAATTTAATGCTCGAGTTTCGACATGGTTAAAAATAAATGCTTTCATCTCTGCGGCGCAGAAATTCAGTGAAGGGCTCCGGTTCCGGAAGTTCGAACTTCACTTCATCTAGGCTCTCAGGAATAGGGAACCGGCCATAGGCATGACAAGCTGCCACCGCTGCATGGATATGTTCGGGGGGCGTATCACCCGGGATTTGGTTTAAATAGACGGCACAGCGACCGTCTCTGGCCATCCCATCGATATAATTTCTGATCCTCTCGACGATGGCTTCAATAGGACCCTCCTTCAACACCGTGGCATCCATACCTGCAGTTAGATAGGCATCATGCTTTTGTGCGAACGCCTTGATCCTTTTCGGACCCAGTTCAAAGAGATCGGGATCGAGAACGCTGAGAAAACCGGGACAAGCTTTAAGCTTCAACGCCATAAAGCGTTCCGGGAATCCCGGATCGCGACCCGTTGCATCTCCCCAGTTCCCCCTTGTGACCACTTTTTTACCCACATGTTGGCGAAGGCGATCCGTATAGCGGACTACAAATTCTTCCATCATTTTTAAAGTGATCAGGGGCGGTGATGCCCAGGCATCATTTCCATCCGCCAGCGCATCCGGCTGACCGATTTCACTTCGCATGGCTTGGATAAAAGGGGCGATAACCTTGTCACAAAGAAATTCAAATAGACGGTGAGCAAAGGCCGGGTTAGTCTCAATGTCCATGATGAGGTTTTCATAGCCTCTGACATTAACGGCCAGGCTGAAGGGTGCACAAAAATAGACCCGGGCCGGTCGACCGGTCAACTCGATGAATTTCTTATTGACTTCATGTACCCAAGGCATCCGGCCTGATTTATATGGATCCGGGATTCGGATCTTACTCAAACTGGCCGGAGAATCAATTAAGGGCCGGGTGCGGTCAACATCTGGGATGCCGCCCAGGGGGTAGACAATTTTTTGTCCCATGGCTTCGGCCTCTATATTGTATACATCCCAGGTATTGTTGGGCGCATCAAATCCATAGTATTCAGTTACCAGAAGCTGGACCCGGGCAAAGGTATCGGCATCGCTAAAAAAACGTGCTGCGGGAACACCGGCCAAACGGGCGGAATGATCATTACACTGGGCAGCAATGATCACGTGTTTTTTTTGAGCAGATGCGGTCATTTAACCTGTCTCCATTGTTTATGATTTCACACCTTTTTCAAAAACATAGCATCTCATATCAGTATCCTGCAAATAATAAACAAATATTCATTTTACAACCTATAATATATTGTGTATATTCAGGCTCGGAGATTGATGCTGGCATAGGTGGAAAAATTTAAAGAATTTATAAAGTAAAAAAGAATGGAGGTAAAAATGGGTTTTGATTTTAAAGGTGCTTTACCACAAAAAGTAGACATGCTTGAGCTTTTACTCAGGGATGGAATGCAGCATGTAGATAGAGCGATATCAACGGAGGCAAAATTGTGGTACGCAGAATATTTTGTCAGAGCGGGTTTTAAAAAAATAGAGGTCACTAATTTTGGTCACCCCAGGCTTTTGGTTCAAAGCAGGGATGCGGAAGAAATTCTAGAAGCGGTTCACAAGTTGAAGATAGTGAAGGAAGAAAAACCGCACCTAAAATGCTACGGTATGACCCGAAAGGCCTTTGAACGGGCTGCGGATATGGCCCAGAAGGGATATCCGCCTAGCAGCCTTGCATTTACCATCTCCACCGAAGACCTTCACGGCCGCCGCAATGCAGGACGAACCCGGGAAGAGTATAAAAAGGAAATTCCTGAATTTATAAAGATCGCCCAGGCCAACGGGTTTGAAATCGACATGGCTCTTGCCTGTGTTTATGGTTCACCTCTGGCCGGGCCGGTACCGATAGAGCACACGTTTGAACTCATGGATTGGGGCCTTGACCAGGGCATAAAACATTTTACGCCCTGTGATACCACCGGAGAATCCAATCCCACCAGGTCCTATGAATATATGGCAGCCCTTGTCGATCGCTATGGAAAATACGATGACAAGATCAAGTTCCGCGTTGCCCATTTCCATGAATGCCGTGGGATGGCACTCCCCAACACCATGGCCGCGATTATGGCGGGTGCCCGTCTTATCGAAACTTCTCTAGGGATGGGTGGCGGACAGCCGGCCTTTATGGTCGATGGTGTTCCAGGAAAGGGAAGCGGACCCATTTATACCAATTCCTGGGAAGTGGGGAACTGTCCGACCGAAGATTGTGTGGTGATGTTGGATGAAATGGGAATCGACACCGGTGTTGACATTGAACTCATGCTGCAGATTGGAAGAGTATTTGAATGGACCATGCAAAAAACACTTCCGGTATGGACCACCAAGGCGGGTCGACCGATCCGATATCCTGTTAAATGGAATATCCCGGCCAACGATCTGAAATATATACCCCCCTACGGCCCACCCCAGATGCTGTGGGCCGATCCTTCACGATACGAACCGGCCTCTGAAGAATTCATTCAAAAGGAGTTTGAGGGCCGTGATTATCGATGGGGGAAGTGTTCGGCGGGTGATGATTCATGGTGTAAGCTTTAAGGAAGGTATCTGCAACCCACCCTGAAGACCGGCCATTAAAACCTAATTTGCAAACAAAGACCCCACCGTTTGAGGCGGGGTCTTTTTTTATATATTTCTTTCCTGATTTTCCCAGTAAGGTTTTTTAAGAATACGTTTTAAGACCTTGCCGGTAGCTGTTCGCGGGAAGTCATCCACAAAGTCGACAGAACGGGGACGCTTATAACCTGCCAGGTGATCTTTGCAATAGTCCAAAAACTCCTCCTCACCGATGGTTTGCCCTTCTCTCAGTATCACCACCGCTTTGACCTCTTCCCCCCAATGCTCATGGGGCACACCAAATACCGTCACTTCAGACACTTGGGGCAACCTGGAGATCGCCTCTTCGATTTCAGCCGGATAAATATTTTCGCCACCGCTGATGATCATGTCGTGTTTGCGGTCCGCCAGATAATAATAGCCTTCCTCGTCAAAATAGGCGATGTCCCCGGGTGAGGACCACTCGCCATCAATCGACTGTTTGGTTTTGGCTTCATCCTTATAGTATCCAATGAAGGCGGAACGGGCCTTGGCCCACAGGACCCCCAGCTTGTCCGGGTCGGTGATAACATTGCCCTCTTCATCGATCAGCTTGATCTCGATTCCAGGATTGGGCTGTCCGATGCTGCGAATCTTTCGCATCTGGTCCCTGTGACGTAAGGTTGTCAGTGCGCCGGTTTCCGTCGACCCGTAGCCTTCACTGAACCGAACATTTTTAAAGAACTCCATGGCCTCTTCTTTGGTTTTGGTCAACAGGGGAGCCGAAGAAGACCCAAGTGAAGTCAACGAGCTCATATCATACTTATTTTTAACCTCATCTGGCAGTGACAGAATATTAATGATCATGGTCGGGACCATTGAACTAGTTGTTACTTTTTCCTTCTCTATGAGCTGCAATACCTTTTCCGCATTAAATTGTCCGGAAGGAAAGACGACATTGGTGCCCCCACACCAAAAGGTAATCAGGGTGGCCCAGACACTGTTGGAATGGCAAATCGGAATAATGACCAGCATAACCCGCCTGGATAAATCGATATGCTTTTTTCCCGCAGTACGGACGAAGATGTTTTTGATAATATCCAATGTCCCCCGGGTAGTATTCATCGCCCCTTTAGGAAATCCGGTGGTACCGGATGTATACCCGAAATAGAAAATATCGTTTTCTTTTTGATCGACATTTTCCGGTTCATTTCCTGGGCAGCCTGCAATGAAATCTTCATAGTTCAGATAGCCTTCAGGCGTTAGTTCTTTGGGCGAAATAATAATGATATTTTCTTTCTTGACCAGGGGGATATTGTCCGGATTGATCTTTTCAAATAATTCAATCCCAATGAAAAGACCCACAGAATCGGAGTTGTTGATAATATATTCAAGTTCGGCCGGAACCAGACGAAAATTGATCGGAACGGAAATAAGGGCGGCCCGTATCAAACCATGATAGATTTCCAGAAACTCGATATTGTTATACATAAGGATTGAGATTTTATCCTGGCGTTCAAATCCTTTTTTAAGCATCGCATGCGCAAGTTGATTCGCGCGGGCATTTAGCTCCGCATAGGTCACGCGTTTATCATCAAAAACAGCTGCTATTTTTTCGGGGTTACTCCACGAGTTTATTCTTAAACCATCGGCTACGTTCACTACAACCTCCTATAAGCCTTTCCCGCTCCGAGAAGAGGAAAATGTACATTTCCGTCGGTTCATCAAAACTTGGTTAGGCAAAACCAAATTAACTGATTATGCCCCTTAGAAAAAAGGGGCACATCGGCTTAGGTTTTGTATGTTATTTTCTTTCCAAAGTCAGACCAAAACCCATACCGCCGCCGATACAGAGTGAGGCCAGGCCCTTTTTATAGTCCTTGCGATTCATCTCCATGGCCAGGGCGTATGTGATTCTTGCACCTGTACAGCCTATGGGATGCCCAATGGAGATACCGCCACCATTGACATTGGTCTTTTTCCAATCCATACCCAACTCCCGCATACAGGCAATGGTCTGCGAAGCAAAGGCTTCGTTCAACTCGGTGCATTCAACATCATCCAGTGTCCATCCGACCTTCTTCAGGGCCAGTCTTACGGCAGGAATCACCCCGCATCCCATATAAGCCGGGTCAACGGCTCCTGCAGCATAAGATTTGATGTAGGCCAGCGGTTTAAGACCCAATTCATCCGCTTTTTCTTTTGACATCACGAGCACTGCAGCCCCGGCATCATTGATTCCGGAAGCATTACCCGCCGTGACGGTGCCGTCTTTCTTAAAAAATGGTCTTAGTTTGGCCATTTTTTCCAAACTCGTCTCCATCGGCCTTTCATCCACCTCAAAAATAATCGGATCACCTCTTCGCTGGGGAATGGTCACCGGTGCAATCTCATCCTTCACTGCCCCGGAAGCGATTGCCGCACAGGCGCGTTGATGGCTTTCGAGGGACAACTGATCCTGATCTTCGCGGCTTATCTGGTATTTTTCACTAATATTTTCGGCGGTGACACCCATATGGTAGTCATAAAAGAGTTCCCACAGACCGTCATGCACCATCAGGTCAACCGCTTCGGCATTAAACATCCTGGCCCCTTCCCGCAATTTTGGCAACACATAGGGGATGAGACTCATATTCTCCATCCCGCCGGCCACGATCACATCTGCATCACCGGCTCGAACAGCCTGTGCCGCCAGTGCAATCGACTTTATTCCGGACGCACAGACTTTATTTATGGTGACCGCCGGAGTCTCCTTTGGCAAACCAGCATAGATGGTCGCCTGCCGCGCAGGATTTTGACCCTGCCCGGCCTGAACCACATTGCCCATGAGAACCTCATCTATTTCTACCTCCTGGTGAGAGTCATCCCAATCCATATACTTTTTCTCCAATTCCAGGATACCGACATCTTTCAGCCGGTCTGGCCCGGCATCGACCATGTATGCACTCGGTTTAGGCCTTAAGCCGACCCTTTTCAACGACTCCTTTATGCAGACAGCTCCCAGCTGAGCCGCAGGAATGTCCTTTAAAGCTCCCTGAAAGTTTCCAACCGCTGTCCTGGCGCCACTTACGATTACTGCTTCTCTCATGACATCTACCTCCTTAATTAAAAATTATTTAAAGAATACGTGGATAAACTGGGCAAGAAAGGATCCGCCCAACTACAGAAAACCAAATGGTTTAACTTTTTCTTCAAACCCCAAGATTTTTCACTTTTGGTTCTGAAATGCGCTGGGGTCCTTCGGGTAGTTTTATTGTGATTATTGACAAAGAGGGTTTATTTAACAAAAAGAATTATTTGAGTCAAGTCAAATTAACCCCTCGATTATTGGATTTCATTTGCCGTCAATCAGGTGCTACATTTGATTTTAGGGAACTCCACTCTGTTGCCACCATAAGATTTTTTGCATGTGGAACTTCCTGAACCGTTTCAAATACGGTGCCAAATTCATTTGTATATTTCAGATAAATTTGTTAGGAGGCTGTCCATACACTTAAGAACCCTGTTGTCCGCCCGTTTTCGCCGTTCGGTACTTTTTTTGTAAAAAATGATGAAGTCGAAATCCGCATATCAATATCCACAGCAGCGACTCACAGTTTTTTTGTGCTTTTGCTCCAACATCATCTGTTGTCTGGATCGCGTAAATATCTCCATCGCCGCCCCGTTTATCATGCAGGCCTACAAATGGAATGAAGCGCAGATCGGCTTCATCTTCTCCGGTTTTTTCGCCGGATATGTGCTTTTTATGATTCCCGGCGGTGTGATAGCCGATCGGTTCGGGTCTTATAAAGTTATGGCAACCGGTATAGCTTGTTACTCGTTGTTTACATTTATCAACCCGTTTTTCAGCCAGGTCTGGACGATGTTCCTGTGTCGATACATGGTCGGGATGGGACAGGGGGTAAATTTTCCGAGTATCAACAATTTGTTCGCACGCCATGTGTCGACGCATGATCAGGTCAAAGTTCAGGGATTCACCCTTTCGGGGATCACCTTGGGCATTGTGATCGGCTTTCCCCTGGGATCCTTGATCATGCGGCTATGGAATTGGCCGGCCATATTCTATATTTTCGGTTTCATCGGATTCATTTTGCTCTTCCTGTGGCTCAGCTTTGCACCAAAGGATCCGGGCAATAAGGCTGTGGTGACAGAACTTCCCCGTGAACCGATCCCCTGGAAACAGCTTCTCACCCACCGGTCGGCCCTCGGGCTGATGTTATCTTATTTCTGCCACAACTATGCAGGCGCCCTCTTTCTGGTCTGGCTTCCCACCTATTTGCGCCAGGTCCACGGGTTTTCAACTGCCGCCATGGGAATCGGCGCCGCCCTGCCGGCCCTGGCCGCGGGGATTTTCATGAATGTGTCCGGCTGGTTTTCAGATTACCTACTTAAAACCGGAAAGTCGCGGGAGTTCAGCCGCAAACTTATGCTCTATTCAGGTATGGGAATTTCCGGGTTGCTATTACTGGGTCTGGTCTGGATTCACGATCCCTATCTGGCCGTAACTTTTTTAACGTTATCCGCCGCAGGAAAGGCACTTTCTACTCCTGCATATTGGGCCCTATCTGTGGACATGGCTCCCCGCCATGCGGGCATCCTCTCTTCGATTATGAATACATCTGGAAATGTCGCCGGGGTGATTGCACCTGTCCTGACAGGATGGCTGGTCTCCTATTTTTCCGGATGGAACCAGGCCATCTGGGTAGGGGCGGTTGTCACTCTCCTGGGGGTTGGAGTTGCGATTCCAACGATCAGATCTTCGGAGATCGATTAGCTTTTGATGGATCAATTAATCCGAGCGCACTTTTAACCATCCGCTTTGTTATCGCACGCATGATATCAAGGGGGACCAGCTGAAACAGCTCCAGCGAGCGGTACTTCTCAGCCATCTCCTCCACCAGCAGATCGATATCCTGCAATTCTTCATAGCGTTTTCGGATGCGCTGCCTTTGTACACGCGTAGCGACAAGGCTTTTCGGGATAATACCTGCAGCCTCCTCCCCGGTCAAAGCACCGCCGTGCTCATAAGCAACCATAGAGATCGGAAGAGGCTCGATTTTTTCCAGACTACTGATATATTCATCATAATCATGGTTTGCCGTGACGGTAAGCTCCCTTTTACCGGTTTCTGGAAACGGCAGGGCGTCTGCAGGAAACAGTGCGCTCAACTCGGGAACATATGAAGTCAGCGAACAGCGCGAATGGCCGGGGGTCAAGTAAAATCTTAATGTCAATCCGCCACCCAATTCGATCCGATCGCCATCTGCTACCTGCCGCTCTATCGGAAAGGATCGAAAATCGAGAGAAATCCCATCATGGAAATGGGGACGGTTCAAAGATTCAAGGCTTTTACGGTTGACCTCCCGCATCAGGCGAACCGGCTGGCTTTTGTTTAAAATATGGGTGCAGTACGGTGAAGCGATCTTTTGGATATGCGGATACTTCGCGATCAGATAGGGTACGGCCCCGCAGTGATCGTGATGGGCGTGGGAGATGACAAGATATTGGATCCGGGCACGGTCTATGCGAAATCGATCCAGCTGAGCTTCCAAACGAGGGATTTCCCAGGCAACGCCTCCGCCTAACAATGCATATTTATCCCCCATGACAAGGTACATTGAGCTGTAGCGTGACCCCAATAATAAAATTTGATCGGTGATGACTCCGGCTTTCTGGATTCGCATATCAAAAAAATCCTTTCCCGAGGAGGGGGTTATCTTCTGCCGAATCGATTCTTTTTCCGGGAACCCATAATCCAATGTATCACCATGTCACCACGGCATAGGCCATCCTCATCCGGTGTTCCGATTCGTCCTCTATGGAAATTTTTTTATGCGATCAGAAGATTTTAGTCAATTAATAAATTCATTGATATGCCACAGCGTGATATATTAAAAAAAAAATTTCGTAACGCATCGAAAATTCAAAATCTTTGTTGACATTGATTTTTTTTTTTTATAAATTGACATTTTTTATCGCTTTTCACGCAGGTTTGCAGGTTCTCTTACTTTACTTTATGAATTTATGAAAAACAAATCTCTTAAACTCCACCATCGGCGGTTAACCCATCAAAGCCTGAAAAACCTTACTGGACGGAGTTTAACAATATACTCATTTTTTCATAGACTTTATTAAGAACCGTAACTTAATCGATGAAAGGAGGTGAGGCAAAACCAGTCAAACGCTAGACGGCCAGTCTGAGAGTCTATTTTTCATACATTCAAATAGATTATCTTAGATCTCTATCAATTATTTGTAGATCTTAATCAAGAAGGAGGTACTATAAAATGCCAAGACTTGGAATTGAGTTTGATGAAGAAGCGCAGAAACAATTGGAAATTCCGCTTGGGCAACGAGAGATGTATCCCACCGTAGGTAAATATGTGGCCGAGATCCTCCGTGAACAAGGTATCACCATCGCCTGGGGGGTTCCCGGCGGTCACATCTGGCATTTCGTTGATGCCATCTCACGCATCGGAATCAAACTGATTATTTTCGGACACGAACAAAACGCCGTATATGCCGCAGAGGGTTATTCCCAGGTTACACAAAAACCGGCGGTTGCGTTCGGTACCGTGGGACCGGGCACAGGAAACGCCTTCAGCGCCATGCAGCAGGCGTTCTTGAGTAATTCACCCATTATCTTTCTGGGGGGTGGTATTGAACAAGAGCACGACAATTTGTACAACACCATCCAGGAAAGTATTTGTGCAGAATTCTTTGAGCATGTCACTAAGTGGTCACAGCGCGTGTTTTATCCATGGTCGGTCAAGCAGTTCATGACCCGCGGTTTCCGCGTTGCCCTCACAGCGCCCATGGGTCCGGTGGCTTTCGAATTGGGTGTTGACTGTCTGTTCATGAAAGACGAAGCCCGTGCACATTACTGGGGAGCCTTTTTCCCGCAACATGCCGATTACGTTCCCAACTGGCGCCAGGAAGATACTCTAGTACCGATCGCTTCAGGGGCTGATCCGGCAGCCATCGAAAAGGCCGCAAAAGCGATTTTCGAGGCCAAGAGACCCTTTATGATCCTGGGGGATTATGCGTCATGGGATCAAGCCGGACCCGAGCTTGAGGAATTCGTCAATCTGACCCAAATCCCATTTAATACACGGCGCATCGGCCGGGCGGCGATCAGTGAGAAGCATGAACTGCATCACCGGGGTTTTCCGCCCTTCAGGAACGAATTCGATCTGATGATTCCCGTCGGGCTTAAAGTCGGATTCTTTGACGGGTATGCCGGTGGGTGGCCCGAATCAGTCCAGATTGCTCCGAGCAACGATTATGTCTGGACCTATATCAACACCAAAGCGGAACTGGTCGGCAACACAAAAGTTGTTATTAAGCAGCTGAACGAATGCATCAAGAAGAACGGATATGACCAGGTTGGTCCTGAACGCGAAGAATGGGCCGAGCGCTGCAAAAAATCCATGTCTGAGGCAATCGAATTCCGAAAAGCACGTGCTTACAAGTACGGTCCTGATCATCCACGGTATCAGAGCAAAGATATCCTCCATCACGGATACTGTTCCCAGATTATCCGCGAAGTGAACGAGGAACTGTATGGCAGCGCCGTCCGTGTATCCATCGACGGGTACACCATGAGTGACTTTGTCATGCCCTATCTCTGCTTCACGAGGCCCGCATCATGCATAACGGCCAACGATCAGGCCGGTGTGGGTCACGGTGTGGGACAGGCCATCGGAGCGGCCATCGGTGATTTGGAAAACGGCTCCAGGATTCCGTTCCTCTCTCTGATGGGTGACTCGGGTATGTGCAACGCAGCCATGGATATCCATGTGGCGGTGCAGTACAAGCTTCCGATTGTCTATATGGTCAGCAACAACAGCGGATGGATGCCGGGTATGAAATATCCATGGTACGGCCCCAACTGGGACATCATGGGCGATCAGGACGTAGTCGGCGCTGAATGGATGGGTGTAAAATTAACCGGTGCAGAAAGATCGATCGATACACGCTACGACAAACTCGCCGATGTTTTTGCCGGCAATGGTCCGGTTCTCGGCCAGGTCTGCAACCGTGAAGAGCAATTCAGGGAGCAGCTGAAAGAGGCGTATGACCATGCTGAAAAAACAGGCCCGGTGATCATGAACTGCATTATGGATCAGCACCTGGTCAACAAGGCGGTGATCGGTCCGGTTTACTCCCTCATGTATGTCCATATTCCATGGGACGAGCTGCCGCTCAGAGGCAAACATTCCCGTCGCAGCACCATGAAGGGATTTTTGCCGGCGCTGAACGACCTGCCGGAAATGCCTGTCATGGATTCCTGGGAACCCATAACAGAGGAAGAGTTTGGATACGAACCAAAGCTTGATTACTTCAAGTAAGTCTTAAGCGTTCGTTCTCTTTTATGATCTCAACAATCTAAATAACAACAAAGGGGGGGTACTTGTCTGAAAGTTCCCCCCCTTATTTTTCTAAAACCGGACAAAGGAGGAAATGAATTGACGTTTTTAGGACCGAAAGAGGAAAGGGTTACGGCAGCAACTTTGACGCGTACCTTGATTGCCGGCTACGTAAAACAACTCTTTAAACGCCCGGACTTTCCTGTTGAAGTTTATGTAGCGCTCGATGGCGGTGCAATGGCGTTCAAAGGAGACATTGTTTGGCCCCACATAGAATGTGAACACCCCTTTGATTTTGTCCCCATCGCCCGGATAGACGATCTGGTGGTGAATTTACCCGACAAGGTGGAATTTTTACAGAAACTGAACGTTGAGAGGATGGAAGACGTCACCCCTGAAACAGAGGCCAAGTTTTGGGAAGAGTTCGCATTTGAGTTTGCTGATGTCGCCGCTAATGTAACGATGACCTGGGAATGAGCGGTAAACGGTTCATTGCAGTTCGGGATGAAACCTGTCTGGATTGCGGATTTTGCCGCCACTTCGTATCGTGTTCCAAGATGCAAATGGGACGGTGTATCGGGTGCGGTGCCTGCATCAAAGGGTGTCCCCAGGGCGCCATACGCCTCCAGCCCCTCGCTGATCCGAAATCCACGATTAATTTTACGGTAGACGGAAAATCTTATACTACCCAGGGTCCTGTTTCCGTTCTGGAAGCATTGCGCGAACTGGGCAGGGTAACAGATGAGCCTGGATCCAAGGCAGGGGGTATTCAACCCCACTGCAGTACCGGCGGTTGTTGGAACTGCGCTGTTTTAATAGATGGGGTACTGGACCGCAGTTGTGTAATCCCCCTGCGGGAAAAGATGGAGATCATCACAACCCTTGAGATTCTTCAGCAGGCCGAACCCAAGCGAACCGTAACCCTGATGCGTCCTGCACCCCACTATCATCCGTCTGTATTTACCCACGGGTGCAACTATCACTGCGATTTATGCCACAATTGGAATCTGACCTTTTCTTCATCCGGAAGTGCCATTCACCCTAAGGAGGCCGTAACAAAACTGGATCTCGATCCTGAAAGAGATTCTTGGGTCGGTATTTCGGGTGGAGAACCGACCCTGAACCGCGCATGGCTTACGGAATTGGTAAAGGCGCTTCACAAAGCAGTTCCTGACAGCCGCATACAGTTGGATACCAATGCATCGCTTTTAACCCCTGACTACATTGACGAACTGGCGGCGGCGGGCATAACGGACATATCTCCCGACTTGAAAGCCCTCCATTTGGATACATTCATTAAGGCATGTGGAACACGATCGGAAAAAATTGCCCGGCAGTATCTGGAAACCTCCTGGAACGCGGTTCGCTACTTGAACGATACTTACAGCAAAAAGATATTTATGGCAGTCAGTTTACCCTGCCATCCACGCATTCACTCGAAAGCCGAAATAGAAGACATTGGCCGAAGCATTGCCGAGATCAACCCTGAAATTCCGGTTACATTGATTGAATACCAACCCGCCTTTCAACTCCGGGATTGGCCATTCCTCAGTCCGAAAATAATGGAACAGGCCCAAAAGATTTTAGAGTCAGCCGGACTGCATAAGGTAATCGTTCAAGGGGGGCCTGAAATTCCCCGGGCCGTTGACCCAGCAGAATTGGCGCTGTGCTCAGAAGAATTTTAAAATGAAAGGAGGCAAAGGATGCGTATCGTACTGATTGGTCAGGCAGCATTTGGAGCAAAAGTATTGGAGACTTTGCTGGAAAAAGGTGAGAACATCGTGGCGGTTTATGCACCGCCGGAAAAGCCGGCCGGCCGACCTGATCCGCTCAACGAACTCGCCCTCTCTAAAAACATTCCGGTTTTCCAGCCCAAGACGTATAAGGATGATCAAGTATTTAACGAGTTCAAGGAGCTTAACCCCGACCTCACCGTTATGGCATTTGTAACAGATATTATCCCGGAGCGATTCTTTGAGATACCTTCTAAAGGGACGATCAATTACCATCCATCGCTTCTACCCCGGCATCGCGGTGCCAGTGCCATCAATTGGGCGGTAATCATGGGGGATACCCGCACCGGGTTAAGCATCTTTTGGCCGGACGGAGGGATCGACACCGGACCTATACTTCTTCAGAAGAAAATCGACATCAATCCGGATGATACCACCGGTTCCCTCTATTTTAACCATCTTTTTCCACTGGGGGTGGAAGCGATTATCGAATCGATCGAAGCAATAAAGGAAGACCGGGCTCCCAAAATTGCACAAAATGAGGCCGAGGCTACATACGAACCCCCATGCGATGACAAAGTTTCATCCATTGATTGGGACAAGCCGGCACAGGAAGTTTATAATTTTGTGCGCGGCTGCGATCCACAGCCCGGCGCATGTGCTGTTTTTAAAAAAGAAAAGATCCGCTTTTATGGAGCTAAACTGATTGAAGCGCCAATCGATAAAACACCGGGCACAATCCTTCAAATTGATGACGAGGGAATGCATGTGGCTGCTTTGGGCGCTAAGCTCATCATCGGCAAAATCAAATCGGATAAAGGGAAAAAAATGCCTGCCAATGAATTTGCAAATCAAGAAGGATTAAAGCCGGGTGATCGGTTCGATGCCTAAACTATCAAGAGTATATTATCGATCTGTTTGAACTGTTTCAGACAACGCACATCACAACGATTCGCGTGGATGGCAATAAAATAGGGAGGTATGGGCTGAAACATGGCATTCGTCATATTTGAAAAAGACGACAACATTCTGCGGGTCTCCTTGAATCGCAAATCCGTTTTCAATGCTGTCAATACTCAGGTTTTGAGAGAGCTTGAATCCGGAATAAAAGAACATAGCGGTGATAGCAGCATTAAAGCGTTGATGCTTTTCGGTCAGGGAGGATGTTTTGCTTCCGGAGCAGATATTAAAGAACTTACCGGCCTGGATGAAGAAGGCATAAGAAAGTTTCATCGCCTCAGAGAAAAGACGTTTTCTCTTTTAGAAAAATTTCCGTCACCGACCTTCGCGGCCATTGAAAAGTATGCCCTTGGCACAGGGCTAGAACTGGCACTGTGTTGTGACTTCAGAATAGCCGGCGACAATGCGCAACTGGGTGTGCCTTCGTCAAAACTCGGAATTGTGGAAAGTTACGAATATATCACCCGACTGGTCAGGGCGGTCGGCCCCTCTCAGGCCAAAAAGCTGATCATGACAGGGGAAAGAATAGATGCAGAAACCGCCTTTAAAATCGGCCTGATTGAAGAAATCACACCACCGGATGCACTTTTTGAACGCGCGGAGTCATTGCTGGCAAATATTGTCAGCAACTCGGGCATGGCCATGCGGTTGTCAAAAAAAGCGGTTGAAGTCTGCATGAAGGACCCGAATCTCTTTTATGTAAGTGACACGGCCGGTCTAATGGTGGCCTCTTTGAAAGCAGAAGATTTTAAAGAGGGGACAAAGGCATTCTTGGAAAAACGCAAAGCAAAATTTAAATAACCGTTTGATAGGCGTTTTATGCTCATCGACTCCCACGCCCACCTTGATGCGCCATACTTTCGGGACCGACTACCTGCTGTGCTGGATCGGGCCAAAAAAGCCGGTGTGGAAAGAATCATCACCATCGGGGTAACCCCCTCAAGCAGCAGAAATTGTATAAAGATTGCCGAAAAATATCCTTTGGTATTTGCTGCTGCCGGTTACCATCCCCATTGGGCCGATGGATCTGATTCAGACCGCTTAGCCCAGGCCGAAAGACTTGCCGGGGAACCATCGGTGGTTGCTTTGGGGGAAATCGGCCTAGACTATCATCACTTCCATTCATCCAAGCGAAATCAAATCAAGTTGTTTCGCCACATGCTGGAAATTGCAGTGACTACCCGTCTTCCCGTAATCATCCACGACCGAAAAGCACATGTTGATGTGCATGAAATTCTTTGCGCCTTTCAGGCCAAACTGGCTGGCGGGATCATTCACTGCTTTTCGGGGGATTGGAACCTAGCGCAAAAGTATCTGGATTGGGGGTTCTATCTCTCCGTTCCAGGCCCGGTCACCTATCCCCGATCCCGCGATTTAAGAGAGGTTGCCCAAAAAGCACCCCTGGAACATCTGCTAATCGAGACCGATGCGCCGCATCTGACACCCGCCCCACGCAAGGGTCGGAAAAACGAACCTGCGTTCATCCGCTACACCGCGCTAGAAATAGCTGTCCTTCGCAAAATCTCGCTGGAAGAGGTGGCTGATGTCACGTCACGAAATGTGCTTCAGGCTTTTAATTTGCCACTGTAACAATGCATACCCGGATGGTAAGGAGATAGACTACATCGGTTCTGTCCGTACAGCGAATTTCACCTTACCCAGCCCGCCTGCCTCCAGTCCGGGATCCAGGCACTCTGCTACTTTAAATACCCGATCATTCGGGTCCTGTCCATCTACTATCTTCTCCAAAATCGTATTTACAAAACCGGTGAGCGGTCCAATAGCACGCATGCACAGCGGTGCGGTTGACTTTTCAGGTATCAGCGCACCTCCTTCGATTACGATTTTCTGCCCCTTCTTGAGCCCCGCCGCACAATAGTGGGACTCAATGACCTCCGCCACAATACGGTGTTTGCCGACTTGTTCTATTTGGGTAAAGAACTTGTATACACCCGGGCTGCCCGTTTTGAAAGTCTCCCAATCTTCGTCCGTGATGTCCACTATCTGTTTTACGATATCCCTAACCTGGTCTTCGCCCATGATATCCTCCCGTTGTCTGTTAGAATATCGAACCCCTTATTCATGCCCCGCAGCATTTTTTATATTTTTTGCCACTTCCGCAGGGACAGGGGTCATTTCGTCCTATCTTGGTTTCAAATTGATTTGATTTCGCCTTGCTGTTGGATAATCCAGGAAACAGCTCGGACCGCATTTTGTCCAGAGACTGTCCCGCTTTCTGATCCAGCCTTGCGATATGTTGATGGATGGTCTCAACTTCCCGGGGCATTTTCAATTGCTCGTAAATCTTTCTCGCCTCATTCAATTGGGCATAGGCATCACCATATTCGCCCTTGCTTTCAGATATGTGGCTCAGATTTGAAAGCACACCGGAAATACCCAACGGATGATCCATTTTTCGAAGCAGGGATAGAGCCTTTTCAAATTCTTCCTGGGCTTTGTCCAATTGCTCGGTTTGGTAATAGAGCGTTCCGAGATTGGAAAGCAGGTTGGCTTCCCCTTCAGTGTCTTCTTTTTTCCGGAAATGCTCCAGAGCGTCGCGGTAAAGCCGCTCAGCCTCGCCATAATTTTTTCGCTCATATTGAAGGAGTCCCATCTGGGACGCCACATTGGCCACACCGGTCAAATTGTCCACTTTTTTATAGAGATCCAGGGCCTTCTGATAGGAGTGCATGGCGGAATCCAATTGACCCCGACCGCGTTCCCCATGTCCGATGAGTACGTAACATAAAGATTCTTTTTCCTGGTGACCGATTTTTTTAAAAACTTTTAATGCACGATTAAAGCACCCCAGCGATTTGCCCCATTCTTTTTTTTCGGAATACAGCTGACCCAAATCGAGCTCCAAATCTCCCTCTCCGGTCAGATATTTGAGCTTTTGGAATCGGCTCAATGCGTCTTGATAAAATTTAACCGCTTCATCATATTGTTTTTGGGCACGCCGAACATGCCCCATTCGGATGATCTGAGTCACTTCGTTGACTTCATCCCTCAATTCTCGATAAATATGAGCGGCTTGCTCAAAAAATCCAATCGCCTCATCTGATTCCCCCATATCCCCTTTTACAAGGCCCAGATTCGATAGTTGGGCAGCTTCGCCTTCCGGGTTGCCCAATTCTCGATGCTTCTCTAAAGAATTTTGAAACGAACGTACCGCCAAATCTACTTTTCGTTGAGCGTAAAAGGTGTGGCCGACACTTGCATGGCGCCGGGCAGCTTTTAGCGGTTCACCCATCTCCTCTTCCAATTGCGCTGCCTGCTCGTAAGCTTTAATGGCCTTCTCAAAATTCTTTGCCGCAAAATAGACATGACCGAGGTATCCCAACTGGTTGGCTCGCGATTTAAGGTCTGCCAGTGCTTCATATATTTCCATGGCTTTTAGATGAAATTCTTCCGCTTTTTTAAAGTCGCCACTTCCATAGGCGGTATGCCCCAGATTCGCCCATTGGGCAGCTTCGCCTCTCCGACCCACTTCTTTGTTCTTTTTGGATAACTTTTGGAACAAATCCAACGATTCCCGATACAAGTTTTCAGCTTTTTGAAGTTGCTTGGACGAAAAATAAATATATGCCAACTGGCTTAACACATCGGCTATCAGTTCCGTTTTTTTCATTTTTCGAGCCAAGCTTAAGGATTCCTCCATCGCTGCCTTGGCAATATCGATCTCTCGAACAGAAAAGGCCGCCTGCCCTTTCAGTAGAAATGCATGCTGAAGATCGGATAGATTATCTGATTTTTTTAGCAGCTCAATAGCTGAATCTAGTGCTTCCAAAGCTTCGCGGTGACGATTGCGGGACTCACGAATCTCTCCAAGGGTCATGAGAAGCCGTGTTCGAAGCTGGTCTTGTTCGTCACCGATCAAATTCAGTGCGCGATCCAGTTCCTGCTCACAAATATCACTGCCTCCCATATTCAATTTTGTTTGATACGCGGCTAGGACGTGGGATGCATTAAACTCAGGGTCCTCGGTACGGAACAACCCTAGAGAATGGTATAACGCATCTGGATAATGATCGGATTCATCTAAAAGTCGCTTTTTTAAATACTCCACCGCCTGTTTATCGCTGGGAACAAAATCCCCGGCCCCGGCCCCTGTTGCGGAAAACGTGCGTGGGTACGACAGCCGAAAACGGCCTTCAGAATCTTGCTCCAGCAAATCTTCCAAATCTGATGATTTTAAAGCTTTAACCAGCCGATCTTTGGGCTTTCCGGTTATCTCCGAGAGCAATTCCAGGTCGACCGGATGGACCATATGGGCCAGCATCTGAATCAGTTGTCCAGAAAGGTCATCGGCCTGGCAACAAGAAGTATATTGCTCCTTAATCTTGGCCGTCTGTTTATCAAAGACACCATCGAGCATTATACGATTTGAAGGTGAAAAGTCCGATTGCTTTGCTAAAACATCCTCCTGATCCTGGAAGATCAGCAACTTGGCCCGTATCGGCATGAAACGTAACACCGTCTGGAAAAAATCGACCAGCACTTTGTCATGCATGGCCGTTCGGGGTACAATAGAAAGAATTATGCGCTCTTCAGCATCTAGTCCACGAGAAAGAAATCGAATGGCTTCCATGAACCGGATTTCAAGGGGCCGGATGTCCCGCTCAATCAATAATTGTAATTGATTCATCAATTGGGGCTGTTTACCAACGAAATCATTCCATGGGCCGAAACCGGCAAACGCTTGCCCAAAAACAGTTTCGTGAAGCCACCGGTAAAGAAAATGTCTGGAATGTTCCTTCTCCCAGATCTCATACCGAAACACTATATTCCCTTTACGCTGGGATGCCATGGATATACTATCATCTAAAAGTCTGTATAGACCGGCTTCCTCAGACCCAATTACCATATATATCTTTTCCGTATCTGATTTGATAAATTCGGACAGGACCTTTAGTTTTGAGTCCTGATCCTCGGCATTCAACATCTCCATTCAATCACCTCTTTTGATTTTTTTTACTTTCTATTAAAAGACAAGTGCAAAAAGAACTCTATGTTAAAATGATGATAGGTTAGTTTTGCACCTTTGATTTTAGAAAGCTCTGTATGCATCCCCACTCCGGATACGACGCTACGGTAAAATAGGGGTACAAAATTTTAGTTACAACCGTTAAATATAATATATTTATTTTAGAAATGTCAAGATATATAAAATCGTCTGATCAATTTGAAAAAATTAATTAACCCTGACAACACCCGCCGGGCTTCATTTCAAAGGCAACGATCAATCGCTCTTGACAAAAATGTCTGCTTTTTGTACTAACCAATTTATATAATTTAAATAAAACTTCAATTTCTACATCTTTGTTTTCAGGAGATGATCTACATGGAAAAAACTGCGATGAGGAACCTTTGCAAAAACTATATTTCAAAAGGAGCCACAATTGTTCCGGAACATGTATCGAAGCAGATCATCGAGGGCTATGGCATCCGCATACCGAAGGGGGCTGTAGTTAAAACATCTGAAGAAGGGATCCAATTTGCTGAAAAAGTCGGTTATCCGATGGTGTTGAAAGCGGTATCAACTGAAATACTGCATAAGACGGAACTCAAAGGGGTGGTTTTAAATCTGCGGTCCCCTGAAGAGTTGAAGGTTTCTTTCGATGAAATGCAAAACGCTTTTTCTGAGCGAAAAGAAAAATTAGAAGGATTTTTATTGGAAAAAATGGCGCCAAGCGGTGCGGAGTTTATTGTGGGCCTTCAGAACGACCCGCATTTCGGCCCGGTGGTTATGCTAGGCACAGGCGGCGTATTCATTGATCTACTGGAAGATATCACTTTCAGGGTACTACCGGTAACCCAAAAAGATGTTGAAGAAATGATCGGGGAAATAAAAGGAAAGATATTAATCCGGGGCTTTCGGGGAAAGCCTCCCTTGGACGAGAAGTCATTTATCCAAACATTGCTTAAGATCGGTCAATTGGGTATCGATGCAGCCGGCTTGTATGAATCGATGGATTTTAATCCTTTACTCCTCACCCGGCAGGAAACGGTCGCCCTCGATGCAAAAGTCATCCTTACCAAAGATGCCATGGAACCGAGCATTAGCGAGGAAAAGCCCAATATCACCCATATGGACAAATTGTTTGCTCCCCAAGCAGTAGCGCTGATCGGCGCTTCCACCACACCTGGTAAAATCGGTAATGCCATCGCAGACAGTTTGATCAATCACCAATTCGAAGGACAGGTGTTCCCAATCACCCGGGGTGGGAAAAAGGTTTTTGGTCTTGAAAGCTATGAGAATCTTAGAGATGTACCCCGGAAAGTAGACCTGGCGGTCGTAGTGGTCGGTTTAGCACTCGTACCCGATATTTTAGATCAATGTCACCAACTGGGCATTCCGGCCATGCTGATTATATCAGGAGGAGGGAAAGAACTGGGTGGTGAACAGGTTGTTCTTGAAAAAGAAATTCAAAAAAGATCTCGCAAATATGGCATCCGAATTATTGGTCCAAACTGCATCGGATGTTTTAATGCACGGAACCGCTTTGATGCCTTTTTCCAGGTTTACGAACGAATGATCCGCCCCCCCCTGGGCAACATCGCTTTTATTACCCAAAGCGGCACATACGGTTGCAGTTTTCTAGAGGAATGTGAAATAACAGGGGCCAGTAAAATGATTTCATACGGCAATCGGGTTGATGTGGATGAAGCAGATATGATCGCCTATCTGGCTCAGGACCCGGATACCAAGGTTATTGCCTCCTATGTGGAAGGGATGGGTGATGGACGAAAATTTCTCCGGGCAGCCCAAGACGTGATTTTTAAATACAAAAAACCGATTGTATTGTATAAATCAGGACGGACCAAGCGCGCAGCTGAGGCGGCCCAGTCCCATACCGGCGCATACGGAGGAACCTATGGCGTTTATTTAGGCGCCTTCAAGCAATCTGGAATTCTAACGGTCGACTCATACGATGAACTCATAGCGGCCACTAAAGCGCTCTCCATGCAGCCGTCGGCCCAAGGTCAAGGAATATCAATGATCAGCAACGGCGCCGGTCCGATGGTAAACGCCATTGACATGTTTGGTCGCTATGGTCTGGGGATCGCTGAACTCGAATCCTACTCCATTCAGGAGATGGAATCCCATTTTCCTGACTTTTATATTTGCAAAAATCCGATCGATGTAACCGGATCCGGCACATCCGACGACTACGCTTTTGCCATGGAGTCTCTGATAAAAGATCCCGCTGTACATGTTATTATGAACTGGTTTGTTTTCCAGGATACGCCGTTGGATGAGGGGATTGTGAAAGTCCTGGAAGAAATAAACCAAAAATCCCCGAAACCGATCCTGTGTGGTGCAACAGGGGGGCCTTATACAAAAAAAATGTCCCGTGCCATTGAGGAAATCGGCGTACCTGTTTTGAATACCGCCCATACATGGATCGCAGCGGCCAACGCGCTTGTGAAATGGGGAGAAATCCAAAAAACCTTGTAATTGACGGTCATATGAATTAACTATGAATCAGTTTTTACATTTTGGATTTTACCAAGACTCACCTTCGGCAAAGGGCGAAGCCAACGCTCCTGCCGGATACGAAGGGTGAAACTTTAATTTTGATGTAAACACTTACAAAAAGGAGGGAATTATGGGTAAATTTTGGGACACATTGAAAACCAATTTGGGTTTTGGCTCTCCGGGTGGTTCATCCGCGGATCCTGCGCCACAAAAAATAGAAGACAGAATACTGAACGCAGATAGACACCGTTTCAAAACAGATGAGCCTGAATCATAATCGAGCGAATAGCGACGGGCTCGGAGGGTTTGTGCTTTAAAAATCAGTACCCTTTGCTCTGGCAAAGAAATCGGTCCTCAAAAAGAATATCCCGGTCTAGGCCAGGATTGCATTCCGGGGCCGCCTTCAGCGGAGGCGTACGTGCTGTATGCCGTAACCGAAAATCCGCAGAGAACGCCGAAAAGGGCAAAAAGGGCCATTTATGGATGGACACTAGTTAAATAAGCAAATATCAGGGGATGACATTATGAATTGGCAGGATCTGGATGTGCATCACATCGGAATTGTGGTAAAGGATATTGATGAAGCTAAAAAACCTTATGAGACGGTTTTTGGGCTAAAAGTCGACGCAAAATTCAATGTTGATGTTTTTTCAGCAAAAGTTGCGTTTTTACCACTTAATAACACCTATATTGAATTGGTGGAGCCAACCAATCCTGAAGATGGATTGGGTAAATTTCTAAAGGGCGGGGGAGGAATTCATCATATTTGTTATGAAGTAGAGGACCTCGACACGATTTATCAGCAACTCAAGAAGAAAAATATTCGTGATGTATCCGGTGGCATACAGTGCACCCCATGTTTTGAGAAAACGCTATTCCTCCACCCGAAGGACACGGGTAATGTATTGATTGAGGTGGTAGAAAAGGCCACCTGCAAACTCCCCGGTTGTAAATATTAGTTCTCATGCTCCCTCAGGACCGGACGAAACATAAAGAAACACAGAGCAGATTTTTATTCAAATTTTCTTGACAAAGTTAAAGTTAATACGTTAATACTGTTCAAAATATTCATTTCGGATGATGGTATTTCGATGGTAAGCTACATTAGATTTATTTAGCGAACGCCATTTCAGAGCTCTTTTATCGATTTGATGCAATCAGAGTATTTTGATGCAAACCTAATTTAGGGGATTCGTTAATTGTACTTACGCCTGTTTGTTTCCTTTAAACATATCTCTTTTTCCAAACCGATAATTGTTCTTTCAACAAAATTTTTTTGATTTATTTAAAAATGACATTTTCCTATTCTCACCACTAATTTTGATCCAACACACCTAAACCGATATTTTTAAAAGGAGGTGATGCGAATTAAAAAAGGACGGGGGGTGCCCTTTAATAAATAAAGGACATTAGGGAAAGTTTTTTTCTTTAACGAAGAATTATTTTGTTATTAAAAACCTAAACCTAAAGGAGGAGCAAAATGGTATTCATCGTTTTATATTTGGTAGGCGGACTATTGTTTGTTAACGGGCTGTTATTGCTTGGTGTAGCAACAAATATGCCGGGTATAGCTGCCTTTAATTTTATAGGCGGCGTTTTGATTACGATAATGGCATTGTACATCGCCGCGAAAGATCTATACAGCGCATTTGGGGAGACCGTCTCGGTTGTAGTTGGGGCTAGCTGTCTTACATTTGCTATAGCGTATTTGATGATTGCGTTAGAGGCGATGAACATCGTAAGAGCGGAGGCTGCGGGGGACTTTACGACGTTAGGATGGTATGCTTTGCCGATGGCAATTTGCATTTTTTCTCTAGGCCTTGGGTGGTTCCAAATTTTAGGCAAAAAAATGCCGAAAGTCCCCCAGTTTGGAATTCTGTGGCTAACCTGGGGAGTTGCTTTTTTCCTTTTCTTCCTGGCATTTGCCTTAAAAGCACCGGTAGGAAAATTTACAGGATATTATATCATCATCATAGGGATTATCACCTGCTCTTACCCGGCCCTGGCACACTTCCAAGCAGGTAAAACAGGCCAGTGGTAAAAGACGAGTTGTTTTTTTATAAATAAGCCCCCCTTTCCCATTATTGATTACCTTGTGTAGTCATTTTCGTTGCGGTATACCCCTGCTGGCGTTCTGTAACGTCCATCAGGATCGAACCGTCGAATATGCAACAATCATCACCGTCACTAGGGGCTCGTTCTAAAATGTTAAGCTATTTTAGGCGAGCCCCTAACAACAGGTACATAGAACCTACCCTTTCAAACCCTATCGCTTGAAACCACCCACCGTGAATATATGGAATAAAAAAGATATAGCTAAAACAAGACAATAGTGTTTAAAATGAAACTCTCGGGATGAAGGACGGAAAAGAAAAATTAAGCGGCTTTGATACCATATATAAACAGATCGACCACATCGCCCTGGCGGTATATGATATCGAGCAGGCAGCGGCACTTTTTACCAATGCATTTCAACTGGATCTAGTTATGGGTCTTTCCTGTCCTCCCGATGGTGTCCATACCAATCTTGTGTTTTCGTTGGGCCCGCAAAATGAACTCGAGCTCATGGGGCCGCGGGGTGGAAAGGGATTTTTAATCGATTTCCTGAAAAAACATGGAGAGGGATTTCATCATCTAGCTTTGGAAGTGACCGATATCGAC
>DRHF01000156.1 GCA_011049715.1 Desulfobacterales bacterium
GCACTGAACTTACCCCGGTCAACACAACTTCCTGCCCCAATCTCAACGCCGTCACCAATCTTAACCGTACCAATTTGTGGGATTTTGACCAGGCCTTGTCCATCCGGTGACGGTCGATAACCAAAGCCGTCGGCACCAATTGTTACGTTCGGATGGATAATACAGTAATTCCCTATCCGGCAGCGTTCACGTATGACCGTGCCGGACCAGATAATGGTCTCACTGCCGATGCTGGTATCATCCAGCACGGTGACATTGGGATAAAGCTTGGTATTGGAACCGATAACAACACCGGGCCCGATATAACAGCCGGCTCCGATTGCAGCACCTTCGCCGATTACGGCTGTGGAGTCGACCACCGCGGTTGAATGGATACCGGGCCCACATTTTGGAGGTGCCGTCTCAAACAGTCGAAGGACGTCTGCCAAAGCAAGATCGGCATCGGCCACACGTATAAGCGCCCGGCCCTGTCCCGGTTCGACATCCAGGCTGTCATTGACGATCGCGGCAGAAGCACGTGATTGGTCCCATAATTTTATGTATTTCTTCTCCCCAATAAACGTTAGCTGGTTTGTCGTTGCCTCGGATATTTGTTCTACACCTGTGATCATGGTCGTCGGACTGCCGTCAATTGAACCGTTTACCGCTTGATTAATCTGTTCGATTGTATATTGTTTCATTATTGCTCCTGAATAACGTCCTGAGTTTTGCATTAATATTTGCGGGTATGGAACAATCGCTTAATAACAATCGTAATTCCCGAAAACCCCCATTAGGCGGCTTTACTCTTTTCCTTTGAAGGGCGCATGGCGTGTCGTTTCTGGGCGGAAAGTTCGATTTTCCGCATGCGCAGGGACCGGGGAGTGACCTCCAGCAGTTCGTCTGCACGGATGAAGCTAATGGCCTGCTCCAAAGTGACCGGTTTGATCGGGGAAAGGATTACGTGGTCATCTTTTCCGGAAGCCCTCATGTTTGTCAGTTTTTTCTCTTTGCAGGGATTTACGTTGATGTCCTGGCCACGGTTGTGCTCGCCGACGATCATTCCCTCGTAGACGGGATCTCCGGGCACGATAACCAGACGGCCTCGTGGTTCCAGTTTGAACAAGGCATAGGGCACTGCGCTTCCGGAGCGGTCTGCTACGATGGAGCCGGTAAACCGGCTGGGACATTCCCCTCGAAAGGCCTCGTAACCGTCAAACAGGGAATGCATGATACCGGTTCCCCGCGTATCGGTGAGAAATTCATCCCTGTACCCGATCAACCCCCGGGCGGGTATGCTAAATTCGATCCGCACCCTGCCTTTGTCGTTGTTGACCATACCGGTCATCTTACCTTTACGCATGGACAGTTTTTCGGTGAGCACGCCTAAAAAACGTTCTTCGCAGTCGACCAGGAGCCGCTCCATCGGCTCCAGTTTTTTGCCGTTCTCATAGCGGAAGATCACCTCGGGGCGACCCACGCAGAATTCGTAGCCCTCCCTGCGCATGGTCTCGATCAGAATGGCAAGTTGGAACTCGCCCCTTCCCTTGACCAGAAGACTGTCCCGATCTTCGGTTTCTTCCACCTGAACGGCGACATTGAGCAGGGTCTCCTTTTGCAGGCGTTTACGGATTCGGCTCGACTGGACGTATTTACCCTCCATTCCCCCGAAAGGTGAATTGTTGATGGTAAACTTCATCGATACCGTCGGCTGATCAACGCTGATGCGCGGCAGCGCATTGGGGGTTTCCCGGTTGCAAATGGTATCACCGATCTCGACATTGTCGATGCCGGCTACGACCACGATATCCCCTGGCAGTACCTCATCGACATCCTTCAATTGCATACCCTCGTAGATTTGAAGCTTCGATACCTTGAGGGGCTCGCACCGGCCATTCTTATCGATACATACCAGGCTGTCCTGTGCGCGGGCCGTTCCGTTGAAAATTTTTCCCACAGCCAGCCTGCCCATGTAATCCGAATAGCCGAGATCCGATACGAGCATTTGAAACGGGGCGTCCGGCGCATGGGAAGGTCCCGGAATCTCCTCAAGGATGGTGTCGAAAAGCTGGCAAAGGTCTTCGGCCTCGCCGTTTAAGGTTTTGCGGGCGATGCCTTGCCGGCCGGCAGCATAAAGTATCGGAAGGTCCAGCTGTTCCTCCGGGGCGCCCAGATCAATTAAAAGATCGTAGATTTCATCCAACACCTCATCCGGGCGGGCATCCGGGCGATCAATTTTATTGATTACCCCTATGATTTTAAGGTCTGCGTCAAGGGCCTTTTTGAGGACAAACCGGGTTTGCGGCAGGGGGCCTTCGGATGCATCCACCAGCAGAATCGCCCCGTTAGCCATGGACAATGCCCGTTCCACCTCTCCACCGAAATCGGCATGGCCGGGGGTATCGATGATATTGATCCGCACGCCTTTCCACACCACTGAACAATTTTTGGCTGCGATGGTGATGCCGCGTTCCTTTTCCAGGTCCATGCTGTCCATGAGCCGCTCGTCCAGTTCCTGATCGTGTCGGAACAATCCGCTCTGGCGAAACATGGCATCCACCAGCGTGGTCTTGCCGTGATCCACGTGGGCGATGATGGCGATGTTTCGCAAACTGTCATTTCTTAAAAGTTTCGTCATAACTTACTGTCTCTGATCTCCTGCTTTTTCTCGTATCTGGTTGGAAAGGGCAATATAACCATCCGTTTTCAAATTACAAGGGAAGAGGGGGCCCCGGCTGCTCGTCGTATGCGGGAAACACATCGATGGGCGGGGTCCTCCAAGACGGATAAACGGTGATATTTGGTGTTAAAGGGTTTTTGGGTCGGAAGGTTGCGAAATGGTTATGAAAAAAGGGATATTTGGGGAAACTTGTCGCCGAATAAGTTTCAATTGATATGCTGAAAAGGGGGTCAAGTTTCCCACGGGGAACTTGATTTTAATAACTATAAATGCCAAGGTTCTTGAGCAGTCGGGGAGTTTTTTATAAAGTCCGCTTCATTAACGCAATGGGTGATCATCGGTGAAAAAATGAAAAGCATAAAATCAAAATTATTAATATCTGTCGGGTTTATTGTACTTATCTTTTCGACGATTCTGTTTTACAGAACCTATACGCTGATCACCAGCAATGTTAAAAATCTGACAAACCAGCAACTGTCTCTGGCATTGAATTTTGACCTGGCCATTCGTGAATATGTTGCTGCAAATATACGGCCGCTCATGTTTAATTTGCTGCCCGAAGGCAAGTTTAAACCGGAAACCATGTCAACAAGCTTTGTTGCGCGCCACATATTTAATAAAGTTCAGACAAAATTCCCTGATTACATAATTAAATTCTCTGCGGATAACCCAAGAAATCCTGTTAATCAGGCTGGGTCGGAAGAGCTTAACATGATCAAGTATTTCAATGAAAACCCTCAGAAGAAAGTTTGGACTGGAGAAATCAACATAGGCGACAAATCATACTTCGCAAAATTCAGTGCTATGCGTATGGAAAAATCCTGCCTGCGTTGTCATGGTAATCCTGCTGATGCTCCTGCCGAGCTATTGGAAATATATGGTTCTAAGGCGTCTTTTAACCTTCCATTGGGAGAGACTATCGGTCTTGATACCATTGCCATACCCAAAGAAAAAGTTACGGCACTATTTTTCAATGATGCCATCAAAAATTTTACTTTATTGGGGGGCGGATTATTCTTACTTTGCATATCACTTGTGTTTATTTTAAAATTTGTAATCACGGATCGTCTCAGCAGAATTACAGAGCATTTTGTCCATACGGAAGAGAAAGACGGAGTTGTTGAAATCAAGCCCATTGATATTGGCGGACGGGATGAAATAACGACTTTAACAAATAATTTTAATAAATTGGCCAATAGACTCAACGATTATTACACGTTGTTGGAAGAAAAAGTTGAAGAACGGACAAAAGAATTGAGCAAAGCCAATGAGCAACTTAAAAAAGAAATCGAAGAACGCAAACAGGCAGAAACAATGCTAAAAAGAAGCGAAAACACTTTGAAAAGCATTTTTAAGTCTGCGCCCATCGGTATCGGGCTTGTGACCCATCGGATACTCGGATGGACAAATAACCAATTCCAACAAATGGTTGGATACTCTCAGGACGAACTTAAAGGCAAAAACGCGAGAATCTTGTATGAAAGTGACGATGAATATGAACGGGTTGGATTTGAAATGATCTCACAAATACAAAAATCTGGCACTGGAACGGTCGAGTCACAATTCAAACGCAATGACGGTCACCTTGTCGACATCTTATTGAGGTCAGCCCCCATAAATCCTGTCGACTTTTCGGAAGGACGTATTTTTACCGTCATGGATATCACTCAAACAAAACTGATGCAGGACCAACTCATCCGATCCGAACGTCTCGCCGCCATCGGCCAACTGGCAGCTTCTATTGCACACGAGATAAATTCTCCTTTACAGGCGGTTACCGTAATGCTGGGAACATTGAAAAAAAATTACAGAGACAATGAAGCGCTCTCAAACCAGTTAGAATTACTCAAAGGCGCTTTTAGCAGCATCCGAGACACGGTAAAAAATTTGCTTGATCTGAATCGTCCGGGTAAGGAAGTAAAACAATCTGCCAATGTAAACAAAATTATAGAAGAAA
The DNA here is from genome assembly GCA_011049715.1 of Desulfobacterales bacterium. GTDB lineage: Bacteria > Desulfobacterota > Desulfobacteria > Desulfobacterales > UBA2156 > UBA2156. Next base: position 4,617 of record DRHF01000156.1, read on the forward strand.
TTATCAATTTATTTCAATCTCATTTTAAGAAGAATAAAATTAAAATCAATTTGGATCTATCATCAAATATCCCCGACATTAATGCCTCGCCGCTGCAGTTGAATCAATGTGTTTTGAATCTGATTAACAATGCGGTGGAGGCCATTATAGGCACTTGTACCTCTAAAAGCGGCTCAATAGCCGAAATGCCATCAGGTGGAAGGATAGCGATAGAGACGAATTTTAATAAGGGAAAAATTATTGTTAAGATAACCGATACGGGGCCTGGCATTCCCAAAGAGGATCTGCAATATATTTTTGATCCGTTCTTCACCCGAAAAAAGAAAATGGGTATGGGGGTAGGGCTTTCCATTTCCCACAGAATTATCTATGATCATGGTGGATTTATAACGGGAGAAAACTTACCACAGGGTGGCGTTTTAATGACAATAACATTGCCTGCAAATTAATGGCCAAACAACTTTGTCCATACGATATGGAGACAATCGATCTATGGTTCCTTGGTTCCTTCATCTCTTCAGATTTGGCCGCCTCGATGATGAGTCTGGCAGTGGTTTCACTCCCCATTGTTTAAGGCTTATTGTTTAGGAGTTTTAGAACGTTTAGACTTTCCAGTTCCTTTTTTATACATTCAGGGCAATAGGTCGGTGAAACCGCTATCTTAGATTTGGTCAACATATATTCTTCCACCGGCATCCATCCACCGGCGCCAATTTCCTTTCCTTCATCATCCCTAATACTTTTGCACACACAACAAACCGGCACTATAGTTTCATAAGCTTTAACCTTCCGCTTAAGTTCCAATTTTTTCAAACAATTGGAAATCCTAAAAGATAACTCTTCAGGCTCACAAGGTTTAAGCAGATAATCATCGACATCAAGCCTCAAGGCTTCAATTGCAGATATTAAATCACCGAAGCCGGTTAAGATAATGACGATGCTTTCAGGATTTTTTTCTTTTGCTTTTTGCAAGACACCCATACCATCTACATCATCCATTACCAGATCGGTGAGGATCAGATCAAAATCGTTTTCTTTTATTAATTCAATAGCTTTTTCTCCACTATCAGCGGTAGTAACATTATATCCTTCTTGTTCAAGTACCGAAGAGATGGCTTGTAGAATTAAAAGATCGTCATCAACCAGTAATATCTTGTACGTTTTCATTGTTACCTCTATGGCGTGCGGACAGTAAGCAAGCGGTCATACGCGCTGAGCAGGAATGCGCAGCAAACGGTCCGAAAGCAATGACGTCTGTTTCACAAACAAACAACTTTCTTCCTTTTCTTATTTGCCGGAAAATTCCTTGTAAAGGTCAAGATGTCCAGCATATTATGCCAATATCATTCCTTGAACGGTTTGTAACAATAAGAACACGCCGATGGCGATCAACAGGGAATGGATGATGCGATCAAATTTACCCTGGGGTATGGAACGGTTCAGCCAGCCGCCGATAAACGTGAATACAAAAACCAGCGGTAAGGAAAACAAATAATAGCTAAGTACTGTATGCGTCCAAAGCCCTGCAAACCCGTGCCCAAGACAGATAAAAATGCCGGCCATAAAAAAATAACCTTGTAATGTCGCTCTAAAGGCCAACGGTGACCATTTTCTCATAGAACCGTATATGACAACAGGCGGCCCGTTGGTGTTGTATGCTCCACCTAACACGCCGGCAAAAAACCCGAAAATGTATGCTGGATTTTCACTCTTTATTGCCGTCAGCCTGGGTTTGATAAGACTGTAGGTAGAAAAACAAATAATTACAGCCGCCAAAAACAGTTTCATGGGGACATCATAGTTGCCTTTCAAAAACCATAGGCCGAGAGGAATACCAGCCAAAGAGGATATGAATAAACGCCAGGCGCTTTTAATTTGTACGTCGCGCCAGTTTTTTATAAGAATCGAAGTAGAAATTGTCATGGCCACAATGGCCATGAGCGGTGCCGCTGTTTTTAAACCGATGATGATGGCAAGGAGAGGCATGGCGAACATTGCATCCGCAAATCCGAATGTAGATCGAAGTAAGGTTGCAAAAGAGACGATGGATAATACAAGAATTGTCGATAGTTCAAAATTCATCATAATCCTTAGAGATAAAAATTCGCAGCCTTTTACGGTTTATAAGGAAATTTCGACAATCCAGCAAGCAGTAATTTAAAGCCATGCTTTAAACGAAGACCAGGCTCAGCCATGGAATCACCATGACAATAATCCATGCAACCAGTACAAAGAACAGGAACGGCGGCACCCATTTTATCAAGTTATCGTATGGTATTCCCGTTATTCCGGAGGCAACAAACAGGTTCAGTCCAAAAGGCGGCGTAATAAAACCAATGGACAATCCCACGACAAAA
>DRHF01000157.1 GCA_011049715.1 Desulfobacterales bacterium
AAATCGGACAGTTCAGCGATGATATCCGTGTCTGCATCGCCGGCAGATGGCGCCCATTCCTTACCCGGCCGCCGGATTTTAGACGCGCCATGGTAGGCCGTGGTCAACGCCAGGAAAATCCGCGATCTCATCCGCCGTTCGGCCCGGATCGGATCAATAAACGCCAGGCCCCGATCGATGAAATTGGTTTCGATTTTTAGCTGGCTTCTTCGCATAGACTATCCCACCGGCGTAATGCCCCTGACGGTGATCCCACCATTGGTATCCCGATCGGCCATTTGACTGTAATAATCGATGGCTTTCCGGATTTCGTTTAGATTGGCTCTCGTGACGGATCTTCCAGATATGGAATAGGACTGAGACAGAAGGACAGCGGTTTCGGCGGCTTCGTATTCGGCCAGCCGTTCAGCATTTGTTTTTGGCATAAAAAAACCCCATGCATGGTGGATTAAAAATTTAACCACACAATACCCTGGGATTTTTGATGTTTTTTGGAAAATGGGTGCTAATGGGGTGCTAATGGGGTGTTAAAGGTGACTAAAACGGGGGCTAATGGGGTGTTAAAACACTTGACAGGGGTTTTAAGGGACGGGGTTTGGGAAAACTTTTAGCACTTTGCGTCTCTGTTCTATAACCCTGTAAGAAACTATCTTCTCGCTGTATAGAAAAAACACCTTCTCTTTCCCTGTTGGATTTTTACCCGCCGCAAGATCCAGGGCAACTTTTCTGGATTTGAAGCGCATGGTCCGGCCGTGATAGCGGCTGCTTCCAGCCAGTTTGTACTCAATTAGATACTCGATCTTCTCTTTCATTTTCCCCTCCTTTCACGGGTCTTATTTTTTGCCAACAATCATCGCAAACGAGAACACACTCGCCAACTGAGACGTCACCAAAGAACTCTTTTAGCTCTGCTCGCGCCTCCTCTTCTGATAATGCTTTTTCGAAGGTGCCGCCACACCTCGCGCATTCATATTCGTCAGATGCCCTCACCACCACCCCGTTTTTTTTAGCTTTCAATAAATCCTCCCTCCATATTAAAATATTACCTTGCTTAATTCTAACGCTTGCGCATCTGTAAACCTTTCCTTTTTCAAGGCATCAAACTTGGCACGCGTTAGCTTTGCCATTAGCTCAACATGCTCTATCAATAACTCCATATTTGCCCTAAATTCTCGCAAAGCGTTTTTAGTGATATCCGGTTTGTGGCCTCCAGTTATTTTAATCAGTTTTGTTCCATCTTTTTCCATCACTCCTCCTCATCCTCCGGCAGTTCCTTGCCTGCATAGCTGACCATTGTCCAGCTTTGCATCCAGGCCTCTAGGTTGTCAACATAAGCGAACCATCGGTTGCCCTCTATACGGACAGGCAAACCCTTTTTGACCAAACTCCGGACCGCTGCCTCACCCAAGTCCTGATCTATATAATCTATAACAGCCTGTTTGCTAAACAACATTTTCCGAGTTTTTAATTTTTCAGTCATTTCGGCATTTTACTAACGATTCGAATTAATTAACTTTATTTCTACAACCCCAAAAAGCTGCTCACGTTCGCAGCCGGTCCCTTCGGCATTCAAAAAGGTCTTGCCGATTGAATTGGTTTTATAGCGCCAGACGTATCCCCCCTCCTCGTCAGCCGTATAACAATATGACACCGGCCATCCGTTTAGAAACGGCACACATCGACGTGTGGCCAACGGGGAATATCCAGGGTCGTCTTTGTGGCAAGATATCCTCATTTTCAACTCACTATTTTAGCCGGTTGGCCTTTCTCCAGCTTGCACTCAACACAATATGCTGTCGGGAACTCACCAAAAATATCATGGCCGGTCGGATTGTTCGGATGAACCGAACTTTATTTGCCGACCCGCACAGCTGGAGCAAACAAAAGCCCCTGACACTGAGCACATTTCATAGGTTCACAGTCTCTGTACATCATTGCTACTTTGCCTTGAATCGGTCCCGGTCCCGGCATCGGTGATGGACCACCTGGAAACAACTGTTTGGCCTTTTTTTTGCTCATGATAATCTCCTTTTTTAAATGAACCATTAGGCTTGGCTGATAATTTTTGATAGGGTTTTCACCTGCGATATCCATTCAAGCGCATGTGGCACACATGGCCCATGCGCTGGGCATTGAGGGATAGCTTCAAGCAGTTTGCTCCTGTCTTTGAGCAAGACATCAGATAGCGCCAGCTCTTTTTTAAGCCTTTTAATGCGTCCTAAGGCCAGAGCATAGCCAGCCACGTCCTTTGGCTTGATGAATTGTGGATGTGGTTCGCCAAGGGTATCCGAACCTAAGCCTTTCGTCCCTGCTCCCAGCATTTCGACACACTCCTCGTAAATTTTCGCCTCGGCTTCGCGGTCGACAGCCCGGCACTGCTTCGCCGACGTTTGCAAGTCCGCGATCAGGTCGGTGATAAATCCAGGTAACAACTGCCATCCGACCGTGCTCCGATCGGCCCCATCGGTTTTATCCATCGATTCCATGACAACCTCCTTATTTTTTTAAATTCCACTGCTCCTGACCTTCCGGCCGTTTGTTTCCTGGCTCGTTTCGGTTTTTGGTATGTTTTTCACTCGTACCACATCGGTTAAAGCCAATTGATACACCGACACGTCCCAGGCATGGTTCGGTTTCCCCGGCGGGCATTGCCAGAGGCCTTCTTTGTCAACATATTCGACAGTCATTTGTCTAGCCCAATCAATCTCGCACTCGCTGTGCATGTGCCACGCTCCAGGATCAGCCTTATCAATTCCTAGTTTGTTCGCCAAAACGTCCTTATAATACTTTGTATTGACCCGTAAAAGCTGCATCCCCCCGGGGATGGGCTTATTGGTACCCGGATATGAGTCGATTCGTGACCATGCTTGCGCCTGAGTCATGTCTCTTCTTTGCTCGCCCTTGATCGGTATCACTCTGCCCTGGTTGCGCCGCGCCCAATCATATACCTGACTGGTGGTATACCCCCCCTTTGCCGACCCCATTGCATCGATCCCAACCATCCGGACAACATACTTCTTGCCATCGATATCCAAATATTCATCCTGAAAAAAAACCTTCTCCAATGCATCAAAGGTTGTGACATAACGTTCTCTGACCTGCCATGATTCCAAGTCCATCCCAAAACCCCACGCTCGGACTTCATACCAGAAGCCGTCTTTTTGCGTGTCAGCCGCCCCTGTCATACAAGACACAACACCCCCCGATGGCACTAAACCCCTGGGCCGCTCATCCCTCAGTTCCAGAATTGCATTTTCTGACCGCTCCACCGTGTACGTTTTCCATGGTTCCGCAAGGCTCGAATTGACAAACCCCTGCAGCAACTTCGGATCGCCAGATAATAGACACGTTAAAAAATCATCGAGCATCTTTGCGATGTTCCCCGATTGTCCAAGCAAAGAATACAGCCGGTTTAAATGATAGCCGATTTTTCGAGGTCGGCCGTCTTTCCTGACAACCATCTTGCCTTTTTCCACAGCATGGTTTTTCTTGATCATTGTCCAAACCTTCTTGCATGTTCCGCACTCATACCCCGCCTCCATAACCTGAGAATGGCTGGCCTCCCTTCCCCCTCCCCAAACCACTTGGCCAAGATGCCGGGTCTTGCCCTTGTGGTCAACGTACTCCTCGTTTCGAAACCCCGCTGCGTATTCATACGACCAGATCAGCGGCTGATAAACCCTGCAAGATGGGCACGGCACATGAAAATAATACGTCCGTAGGCACCGCAGAAACTCCTGCCAGATATTCCCTGTTTCGTGGGTAGGGGTTGAAAGTAGCGCGTGTTTACGACTGAAAAAAGTTTCCGACCGTTCCCTGGCACGCGATATCGGAGCGGCCTCCTTCGATGCTATGTAATAGCCAGGCTTATCAACTTCATCCAGTATCACAACCCGGTATTCCCTAGCCGCCAGTGCCGCCACGCTCGAGGCCCAGGCCGTGGCAACAAACGACCCGTTGAGCAGCTTCATTTCTTCCCGGTTCCAAGGCGTCCCGATCAACTCCGCCATATCGGGAATTGACTCAAACATCGGCTGGAGTCGTTCTTTTGCCATGTGTCCTGTCGTTTTTTCATCAGCCATTACAAGCAAAATAGGACAAGGTTCCTGATGGGCATAATATCCGATGATATTAAATATATTTTCCGTGCCACCGATCTGTGCCGGTTTCACAATTACGATTTCTTCCGTCTCCGGCTCGGCCAAAGTGTCTATTGGATGGATAAAATAAGGCGTCCTACGCATCCGCATCGGTCCCTTTTCCGCGCTCTG
>DRHF01000158.1 GCA_011049715.1 Desulfobacterales bacterium
GACAGACCCCTTTACCGATAAAATAAACTCACTGAATCGCCCCCTGCTAACTACTCATTCGATACTTTCATTCATAAAAACCTCATGCTCAGCTAAAATACCAGTCATTTTATTTTTTACCGAGAATTGCTGAGTGCCAGGGGGGTCTCTTGACTTTAAAAACTATAACTCTTAGACTGAGGTGTCCAATTCAGAAATGAGCAATTTTTGTCCTGGGCAAGTTGAGCACATCTTATAAAAATCAGAGGCGAAATCCCGCAAATTTTTGCGGAGGCCGCACAAGGGTTTACGGTCCCCGCAAAGCGGGACAGGAACGCGTAGGTGCTGTACGCCGCAACCGAAAACCCGGGGAGAACGCCGAGCAGGGCAAAAAAGGCCATTTATGGATGGACACTAGATATTGATGAGGAAAAAAAATATGGATACCCCTGAATTAAATCCAGGACAATTGTTAGAAATATCAGGTGATTACTGGAAGGCATGTGCACTGCATGCCGGTGTCAAACTCGATATTTTTACTGCAATAGGGGAAAAAAGACGAACGGACGTCGAAATTGCTCAAAAACTAAACCTCGATAAAAGAGCGGTAACTACGTTTTTAAACGCTCTTACCGCGATGAACCTACTGAAAAAAACAGGCGACATATATTCGAACACCCGATCGAGCAAATCTTTTCTCTCAAAAGACTCTCAAGATTATATCGGTTACTTCATCCTGCACCATCACCACCTGGTCGTATCATGGTCCCAGCTGGATCGGGCCGTAAAAACTGGTAAACCGATCAGGACCGGTGCCTCGCAAAAAGATAAAGGCCAAAGAGAAAGTTTCATCATGGGTATGTTCAACCTGGCCAGGGGTCTGGCGCCCCGGTTATCCAATCAAATCAACCTTTCCAACCGACAACATTTGATCGATCTCGGGGGCGGTCCCGGGACATACGCCGTTTATTTCTGCCTAAAAAACCCCCGGCTCAAAGCAACGGTCTATGACTTGCCCTCGACGCAGCCGTTTGCGGAAAAAATTATTGAAAAGTTCGGTTTGAGCGACAGGATAGATTTCATCGAAGGAAACTATTTGGAAGACAGTATTCAGGGGACATATGACGTTGCCCTGCTCTCCAACATTTTACATACAGACGGCCATGAAAACTGCCAGATGATTATCAACAAAACGGTGGCGGCCCTCGAACCAGGCGGTCTGGTGGTTGTTCATGATTTTATTTTAGATAACACCATGGATGGCCCCCTATTCCCGGCTCTTTTCTCTTTAAATATGCTGCTGGGAACAGATGCCGGCCAATCCTACTCTGAAGAGCAGATCATGGGAATGCTTGAATCAGCTGGGTTAAAAAAGATCGAACGCCACCCTTTTCAGGGTCCTTCCGCTTCAGGCATAATAACAGGGATTGTTGAATAACTATCGGTAAAATTGTAAGTTGTTTGATCCGCCTTAGGCGGAGAGTTCTTACAATTTAGCGACGCATTTCATGAAGCCCGAAAATAGTCGTGGAGCGAACAAAATCGGACTTTTTACGAAACCATCAGATTTAATTCGAAAAAAACCGGTTGTTAAAAAGTATATGATTTTTTTTTGAATGTCTAATGAAAAAATAGAAAGGTTCGGTTAAACCCAATCAAAAGTAGCATCAAAATACCCACCGTCATCGAAAGTTAGCCCGGATCGGGCTTCCGGGATGTTGGTTGATGGGCAAAGTCAAATATTTTATGAAAATTGACCAAATCCAAAAATTTGATCAGCGCCAAAAGACCGCCAATATAAATTCAACTGCTCGGGGCTTGTTTCAAAAACCGTGGAAACATTGATTTTTCTTGCCTATTCGAGATTTTTATAAAACCCTTTACAGATACGGTTTTTCTTGCTAACCTTTTTTCATGTTTTTACCACTTGGGTAGCTCTTGTCGCAGTCGTTTTGTTTGTGGAAACTATTCCTATGACATGATTCCCAAATGGTTTTTTATTTTTCAGGAACTATTTGATGCAAAATCGAGGTAAAAACTCTTTGGCTTCTAAAAAGGAAATTCTTATCAAAACGAGGCATATCATTTTCACTCAACCTGAGAATTTCGGAAATTTGTCAAATTTTCATCTGTGATTTAGGAATTTACAAAAATGAAAAAAAAATATCTGGTTGGACTTCTTATCTTCTTTTCCATATTGATAATGTTCATTGTATTCTCTTCTAGAGAAAATGTTGTAAGGCTTTTTAAAAAAACTTCAAAAGTTCATTATAAAAAACCCGGATACAACGTAATTCTCATTTCAATCGATTCACTAAGACCTGACCACTTGCAATGGTATGGTTATGACAGAGACACATCACCAAATATAGATGGTATTGCAGAAGAATCAGTTGTATTTGAAAAAGCCATCAGCCAATCAGCCTGGACATTACCGACTCATGCCTCAATCATGACGGGTCTGCTTCCTTCAGAGCACGGGTTCATTTTTTTTGATGAAGAAAGTTTTAAAAATAAACAAAGTGTGGGTAAATTGGATAAAAACTTAATCACTCTGGCTAAAATCCTAAAATACAACGGCTATAGAACCATCGGATACACTGGTGGGGGTTGGACTTCCGGGGAATTCGGATTGAACATAGGTTTTGATACATATCAATGGGGAGGTCGTTATTTTCGAGACATTTTCGAAAAAACAATCAGGCAGTTAAAGGACAAAAAAAAAGAGAAGTTTTTTCTTTTTTTACATGCATTTGATGTTCATTCCCCTTATAATGCTTCTAAAGAATATAATACTTTTTATGATTACACAGGAAGTTACAAAAAATCCGAAATTAAACCAGGAATCACAACCGATATCAGCAGTCCTGAATATCAGTTTATTGTATCTCAGTATGATGCTGGTATCAGAAGGGCCGATTTTTCTTTGGGAGTTTTTGTTGAATGGCTGAAGCAAGAAAATCTTTATAACAATACGATACTCATCATAACCTCTGACCATGGAGAAGGGCTTATATCTCCCCATAATTCATGGGGCCACATTTATCCTCTTCACGAGGAATTTATACATGTTCCCATGATCATCAGAATCCCAGGCCTTGAAAAGACCATATTCAGTAAACAAATCCCAGCCTCAATAAGCATCCTCCCCACAGTTCTTGACATCCTCGATATTAAAGCTGATAAAGTCAGATATGGTAACAGCCTCATGAACTTCTTCTCAAAAAAGAACTTTGGCTTTGATTATATCATCAGCGAAACAGGCATATTAAAAGGGAAACACCTTGCCAGAGCGATAAGAACTGACAAATGGAAATTAATCCTCTATCAACATGAAAACAAAAAGAGTAGTTTTAAACTATTTAACCTTGAAGACGACCCAAAAGAACAAATCAATATTGCTGATAAAAATCCTGATGTAGTCAAAGATTTGGCTGCTAAACTCCCGAGCCTTGAAGACATGGATACTTACAAATTAGAAAGACATACCATTGATAAAAAGACATTGGAACAATTAAAAACATTGGGCTACATCAAATAGCTCGCTCTATCTACAAGCTCTTCACAATGTCAAGATTGCTCAAGAAAAGTAGGCCCAATAATCGAAATCCCGCTTTTAAATTAACGCGTCTTCAGTCACATCTTCAGCACCTGCAAATGGGTGAGATATCCCCTGATCTGCCCCAGAATCGGTTTCCACAATCAATACCTCCCTTTCTCACGATGGGTGAGCTCCCCTGATCCGGAATTCACCCACCGATTTTCCTGACGAGCCATTAGCCAGCATCCTTTTTCGATAAAAGAATTTAGCAATTACCCGCTCTTCCCGCACACATCACATTCCACAAGGATACAAACCGACTGTCAAACTGGGAGGCAAATTGTGACTTCTGTGATGTACCAGTAAAACCCGCTGAGGTCACGGCAACAACACGGTTCATACCAGGATTGCTCCCGCTAGGTTGCCCACTGGCCCTCTGACCAAAGTTTTGTACCCATGGTCCACCGCTTGACCCTCCCCGCATGTCAGAGCCGTATTCAACGTTATTATTACTAGCGAGTCTTTTATTCTGAGCGGTTACCTGATGCATTATATTCCCCCTATCTAAGTTGCCAGGATAACCGAGCGAGTGTACATGGTTAGCCCGTAGGCTGTGTGTCTGCCATCCCAACCATCCTAGCACATTGCCAATCCTTCGACCAGAGCGGTCGTTGATTTCAAGCATTCCAACATCTTGTGCGTTTAGCACTGTTCCTCCGCCACCGGCCCAGGTACCAGTTGTGCCTACACGGCGCGCGGTCCATGTACCCCATGGAGCGGCTCCATTACGAAAGGCTGGTATAAATCTGAAATTTGAGAAAAATCCACGTGTCCCCCCGCTTCCCCTGTGGACACAATGTCCTGCAGTGACAACAATCCTGAATTTGATTACTGATGCAGTACACCAAGAGGTTCCCCCACTTGCGTTCCGAAAGAAAAGCTTTCCCGTAGTGCGATAGGGATAAGATCTATCAGAACTTATGGGCACCAGACGGGAACTGCTATAGTCCGCCAAACGAGTACCTCTGTCCTCAGGCACTAAATCTGTATCCTGATCAGGTTCTATTTCAAGCGTTTCAAACAAAAAGATTTCCTCTGGTTCCACATTTAGGGTTGGTGCTTGTCCATCTTCTCCTTCAATCTCTTCGTTGTCATCAAAGTCGACATCATTATCTTGTTCAATTGCTTCACCATCTACTGTTGGCAAAGGAAGAGGTTGTGCATTTCTCAAACGTTCTGGTGTCCAGTAAGCGTCTTCATCCAGGATCTCGATGACAAGGACATCCTCTTCAGCCCCTATTGGTGTAAATGTGTAAAAGAGAGCAATGGAGATGGCAAAGATTGATATTAAAAAAATTCTGAATGTTTCATTCATAATAGTATTTTTTTTTATTGTGTTCATAATAGTCTCCTTTCTAATTACGGCTCGTTAGGAAAATCTGTGGGTGAATTCCGGTTCGAGAAGCTCGCCCATCGTGACAAACAGTGCGATTTTAAGGACTTCATAGCTTCGAAAGCCGTAGGATTTTCTGCTAACGAGATTTATTTTACGATTCAGGCCCTCTTAATCTTAACCTGATAATTAATACATAACTATCGAAAGAACCTATGTCAAAATAAAAAGTACCACATTGTGGTACTTTTTTCTTCCGATATGGTTTATTTTTTGACTCAAGTTTCGCATCCCCAATGGGGACCGGTGCCGCATCTGGTGTGGGGTAAATAAAATTTTTTGGGAATACAATGTGGCAGCCGTTGTATTCATACCGGTTTCATATCCCGACTGAGCATCGTTTGTGTGGGTGTTATCGCGCTGATTGGGACTCGATTCGTTACACCCGGGTATGAGGACGCGTCTGATTTTCAGTTAGCAACCGTTTCAAAAAGAAGCTTTGATATCACAGTGAATATCGTCGGGGTTTTGGACGCTGCTCGATCCCACATGGTTTCATTCATAATCCGGGGGGATAAGGGTAAAATCATCTACCTGGTGGAAGGAGGCGCCCAGGTAAAAAAAGGGGATGTTTTGGTAAAGCTGGATCCCACCCCCTTCGGAGAAGAGGTCCGGCGGTTGAAAGGAGAGGTGATCAGCCTGGAAGCCGGCGTCGATGTGACAAAACAGGTATTGGAATGGGAAAAAAGCCAGGTGGAACGGGAAATCAGAACAGCCGAGTTCAATGTGAGGGTGACCAAGCTTGAACTGAAACGGATACCTGTCCGACATTTCTTCCATGATTGTGAAGACCCGGGTTTGGGAATCGGTAGAGAGTCGAACGGCCAGACAGCGGATAATAGGTGCATTTAAGCAGGTTGGGCTGGAAGATAGGATGGGCCATAAGCCGTCTGAACTGTCGGGCGGTGAAATGCAGCGGGTGGCCATTGCCAGGGCATTGGCGATTCAGCCGAAATTGATACTGGCCGATGAACCGACCGGCAAAAACGCATCGTATTAAAAGACGGTAAGATTGTTTAGCCGATTTTTGGCCTTCGATTGGGCTGAAAATACGATTTTTACAAGGAAGTTTAAAAATCCATGACCGAAAAAGTTAAAAAAGCCGTTCAGATATTAAAAATCGCATTCCGGTGTTTACTCATTCATAAATTGAGATCCACTCTGAGTATTCTGGGTGTCGTCTGTGGTGTTATGGCCGTCTCGTCGATGATATCCTTTGGAGAAGGGGCCAAACAAAATTTGCATACGGTTTTGATCTTGCTGTGGTCTTACCGGTCCTCTACTGGACGGACGGTGCGGATCCGGATTTATCTCTTTTTATCTCTCCCATCGGGTCCTGCGGAAGGCCGGGTAGCACTGGCATGGCCGGTTGGCCCTCTTTCAGATGAGGTGCATCAGGAGCGCTTGATTTGTCTTCCACATCGCCATGAACAATCGATTCATCTTCCGCCGGCTGTTCCTCCGACAGTGGATCGTCCTGAAGTTTTTCCTCATATATTTCAACGTTGTACTTGGCAAACAAGCTTTTCTCCAGCTCAAGAAAGCGCTTGTCTTCCCTTTCCTGCCGCAACTTTTTCTCGATCTCCTCCCGGACCTCGTCCAATGGCTTGATGCCGGCGGGTCTCCGACCCTCATTCTTAAAAATACTAAAACCAGAGTCGTCCTTCACCACAGGGCTGACCTCACCGACCTTGAGGGAAAACACCGCTTCACCCATCTTCGGAGAAAGCGCCCCCTTGGCGACATAACCCAGATCCCCTCCCCGCCTGTGCAGCATTGGGTTAGTGGAAAATTCCGACGATAACTCGGAAAAATCTTTTCCTCCCCTAATCATTCGCAGGATATTTTCCGCCAGATCCTTCTTTTTGCTGATCTCCTGGGGCGAGTCCCCGGGATCCGTTTCGAGGAAGATTTGCCTCACTTTTATCTTTTCCAGGGTTTGGAACTGATCGGGGTTTTTTCGAAAATACGCCCTGACCTCCTCTTCAGAAACAGTCACGACGCCACGGACATATCGCTTGACATGTTCCTTTGCCAGAAAAAAATTGACGATTCTTTTAATTGCCTTTTTGAGTGCCTGATCTTTATCCAGCCCTAATGCACGGGCTTCCTGGGAGAAAACTTCGACCCGCACCAGTTCCCTCAGAAGATGTAACTTGCTCGCCTTTGTCTTAAACCTCCTTCCCTTGGAACCCTCAATCATATCCTGAAGATCCTCAGAGGTAATGATCCTGTCCCCGGCTCTGGCCAGCTTCTTTGCATCTTCCTCTGCAGCGAGGGTGGCCGGGTAGAGGAGGTGACTCACCGTCCAGCAGAGAAGAAAAAAAACCGAAAATAACGTCTTTCTCAAAATGGTATCCCTCAACATATTAAATTACCTCCTCAAGTCCTCTCCTACCCAATCGGCATCGACCGGTCCCGCTCAACAAAAAAGGAGGAAGCCCCACAGAGGCTTCCCCCTCATCTGATCGCTTCAACACAAGCCGTTTTTTATGAGATTCGAGCGTTGTATCCGATTGTTACAGCCCTATCATAGCGGCCCAGAAATTGCGGGCCCATATATCAAAATACGGTGAATATATGGCACCGGGCTGAAGGCCGTATTTGTAACTGTTAACCCCATTGGCGTAATTTACAGCACCTCCTCGATCGGGGAAAAAAACCCTGACCCAGGGGCCTCCGCTGGATCCACCAGTCATGTTGGATCCGATGCCAATAGTGGCGGGGTTGGAGCATCCAGGGGCATCGTTTTTGGCCCACTGGGACTGGCTATCAACCAGCCATCTTCCGTTATAAGGGGAGGCTGCTGGGTAACCTAATGCGTGCCAGTGCTGCCTATACCGCAGTTGATTCCAGGAAAATCCGAGCCGTCCAACCCTTGCCGAGATCCTTTGCCCGTTAAGAAGTCTCATGATTGCAAACCCGACATCCCTGCAAAACGAGCCATTTTGATGCCAGAGTGTGAAGGCAAAAAGTTGCCGTGCAGACCAGGTGCCGCGCGGCCGAAAATTGTTCCTATAGGCAGGGACAAAACGCCAGTTCGAGTTCCAATGGCCGTCACCATGGGATACGCAGTGTCCGGCCGTAAGAACCGCATTGCCCCCGACGGAGGAGCCGGAACAAACGTAGCCTCGGCCATGTTGAGTAAAAAAGACCTTTCCGATGGTCCTTTCGGGGAACCTCAAATAAACCAGCGTTCTCACGAAATATGTGGTGTGAGGAAAGGGATAGAATGAGCCTGCAGGCTGAATTCCCGACGAATCCGGTACATCCTCCTCCAGTTCCAGGAGCACCGAGGGTCTTCCATCAGAGGAACTTGTCGAACTGCCTGGTATGGCGTCCGCCTCTTCCTCAAGGGCAGCGGGATCAGGAGCCGTCGGCTCGCCGTCGATTTCCATCGGATAGGGAATAGCGCTTTGCATCCGTTCCGGTGTCCAGTAGGCCTCGATGGTTTTCGCGTCCGGAAGCTCGTCCGAGCCGACCCACATGGCGCCTGAAGCTGCCCCGGCCATCCCAAACACCACCAGAATAACCACTAAAAATAATGTTTTTTTCATGACACTCCTCCTTCAGTTTGGTTGGTTATCCGTCAATACATCTTTATTCATTTCCAGGGCCACCTGTTGCCTCCTCAATAATAGCCCTGACCACAGCATCATTGTCATCCAAAGTCCGGATCAGGTCAACTGCGATCTCATCATCATCTAAACCTCCCAGGGCCGTGAGGGCATTGAGCCTGACCTCGGCATCCGTATCTCTCAGTGCCCGGGAGAGGGCTTCCATGGCTCCCACACCTCCAAGGCTCCCCAGTGCCCCGGCTGCGCTCACCCTGACCTTCCTGTCATTATCGGTGAGCAATAGCGTGGTGAGATGATCGATAGCGCTCTCATCTTCTGATTCAGCCAAAAGCTCCACCGCTTTGAGCCGAAGTTCCGGGGCTCCAGCATTCAGCAAATCGTAAAGGGATCCTGATTCCGGTATTCGACCCCCCCGGGAGGCTAAATCCTGTTTCGCAGTCTCTTCACTCTCTTTTAATGCCATATCGGATTTGGCGTAGATAAAAACCGCTTTTATCTCACTTGTGGTCTTAGCCGTGCTTTGCGAGGCATACACAAATACACGACCAAAATCCCTAGTTAATCTGCTCAACACCTGCGCCAATGGAAGGGCAGAATAATCGGCTGAAACGCGCACATCCGTCGATGTCCTGCGGATTATTACAATGCCCGTTTCCTTGGCGATTTCTTCCAAAACCCTCTTTAGGGGAACGTTTTTCGCCTTTACGCTAAACAGGTTTTTTTCCAGGTGTACAACAGAGAGATATTGAGATTCATCCGACTGGGAAACCCCTCTGGCTTTGCCGGGAAGAATGACAATGGCCAAAAGGATCACGATTGCCATACAGAAAAAAAAGATAGAAAAGCGCTTTTCCTCCGCCGGCCGCATTGTCAATAGCCGTAACATTTTAAAATAGTTGGTTAAATTATACATGACCCACAACTACCTTTATTGAGAGCAGTTTAACCTAATTAATGTTTAACTACAAGAAAAAATCTATGTCAAGATAAATTTCCATAAAAATACCACTTTGTGGCATGTTTTTCGAAAAAGGTTCACAGAAACTGAATGGGTTAATGAACGATGGCGTCCACAGCGGTCCGAAGGGATTCGTTCGTGTCAAGTCGGGAGGCGACTTAACCGGATAGAAACCAGCAATAATCTCGAACATCACCGAAATGGCTTATCGTCTAAAAGCCGGCGTTACCCGAGACCAATCCTTTAAATCGTCCGTGAATTCTATCGTCAACCTCTCTTGAAAATACCGATGGATTATCTTGGGTCAGAATCTTTTTGGCTTTATTCAGGGCACGGACTTGGGTATCCGGCCTTCCGCTCTCTTCCCATAAATTCCGTATTTCACGGTCTGCCACCTC
>DRHF01000159.1 GCA_011049715.1 Desulfobacterales bacterium
CGGGCTGTTGCCCAAATATGATTTTCAATCCAGCTCGGATTTTATGAAAATGCGGCATCAATAATATCAATAAGTTAGATAAGCGGCTCAATAAAAAAATTTCTTTAAGAGCCCAAAAAAGGCTTTGGGCAACAGCCCGTTGATTAGTGCATTAATCTTATTTTATTTTGGCACGGATTCCGCGGATTACACGGATGTTTAGTTTTTTGTTGGTTTTTCACGATCGGGGCCCCGGTTAAATGCGTTACACTCCTCACTGCGTGAATTGAACGGGGCAAGTAACCGATCGGGAAAAGGCCAAGCCCTGACGGGCGGTTAAAGGGCCGGGAGCAAGCCCTGCTTTGTGTAGTGGTTAAGAAACCGCTCAATCGATTTGGTGATCCTGCCGGCGGTAGTTTCGGGTTTGCGCCTTGACGGCTTATAAAGAGACAGGGAAAACTGGGTAATAGGTTATGGGTGAACTTGCCTATCTAGTGTGTTTGGTTTGTTTAGTTGCTTCCGTCTATTTCGTTTGTTTAGACGTCGATCGAACAGATTCTTTAATCCTTTGAATATGACCACGGCCGAGACCCTTTACTTCACAGCCAAGTTCAAAGTAACGCTCAATGTAACCGTCATTCAGGATGCCAAAACAGTCGATGATGGCGGCGGGGCCATTGATCCATTTTATGACGTGATCCGGATTGAGATTGAGATAATCCTGGTGACGAACAGCCAGGATCACTGCATCGACACCGTTTAAGACTTTCCCGAGTTCTTTTTCTATTTTGAGATTAACGAGCGATTCCTGATTTCTGAAAAACCGCGACCAGGAATGACCCGGTGCGGGATAGGTATCCTGCTTTTGAAACTCCCACCAGTGTTTGACATAAGGGTCGTGAACCACGACTTCGCCGCCCATTTCCGTTATCTTACGAACGATCATTTCAGAACCGCTGTAGCGGGTGTCACCCACATCCTCACGGTAGCTGGCGCCCAGAACAGCGACTCTTGATCCGGCCACGATCCTGCCCATGTTTCTAAGCGCATCACGCACCAGCTGGGCCACGTGGAGAGACCGGGTATCGTTGATGTCGATGGCCATGGGTGTGATTTTGAAGATGTCGTCGTCAAAACCCATCAGGGTATGGTGCGCCCACACCCCCAGACCACCGTCTTTGGGCAGACAGTAGCCGCCGATGCCGGGACCTGGAAAGAGGATGTTGGAATGGGTGGGACGAACTTTAATGGCATCGATCACCTTGGTGATGTCCACCCCGTTTCGTTCGGCAAACCGGCTCCATTCGTCCATAAATGCCAGTGTGGTGGCCCGGTACGAATTTTCCACGATCTTGCAGGTTTCGCTCTCGATCGGCCGATCCAGAACCGTCAATGGATATTCATCCACATTGATGACGCTTGATAAAAATTCGACGACCATTTCCTTGGCTTTTTCATTGATTCCGGAGCAGACCCGCCAGAAATCCCGGATGGAGGCCACATAGTTGCGACCCGGCATGACCCGCTCAAAGGAGTGGGCCAAAAGAGGTTTGGATCCGTTAAGCCCGCGTTTTTCAAATGCTTTTTTGATCGCCGGATACGCCACATATTCGGTGGTGCCAGGTGGTACGGTGGTTTCGATGAGCACCAAACATTTGGGATCGATATGTTCGCCGATGATTTTCAGGCTGTTTTCCAGGGCCGCGATATCCGCATGACCGTTTTGAACATCACCGAGACTCTCCTTGTGGTAATCACACTGGACATCCACCACGACGATGTCAGCCATGGACAAAACATCGTAGCTGAAGGTAGCGGTCAATGTTTTTTTGTCTGACACACAGCGCTTAATCATAAATACCACTTCTTCATCTTCGGCTTCCACCGGGCAGAGCCCGCTTCTGACATAGGGGATCTTCCAGAAAGATCGCGCCGAAGGGCGCTGCATGGCGATGACAAAATATTTTGGATCGTCGGTTTCCTTATCAACGGCGTCAGCCACCACGCCGGCCATGACCGAACCGACAAATCCGACGCCCATGACGACCACAATTTCACGGCCGAGGAGCCGCTGCTCGGCAATAATTCTTTTCAAGCGATCGTGTTCTGTCTGGTAGTCTTTTTCTGTCGGCAGCGGATACGCATCGCCGGCGGGGCAGATGGAGACCGTTTCTGATGTTGGAAAGTCGGGTTGTCTGATCGGTTGGGTTTGAGTCGGTTGCATGGATATCTCCGAGTTTGGGATTGAAGAGTAAAAAGTTAAAAGTGACTTAAGTGACTCCCCAGTGAAATGCGCTTCGCTCCTCACTATCGTAAATTTCACAGGGCAGGCGGGGCACCGCGTTGCGGCATCTTCGACAGGCGGGATAAATTATGATCGTTGAGAGCGTTGTTAAAAGCATAGAGCAGAGGGCATGGAGTCATTGACTATTTGCTACTTATCAACAATGAGAGATATAAATTCATCCCGAGTCAGGCCTGCTTGATCCAGAATAGATCGCAGAGTTCCTTTTGGAATGATTTTTCTGTTTGGTATTATAACCAACCTGATTTTCAAAGGTTCTCGTTTTACCATACCATTGCGATATGGCTTCCTTTCCCCCGTTTTGGAGCATCCGCAAAGCCAATCGATTTCAGCGTTTTAATTACCTGTTTTTTGGAAATTTTGTCATTATATTGCTGCTTCAAAATGGGCTGCGTATTTCTCTTTAGATCTTAAGCTTTCTGCGAAATCATCTAAGATGTTAAGTTCTTTAGCATTTTCAAGATACAATTCTACAGCCTCCCTCAAGTTAAACACTGCATCTTCAAAAGAATCTCCACAACTTGCCACACCAAGTTCAGGGCATCTTGAAACATATCCTTCGGTCTCTTTCCATACAACTGCAGTATAACCGTAAATATCCATAAATTACCTCTTGGTTTTATGATTTAAGCAACATCCGGTGATCTTTTTTCAATAAAAATAGAAATGGAATTTACAAAAACACTATAGTCCTTTTATCTATAAAAAACAAGGGGTAAACGGGTTTGCGCCTTGACGGCTTGAAAAGAGACAGGGGAAAAAGTGCCTAAAGTGAAGAGTGAATAGTAACGAGACAAAGTTGAAAGTGACGTATATCCAAGCAAGGAAAGAATTCTCGCAAATCTATTTTATCAATTTTTCAATCACATTACAGGCCTCATCCGGTTTGACTATTTCAATCTGGTGATACTGTTTAAGGTCGGTAAGATGTTTATCCCCTGAGATGATGAGGCGGGCATTATTTTCAGTTGCCAATCCCAAAAAAATATTATCAAACGGATCCTCAACGATTATTCCGGGAATCTTCTCAGGAGATGGTACAAAAAAAACCAAATTCATATAGTACGATAAAATCCGGGCCGGGAAAGTTTCAAGTTCAGAGATTCTTTTAGCCAGTCTTCCGTACTGAATAGCCCGTCTGAGTTCGTCTGTTGTCTCTTGACAAGCCAGTATCCTCAGAAGACCGTCTCTGGCCCATTTTAAAATATGGTTGGGGGGGCCGGTCCACAATAATCCAGAAATGGCAACGTTGGTATCGACAACAACTATCACTTAACACCGCGAAGCTCATGGACAATCCGAGAAATCTCCTGGAGATCGGGTTGGCTGTGGTCTGACATATCAGCGGAACGGTCTAAAAGATCCGATGGAATTTTTTCGAACGGTACGATTTTAAATAACGGCTTTGATCTTTTTAGTACGACGATTTCTCTCTCTTTTTTCAGATCCTCAACAAGCTCTGAAAACCGCTGGCGAAATTCTTTAGCGCTAATGTATGAGGGCATAAGAAACTCCTAAGATTATTTTAAAATAATCTTAAGTTAACTCTTTGTTTATCTAAAGTCAATCTTTTTTTTGCGATTTGCGGGACGATGTTGAATTATTGACATTTATCTCTATGGAAACAATAGGGTCTATGATTTCATGCGTTTCGCTCATGTTAATGGGGACGCTGTTACCTTCTGACCTTATTGCAGATATTCGTTTCCCAAGTGTTATTATTCATCAGGGGAGGCCAAGGCGCACGCAGACACGTTCGTAGTTTTTCACCGCCCACTTCGTTCGAGACACCCCAGTACCATCTGCCGGAGCTACCCCAGTACCATCTTCCGGAGCTACCCCGGTGAAATACGCTTCGCTCCTCACTATCGTGAATTTCACAGGGCAGGCGGGGCACGGCGGGGCCCCGCATGGCGGGATTTGCGCTTCGCTTCAACAGGCAAAGACGCCCCAGAATCTGGGGTCAAACCTTGACGGGCTGTTGCCCAAATATGATTTTCAATCCAGCTCGGATTTTATGAAAATGCGGCATCAATAATATCAATAAGTTAGATAAGCGGC
>DRHF01000160.1 GCA_011049715.1 Desulfobacterales bacterium
CCGGAATATTGCGTCCGCAATGCAAAAAAGAAGTCCCGGAAAGTCGTAAGTAAACACTTCAATAATGGTAAAAAAACTGGAACTCGTGTTGTCCACAACGACCTTATTGGGTTTTCCCGAGGTTCGAGGGGCAATGGATCGGGAAGAAAGCATTTTTTTCCCGAGGGCCGATGCAAGGTCGAGCCTCCCCGCAAGCGCAGCACTTAGACTTTTTTCAGCACGAACCCATTTATCGGTTTCAAAAATCTCATCCAGCGGTGCTTTCACTTCAAAAATATCCAGGGCAATATGGTTGCGCCAGGTATAAACCTGGGTGCTGAGAATATCAAAGTTGTTAAGGGTAAAATTACCGGCAATTTTTGAAAAGAGTCCGGGACGATCTTTGGCGCAGATGTTCACCCTTCTCGTGTTGGCATCGGAAGTTTTGGCTATGTTCCAGACAAAATCGGCCCCGTTAAGACTTTTGTATAGCTGGATATGTTCAAGTATTTCGTTTGCCGGTGTGTATAGCAAGTACCGCGGGGACATGACATTGAAGAGCCCCTTAAATTTTTCGCTAATCTGAAACTGCTTCATGGAACGAAAAATTTTTTTCTTTTTCTTTTCAACCTGCTCCACCGCCTCGTGGGATGCCAGTTCACCTTTTTCCAGAATTCGCATCACTTTTAGGAAAAGGTCTCTTAAGAGAACCGACGACCAATCGGTCCACGCTTTGGGGCCTGTTGAAATCGCATCAGAAGCTGTTAAAAGGTAGAGCATTTTTAAACGGGTGACGTCTTTTACTTTTCTGGCGCATAAAAGGGCTGTTTCCTCATCGTTTATATCTCTTCGTGTCGCGGTGTTCATCAGCAGCAGGTGCTCCTGAATCAAAAAAGATATGGTGTCAACCTCATTCGGTTGAAACCCTCTTTTTGTAAATAAAGTCCGGGCAATTTTAGCGCCCTTTAATGAATGATTTTTGCCTGGTTTACCTTTGCCAATGTCATGAAGGAGTGCTGCCCAAAGCAACAACTTACGGTCTTTCAACTCCTTATAAATATCTTTACACAAGGGGGGGGTATCTTTATCTTCAGAGCTGCCGAATCCCTTCAGGCTCTGAACCGTCCGGAGTAAATGCCTATCCACAGGATATACGTGATATTCATCATATTGAATCCTGTTGGCGATCCCTTTAAATTCAGGTATGAATTCCCCTAGGAATTCAGTGCTTAACATTTCGCTCAGAACGTTGAAAGCTGGAGGCGGGGTGATTAAAACCCGCTCAAAGGATCTGATGGCTGCATCGGAATTTCTAAATTCATCGTCAACGAGATATAAATTTTTTTTTACCGACCTTCTGGCTTCAACGCTTAAAGGCAATTTCAGTCGTGCACTTTCTTCAAAAATATTCATCAAAAGAGCTGGGGTTTGCCGGACAGCATCGGTGGAGGAAAAGTTCAGCATCTCCCCCCTCACCTCCAGACCCTGGAAACGGGTCGTTGGAACTCGCTTTCCCAATCGTCTTCCCTTTTTTGCGAATCCCATCTCATGAAGGAATATCAGAAGTTGTTGCTTTACGAATTCCATCTTACCGTGAAGCTCTCCTAAAAACCTTTCAACAGGTTGTTGACCGTTTTCTTTTTTATATTTCAATCTGTTTGCCAGCTTGATCTGGTCTTCGAAGCAAAGTTGGTCACATTTCCTGCCGGTCAAAGCATGCAAACGGTTTCTCACATTCCAAATAAACGTAAGCGCATGTGTTAGGGCCCGGTATTCATCACGTGATAGAAAACCATCATACTCAAAATTTTTTAATTGCTTTATGCCAAATTTTATGTGAGCGACCCACAACATCGTATGGTAATCCCTCAAGCCGCCCTGACCTTCCTTCAGATTGGGTTCAAGAAGGAAGGTTGAATCGCCGAAATAGACATGGCGTTTCCTGTTTCTTTCAACCAGCCATTCAATTATCCGATGGGATCGTTCGACAATAATTTTTTCCCTCATCTCTTCCATCAGCTCGGTGTATAGGAGGGAACGTCCGCAAACAAAGCGGGCATCCAGCAAAGGCGTCAACACATCGAAATCTTTTTCAGCAAGGCTCAGACATTCGTTCATGGAACGAATCGCATATCCAACCTCCAAATTGATGTCCCACATCGGATAAACAATCTCTCGAATCAATTCTTCCGCTTTATCCGGAATATTCTTTTCAAACAGAAAAAGCAGGTCGACATCGGAATGAATACACTGTTCTTCTCTTCCGTATCCTCCCAAGGCAACAATTGCATATGGATTGTTAATGATGTCTATTCGAGGGCCGACCTTGCTTGTCTCAAAGCGACTACGAAAGTACTCATCGAAAATCCGGGTATACTCGATCAAAAAGGCATGTGTTTTCCCTTCTAGAAGGCCGTGAATCAGTTCCCTCCTTTTCTTTTTCAATGTCTTCATTTTATTTTCATCGCTCTTTTTGGGGCTCTCTTTTGGAAAAACGGTAATCTTTACCGGAATTAACAATAGCAAAAGATATGCCAATAGTCAATTATTTAATTATTCAAATAAGTTAAGTCGATTGTGTTTATCAGGGGCGTGATCAGAAAGATCTTAAATTACATTTTTGTAACAAAAAAACGAAAATATTACAAAACCGGCTTTTTATTTTGTGAACAATGATTCCGTTGCATCGTTTAACGATGATCTGTCCCTTTAATAAAAAAATCCCAGATTTCTTTTATTTTTTCCCGCAGATCGAGGAAATCGTCTTCAGAAATTTTAGCCGGTTTTTCCTGAAGGCTCAGCTGATGACCTAAAGAACGGTAGACCAGATAAGCATGGCGCAGGACATGTGCTGTATAGTCATCAATTATTCCCGTTTCAAACAACGCACGAATTATGCGGACATTGTCCGTCCATTTGATTAGCTTTTTATGCTCATTTGACCTCAAAAGCATCAGGTACTGGACCAAAAATTCAATATCCACGATACCCCCTGCGCCCTGTTTAAGATCAAAAACACCTGCCTCGTGGCGGAAAAGCTCCTTTCTCATCCGCTCTCGCATCCCGGCAATCCGTTTCTGTAGCACTCCTTTCACGCGTCGACGGGCAAGCACTTTTTCTCGAATCTGTTCAAACCGGCTTTTTAGGCGGATATCACCAGCGATGGGTCGCGCTTTTATAAGCGCCTGATGTTCCCATGTCCAGGCACTTTTTGCCTGGTATTTTTCAAACGCTTGGATATGGCTCACCAAAAGACCTGAACCCCCGCTCGGACGTAAGCGCATATCGATTTCGTATAATATGCCGGTTGGCGTATGGGAGCTTAAAATATGAAGAACCCTCTGCCCCAAACGGGCAAAAAACTGCGCGTTATCAACGGGTTGGTTGCCATCTGTCGTGGCGCCTTTTTCGCCTGCGTGAAGAAAAATAAGATCGAGATCCGATCCATACCCGAGTTCAATCCCACCCAGCTTTCCATAGGCAATAACGGCAAATCCCCGGGCACATTTTTTCCCGTCCAGAACACATTTTGGTTTACCGTGCTTTTGGGTCAAATGGTTCCAGGATAGTTCAAGAACTTCATGAATGACCGCCTCTGCGATATTGGTGAGATGATCACTTACTTTAAGCAAAGGAAGTACACCGGCGATATCCGATGCAGCCACACGCAACACATTTATTTGTTTAAAAATACGCAGCTCTTCCATTTGAAACTCAATATCGAAGGGAGATATTTGTTCAAGACGGTGACGGATCTCCTTTTCGAGTTCAGATTTTTTAGGTGGGGCATAAAGTGCTCGTGGATCAAGCAGTTCATCCAAGAGGAGGGGATGGCGAGAGAAAAAATTAATAATCCAGGAGCTTGCATTCGCGAATTTGACAAGATAGGCTAAGGCGGTGGGATTCTCCAGCAAAAGGGCCAGGTAGTTGGTACGACGCTCAATGGTTTTGATCAGTTCGATAATTCGACCCAGGGCAAGCACCGGGTGATCAGATGAAACAACAGCCTTTAATATCTGTGGAACCAGACGATCCAAACGTTTACGACCTTCGGCACTGAGCGCTTTGGTCGCAGGAGCGCTTTGCAGGTGGTATAGCAAACGCATTACCTCTTCCGGAGCATCAAATCCGGCATCAGAAAGTATTTTTCCTGTTTTCTCATCTTCAATCGGATCTAACCCGATCGATTCCAATCTCTTCTCATTTTTGTTTTTACCATCTGCCTGATCGTCTGTGTCTTTGGCCCCCAAAAGGATCATAAAATGGCGATGTACATATTCCATGTGTTTTTTGAGCTGAAATGAAAAAAGTTTCCATTCATCGAATCCCATGGAGGCGGCGAGTCGTTTTCTTCCTTCCGCATGCAGGGGGAGGCTATGGGTCTGTTGATCGGCAAATTCTTGAAGCCGATGCTCTGTTTTGCGCAAAAACTTGTAGGCGCTGGTCAATCCCTCACATACCTTCTCATCGATATGGCCTTCCCAGAAAAGGATCTGTAAAACTTTCTGAATGCGGCATTCCTGAAGCGCGGGTAAAATGCCGCCCCGTATAAGCTGAAAGATCTGTCCAAAAAATTCTATCTCCCGTATGCCGCCAGGACCGAGTTTGATGTTGTTTGTCATTCCTTTTCGTTTTACCTCAACCTCAATCCGCCTTTTCATATCCCTAAACGATTCGAAGGTGGCAAAATCTAGATATCGCCGATAAACAAATGGCTTCATTTTTTTCAGGAACCTTGCCCCTTCCCCGTTTCCATCTGCCACGACCCTCGCTTTAATCCATGCGTACCGTTCCCATTCTCTCCCCTGGCGCTGGTAATAATCTTCCATTGCATCAAAACTCATCACAATCGGCCCACTTTTTCCAAAGGGACGTAGATCTAGATCGATTCGGAATACGAGACCATCCAAAGTGGTTTCACTGATCACATTTACCAGCTTGCGGCAAAGCCTTACAAAGAATTCCTCGCTGCTGACCGATTTTGGGCGACCACTCATTATTCCGGTATCCGGATATGCAAAGATGAGATCAATGTCTGAAGAAAAGTTTAACTCCCTTGCACCGAGTTTACCCATCCCGATAATAACAAGCTGCTGGATTGACCCATCGCTTTTTTTGGGTGTGCCGAATTTCTCGCACTGGTGTTGAAATAAAACCGAAAGCGACCACTTCAAACATCTATCTGCAAAAGCGGAAAGTTCCGTCATGGTATCCGATAACCCGGCAAACCCCGAAAGGTCACGAAAGGCAATCCGCACCATCTCATGCTGTCGAAGCTCACGGAGGTGATGTTTTATCGTGGAATCCAGGTTTTGACTTTTATCTCGCTTTATCGTTTCAGCGATTTTCGATAGAGATTCCTTTAACCGGGTATCATATTCATCGACTGAGTATTGTTTCTCAAGATCACCGTTCGCGACCATTTCGGCCAGCATTTCCGGATTACGGATGCAACTTGTCGCGACAAAATCGCTAAAAAAGAAAACACTTTTCAGCGTGTCAACAAGGTTCGGATCTTCCGGTGGCTTGACATCCGCTTTTTCTGCAGCCTTGCAAAAGGCTTCCCACTTCGTATTCATACGCTTCCAATTAATTTTTCGAGGATGTTCCCTTTATATTCCCAAAAGGATATTGTTTCAATTTCAGAAATCTGTAAGACAATTTATGGCTTGACAAAAATTTTTTGTTGAGATAATTGGGCTCACTTTATGTGTTAAATAGAACTTTGCAAAACTGCGAACAACGTTTTTCTCGACACTGAAAGACAAAGACGTCTATCTTCCGCATTAGACAAAAGGACGTCTTTTTTGTTGTAGCATTCTCCTTCAGAACAACAAAGAAATAAAAGCCCAAATCCGCCTTGTTTCTCTGCATTAAACCTGTTCGAGAATTTATGATGGTAACCAGTGTCTATACCTCTTTACACAGGGGAAGATAAGGGAGAACCATGAAATCGCCGGACAAAAACTTCAAGCCTGAAATCGTCATTCTTTTTTGCCGGCATTGTGTTGCTGAGGATGTGACATTCACCGATTCATCGAGACGATTTTCAGATCATACGGCCCGCTGGGTGATTATGCCATGTTCAAGCAAGATCGAGGTCGACCATCTTGTAAAATTATTTGAGCATGGACCTGACGCTGTTCAGGTGGTTGGATGTCCGGAGCATCAATGCCGTTTTTTAAATGGAAACATCATGGCCGAAAAGCGGGTTAAGCAGGTCAGCA
>DRHF01000161.1 GCA_011049715.1 Desulfobacterales bacterium
CACTAGTCCATATCTGGTCGTTCAACATACTCCTGATCCTGGCTGCCTTTACGGCCGGCTTCTGCTGGGGACTAATCTATCTGCTTGAAAAGAGCCTAACCCCGGTGATCATCTCCCATGCGCTCTGGAGCGTAAGCGCATTCGTAGTCTTTCCGTTTGCTTGAGCTATGGAGAAACGGATGCAGTCCGACTCTATTGGAATCGCCAGACTCTTTTCCGAAATTGCCTCAAGGTATGATTTTTTAAATCATCTGTTCAGTCTCAACATCGACCGCCTGTGGAGAAAGGCCCTGGTGCGATCCGCCCGCTTGAGAAACGGAGCCAGGATTCTCGATGCCTGCACCGGCACCGCCGACCTGGCCATCGAGCTCGGCAAAAGCTGTTTTGCCTGTGAAATCACCGCTGTCGATTTTTCAGGACAAATGCTTCGGCTGGGAAGGGAAAAAGTAAGGAAAAAGGGCCTGGCGGAAAAAATAAAATTCGTCAAGGCAGATGTCCTTGACCTTCCATTTCCGGACTGCTCTTTCGACCTGGTCTGCATTGGCTTCGGCCTGAGAAATCTTATGGATCGACAGAAAGGCTGCGATGAGATGGCCCGCCTGCTTAAAAGTGGGGGCAGGCTTTTAGTGCTCGAATTTTCCCCCTTTCAAAACGGGTATCTCGGAGTTATTTACCGTTTTTATCTCAAGAATCTCATCCCAATTCTGGGCGGGATCCTATCCGGCTCGGCCGGGGCCTATAACTACCTTGCCTCATCCATAGCCGGTTTTTTAAAGCCCGAAGAAGTCGTCCTGATGATGAAAAAGTCGGGATTGACTGAGATATCCTTGAAACCGCTAACGGGCGGCATCGCCTGCCTCTACTCCGGCGTTAAGAATCCTATTGATAGGTTATTATGATCCGGCCTGATGCAAATAGTCAAGAATCAAGCACGGAATCGAGAGATGATAACCGAAGAATAATGATGATGCCTGCGGGCATCTACGACCTGGGTATAATCGCCGCGGTAGATAAAGTGCTCAGACCTCTGTGATTCGCTCCAGACGGAAGTGGCCGTATGTGGGAGCATACTTTTGCTCATAGATTTCTGCAAAGTCCTTGAAATGCTCCTTGAAAATGGTCTGAAGGATATTCGTTCCGCGCTGGGTATATATCGGGGCCAAATACGAAGTAAGTTCGAGAGATAGCTGTGCCTGCACATAAATATATAACGAGTGAATCCAGTGTGATGATTCCCTTACACCACAAAAGCCAAGCGCCGCTTCCTGATCCCGCGAGCACCATGAAAAGTGGAATGGCGCCGGCTACTCCCTTAAGCTGAAAGGCAAGGAGACGCACATCTTCGGCCGGATCACTGTGTTGGCGGATGTATTCGATGCCCTGGGAAGTGACCGCTGCTATTAGAAAGCCTGGGAGATGGATCGGATCATCGAGCTCTGCAAAGAAGAGAGGGGCGGGCATTTTGATCCCGACCTGGCGGACGCCTTTCTCAACAACCTGGACAAATTCGTAGAGATCAAAGAAACCTACACAGATGAGCCGTCGACGGGGTTCAAGGGAGAGTTCAACTGCGAGGGAATGTTATTACGCTCAGCATTTATGGATTCGAGCATCAAGCAGCGGTTGCTGCTATTCTCACGAATCTAAACGGCAAGCTGCTGCATGCCAAAATCGACCCACGTATACCCTGGCTGGGCAATCGACGCTTGCAGTTTGTGTTTCATTGATTGCTGTACCAGAAAGTGTATATTTAATAGGCGGTGAATTATTGCTGAGTTATTCAATTATTTCCTTTAGACTGGCTTCAAGCCTTTCACCACCATCGGCCAAAACTTCCTTAGCTTCACCGGAAAACATCCCGCCCATCATACCGATATTCATTGCCGCGATTTCAACAGATCCGTCCCTTTTTTCATATACCGATACTCCCATGGGCATCATGACGGACATCGCCTTTTTTTCATCATTTTGTATAATGGAATATCCGCCCTGGGAATTGCAGAAATATAAAACTTTCAGCCTGGTCATTTCTTTTATGCCGGAATCTATATATTCCTGCTGCAGGTTTCTTACATCAGGTATCGTCCATCCGTTATTAAGAGCATTTTGATGAAGCTTGTCAACAGTTTTATCAAATCCAAATCTACTGGCATATGTCTTAAACATCATCTTCTGCATCAGGTTTGCTTCGCCGATCTTTTGAAGAAGTTTTTTTACGGTTTCCTTTTCGCCCAGCGCTTCCTTCAAAAATTTAATAAGATCATCAGCCGAAAGGTCCTTGAGCATATTCCCCATCATTTTGGGCATCAGCTCATTCATGTCTATGCCTTCCATCATAAGAGGCATCATGTTTATCATCATTTCTTCTCTTTTCTTCTTACCCAGCATTTTAACCATAATGTCCATCATTCCCATTTAATTTTCCTCCTTACATATTTAGGCTAACGTATACCCTCTTTCATAATTTGAATACTTCCATCGATGAAACTGTTCTTTTCTTGGGCGGACATTTCGGAACCGGCGGAATGGGCCAGAGAGCCAAAAAGTTTTTTAATAAAATCAATTCTGTCCTCCTTTTCAATAAGCGGAACCATATTTATCGAACAGTGGGAAAACATGGTCTGCATCATTCCCAGCATATTCTCCTCTATCTCCGGTTTCTCTTTCAGCTTCGGAATCATGGATTTCTCCAACATAGCCGGCATCATATCCTTCATCATTGGCATCATGGGACTCATGAACTCCAACATCGCCGGCATCATTTTCTCTTCCATCAGAGGCTGCATCAGGGGTTGCATCATTTTCATCATTTCAGGCATTTTTTCCTTCATTTTCTTAAGACCCTCTTTAAGGATCCCCTTCAGCTCTTCATCTTTAAGTGCCTTTGAAAGAAAGACGTAGACAGAAAACAGCGTGGTAAGCTGTCCCACTTCCTTCAACATATCAGGCATTACCCTGGTGATATCAATGCCTTTCATCATTTCAGGCATCATCTTAAGCATGAGTTCCTCCCGTTTGTCAGGCGGAAGGGCTTTAATCATGCTATTCATCATGGCGTCCATCATTCCCATATTTTCCTCCGAAAACTCAAAATTACCAAGGCTGTATCAGCAACAGGTGCCAGATTCTTCCAGCACGTTGTGTTTTTTTATCAGATCATGATTCAGCTGAAATATAGTAAACTTGCCCTCTTTGCGAGAATTAACAAGCCCGCATTCTGTAAGGAGCCTCAGGTGGTGTGCAACCGTGGAGTTTGCCCCTTCAGCAGCTTCGACAATCTCACATATACACATTTCACGAACAGCCAGCAGCCCCAGAAGATTCAATCTTACCTCATTGCCAAGTGCCCGGAAAAAAGCTGCCCGTTTCTTCAGCACGACTTTATCATTGAGGATCTCAAACATATTAGTGGCCTTCTTTTTTATTTCCCTGCAGTCTTCAGGATTACAATTACAGTCAAAGGCCTGTTTTCCACTGATTTTTTGCATAAGATGTTACCTCAACAATGGATTGTTAACAGCTAACGGCTGTTGATTTCTTAATAATATAACTATATAACTAGTTTTGTCAAGATATTATTTTATTTTTTTTGTGTTGTAAGCGACAAACCCGGTTTCCGACAATATGGAAATACGAAAGACAGTTTTCACTCCAGCGTCTCCGTGGACTATTCTTTACGTATACTCGCCTTCCAGATTAAAACCCGTGAAACCCTGAAATAGGGCGCCTCTTTTTATTCAGAGAAATTTCGAGCCTGGGGATGCTCGGATCAAGATCAACCTGGCCAAGGCGAACTACAACCCGGGCAACTTCGAGACGGCCGGTCGTTACTACGAGAATACCGTGAAGCCGAACGGCAAGTAAAGGGAAAAGCACGCCTATCCGATCGGGGCCGCAGGCGTCGGATAGGCAAGACTATCACGGCCGTCTACAAATTAGAGGAGGATTGGGGGATGAAGAGCTCATCGAAAGCCTGCAAGGGTATTGGATTGTCAGGCCTGTTTTCAAATAAATAACTGAACCTCACGACAATTCAATAAGCCTGTAATTCCTGTATTTTTTTCCCGCAGCCGCAATTTCCAGCTCAAGACAGTCTTAAAACGATAAGAATCTATACCGGGAAAAACTATGAGTTCTTCTAAGGAGGACTAAAGCCAATAAGTTCGATTGTAAATATTTTTTGGTTTAATTGATAAAATTCTCTTCCCTGAAGACGACCAGATTTTTCCTGTAGCTCCTGAAGGACGATCTTTGAGCGGATCAGGGGCCGCCATTGCCTAATGATCTTTCGAAACATTTCATATTTTGTTTCATCGAATCGTCCGAATGATTCAAGATAGCGATGCCTTACGGATCTGCCCGTTCGAACACTCTGTACAATTTTCATATACTTATACCCGCTGCTACTTCCGTAAACAAGGACAAACACATCATTTTAAACCATTATATAGCGGTAGTTCCAGTTGGGGAATCAGGGACTCATGATTGAAAGTTCCGGAAAGTAAGATCTGTAAAAACCTCTGTCACGGGGGAGAAAGCGATCGGCTTTTAACAAAGCATGGGACCCGATCAAGAAATCAGTAATGGTTCGTGATCTCTTTCCACCGGATTTTCTATAAAGTTTCCATTTTTCTCCCGCAATATTACGGGCTGCCATTGTCCAAGAGCTCCTGATTTTTGGCCTTGCTTTGATAAGAAACAATCGCTAAAGTAATCAGAATGTTTATCGAAAAATTATTGACCCATTATATGAGGATTTTATCTGCCCGCCATCTGAGCTTTCCGAAAAATAACTCCTGGTCCATACCGAAACCGCAGGATGGCAAATCATACCTGCTCTACATTCATGTCCCATTCTGTGAGGAACTCTGCCCATACTGCTCATTTTACCGGGTCCGGTTCGAGTCTGCCCTGGCCTTCAGTTATTTTGAAAGCTTGAAGAAGGAAATGGAGCTGTACCGAAAAAACGGCTTTAGCTTCGAATCGATTTATGTGGGAGGCGGCACACCGACGGTATTGACGGATAAACTGGCCGAAGTACTGAAACTGGCGCAGGCGATCTGGCCGATCAAGAAGATTTCCGTGGAAACAAATCCAAATCACCTGATTCCGCAAATAATCCGTACGCTTCTCGATGCCGGGGTAAACCGGCTTTCAGTGGGCGTCCAGACTTTCAATGACCGGCTTTTGACCGGGATCGACCGCATCCAAAAATATGGCTCAGGAAGAGAGATCAAGCAAAAACTCGCCGATATTAACGGC
>DRHF01000162.1 GCA_011049715.1 Desulfobacterales bacterium
CTGAATACGCTTCTCCATTTTTTGTTACCAGTGTTGCAGACGCCGGCCACTTCTTTGGAAAACTCTTTTCAATTTCATGGTCCTCTACACAGGAAACTCTTTTCATCATCTCTTTAACTTCGGATGAATCGATCTTTTCCATCGTGTATTCATCCAAGGTGGCTTTCCCGTACAAAATTGCCACAGCTGCGCCAAATGGCATACTAAACTGCGCGTCGACAACTGACCTTGGGTTGTTTTTCAACTCTTTTGGTTCTGCCACAATCGGAAATCCGGCCTTTAGAATACCCAATATAACCCTTTTTATATCCAGGGCGTTCAGGTTATATTCATGCATCACCTGTAAGAGGCAGTCGATCGGCCCCTGCTTATATCTGCAGCAGGCATGCGGTTTGATACTCGTTCGCATTATTTCATATGGATCGCCCCAATCCTTTAGAAACTTTGAGACATCCGATCCGGTTGAATACATATGCAGAAAACCGTATCTTCCCTCGATAATGGTCCCCGGCCCTGTAAAATCTTCCCGGGCCAGTAGTGCTGCCATCAGTCCACTGTGTGCCGCCCATCCGGGATGCAATCGTTTGGTAAATGCCCCTTCGGTCAGAAATTCCATGGAACCCGCAGCCATGCTTCCTGCGATTCCCAGGGCATTTATCATTGCTTTTAGATTCAATCCGAGTATTTTTGCTGTCGTAATTGCCGCCCCCATCGTTCCACAGGTTCCGGTCGGGTGAAAGCCCATTGCGTAATGGGCGGATGGATTAAGGGAGACGCCTAATTTGATCATCATCTCGTAACCCGCCACAATTGCTCCGATGAATTTTTTGCCGGAACATCCGGAGATATTAATGGCTGCCAGAGCCGCGCTCATGATTACGACGGCCGGGTGAAGAGAGGCTTCATTGACCACATCATCCAGTTCAAGGGAATGGGCTGCAGTGCCATTGGCAATGGCGGCATAGGGCGGGCTGGCCCGCATGTGCGTCCCGACGACCGCCGCACCATTCTCTGTTTTATCACAGTTCAGGATAAGGTTATGTACAGGGCCGCTGGAGTCGCTTAATGAACCCCGGGCAGCGACGCCAGTGTAGTCGAGGAATAGATATTTAACTCGATCAATGACCTCATCGGAAAAGGCATCGTAATTTAATTCAAGGCACCTTTGAACAAATTTTTTGGTTTCTTCCATTTATCATCCACTATTTGGGTTGTTGAACCGACCCGCTTTCGCCAGTGCGACAAAATGGGCGACATCAATTTCTTTTGGACAAACAAATGAACATGCGCGGGATGAGTGACATCGATAAACACCGCGATGGCCATACAGAATTTTTAACCGCTGGACCTTTTCCTTCTCGCGGGGATCCATCACCCGAACCACACTGGCCAGCATCGCATTGGGTCCGAGAAAGTTTCGATGGCTGCTGATGCATGCACTTGAACAGCAAAAACAGTTAATACATCGCGTGGCATTGATATATCGTTTCATTTCAGTTGGTGATATCGGATATTCGTCTTGGTCTGATGAGGGATTGACTGGACGGATAACGTACGGTTTGACCTGGTCTATTCTTTTATACGCTTTGGCTAAATCGAACACCAGATCGCGAACAACAGGGGCCACTTCCAATGGTTCGACATTGAAAACAGGGGTGTTAAAGTATCGAACGGCATTTTCCACTAGAAGCTCGCAAGCGAGAAGCGGTTTTCCGTTGATCTTTATGGAACAGGTTCCGCACTGCCCGTGCTCACAGGATGAGTTCCAGGAGAAGGTCGGGTCCTGTTCGTCGTTTATTTTTCGAAAGAGATCCACGAACCGAAGGATTCGCCCAGCTTCCAGATGGTAATCCTGAATCCAAGACTGTCTATTTTCGGGATCGTATCGGCGAATTTTCAGGGTAATATGATAATGACTTGCCATGGTCCATACACTTAATCAGTATGCCCTTTCGATGAAATCGAATTTTTCGAAATGCTGATCCTTTGCCTTAAAAATGGACATGTCGATTTCTCGCTTTTTTATTTCGACCTTCTCAAAAGATCCCATAATCACTATCGTGTGATGATTGAATGCATCATCTCTTTCCGGAAAATCATCCCGGAAATGAGCTCCCCTTGACTCTCTTCTGTTGAGCGCAGCCTGAGAAATTGCCATCGATACGGTCAACAGATTGTCCAGTTCCCATCGTTGAAGCAACTCTTGATTCATTCGGAGACTTTTGCAGGCCAAGGTGCTTTGGTCGGCCCTGTCTTTTAGGTCTCTTAACACATCTATGGTTTTGGACAACCCCTCTTCGGTTCTGAAAACGCCGACATTCTCCGTCATCAGCTCTTTCATGGCTGTACGAATCTGTCCGATTTTATTTTTTCCCCGCGCTTCCAAATACCGGGAAAACCGGTCAAAACTGATAAAATCTACTGTTGCCGTCGACCCTTCAGGAATGTGATTCAGATAGGACAAAACCTGGTTGCCGACGAATTTGCCCATGGTGATCAATTCCAACAGAGAGTTGGTTCCCAGCCGATTAAAGCCATGGAAACTGGCAGCCGCACACTCACCTATGGCGAACAGACCCGGCACACGCCTCTGCATGTGATCTTGCACTTCGCCAAACGCGTTCGTGGGGATCCCCCCCATCTGATAGTGGTTGCTCGGGTGAACGGGGCAGAGCTCGCTTTTGGGGTCGAGGTTGAGGAACTTTTTAAAAAATCCGCTGACCTCAGGGATCTGTTGTTCATGAACCGCATCCGGGAGATGCCTTAAATCGATCCAGACATGTTCCACTTTGTGATCGGAGCTCAAAATCC
>DRHF01000163.1 GCA_011049715.1 Desulfobacterales bacterium
AATAAGGTCAAATACTCCATCCATGATGCCAGAACGCCGGATATGTTACACTTCCTAAAGTTTTTAGACAAAGCACGACAGAAAGCGAGGCCGTGGGAAGAAGGTAGTAGTTGGCCATACCGTTTCGCAGCTCTTTAATCCGTGCAAGAAATTTCTTGCACGGAAATATTTAAATGATAAATCAAGTAATTATCGTGGGTGAAATAAATGAGTTTTTGATAAAAAGTAGTACTTTTTGAAGTATTAGCCGGTCAATTCATTGATGTGAACATGGTGGTGATATAAAGAATAAAATGCCGCACATAGCTCACAGAGACGATTTACGTGCAAAATTCAGGTATTATCATGTTAGCGGCGGCGTGAAAAGGTATATTCCCTGGCGGACTGAAACTGCTATGTTTTTTTGGCATGAATTATGCTTATAGTAAAAACCTAACCAATTGAAATCTTTGGCTATTAGAATAAAATCAATCAAGAAGAGTCGTAATATAGAAGCTCTTTAGGAAGAAAATACACTATTTTCAAACCGCCAGTATTTATGCAGTTTCAGGTTGCCGCTGACATATGAAACTGACGCTGATGGTAGTTGGAACCAATATAATAATAAGGCACAAAGTATGTCATTAGAAGATATTATTGCTGACAAAGATATATCTGATGCAATATCAGCTTTATTAACAAATGAGTTTCTAGGAAGTTTATATAATGCGGCAGAAATGATTTCAGGGAATTTTGATAGTACCCCTACACAGTATCCTAATTTATTGAGAAACTTTTTAAACGCCACGGTTTCTTTGTTTACTCTTACTGTACCAACTCAAGGGACATCTGAAGAACTAAATTTTGTAAAAACTATTGATCAGCATAATGAAGGGTTAATGTTTCAATTTCCACAAATCGCAAAAATTTTACAACAGGCATTTATAATGGAAACCACAAGTTTGTTTTTTTCCTACCAACTTCATGATTATCTCCCTGTTTTAGCCGAACAGGGCATTGTCTATAAAGATTCCTATGATGATAATTATGACAGGTTACATGATATATTTAAGAAAAGGTTCAATCACCTGCATGACCTATTTGAAGGAGCTTTAATAACTGATGGTTTCAAAGAGGAGTTGGATTATATAAGTGCTAATAAATTGAAAAAC
The DNA here is from genome assembly GCA_011049715.1 of Desulfobacterales bacterium. Lineage (GTDB taxonomy): Bacteria > Desulfobacterota > Desulfobacteria > Desulfobacterales > UBA2156 > UBA2156. Next base: position 1,152 of record DRHF01000163.1, read on the forward strand.
AGTGATGCCACTAAAGGTGGATCAGGGTTGCCTAATGGAAACTGGACGGATTCATGTGACCTGTATGTCTGGTCTGGTTTAGGTTATGTAAATAAATATGATGGCAGTTGGGATGGTGCTACATTAAAAGCACAATGTAGCTTAAGCGATTCTGATAGTGTAGCCGAAATAAGCAATACGCTTACAAGTGAATGTAGTAATGCAATCACAACCAATATTGACTACTACTCTGAAAGTAACTCTGGAAATCTGTTTTGTGATTGGTATAATGTTGATTATCTAAAAGGGATTATAGAAATACCTCACGATAATAAAGGATTTAATCATTGGGAAACAAGTGGACAAGAAATACTATCCTTACAATTGGACAATCCTAGTTTTGCTTATCTATGGTCTAGAGATTGTTCTTTTCATCAGGATAGTAGTGGTAGCGTTATCTATGATATTGACAATTGGGACACTACTCCAGCAGTAATGTTTCAATACAAAGCTCGAAGTGGTGCATTGAGCACTTTTGTAGTATTAATAGGTGATGGTGTTTACACACAAATATTATGTATGAATAATGACAGTTGGTGTTCAAATGAGCAATCACAAATGGGCTTAGAAATATGGATAGGCGGTGACCACATTAGGTATATTGAAGTGCAAAAATATTATGTTGAAGGTTTCCAAATTTTGAATTAGCTGAACTGATAAAAACCTCCCTTTAGATATGGGGGGACTTTCATAAGTATATAATTAACTCAGTTTTTGTTCCGATAATAATTTGACTTCGAGATTGCTTCACCCTTGATAACGGCATACCCCACTCCGGGCTGGGTCATCCCAGCATTTTCGCCAACTCCTTACCGCGTGTTCGCCGTATTTATAGGTCTTCAGCCGGTTGAGATCGGAAACAATACCCGCACGTAACGGATTGAGATGGATATTCCGGACAAGCTCCCATAGATAGACCTCTTCCTGGCAAACAATCGACTTGAGTCGATCTTGAAAAAGGGGACCATGCGCAAGTGCCAACGATTAATACTGACCACATATCCGGTCAGCAATCTCATCATGGCTGTGGTGGAGCACGCCGGGTGCGGCCAATCGGGCTAATCTCGGCATGTGTATTTCCTGCCGCATCGCCTTCACCATGCCAAGTTACTTATTTTCCTATGACCGTTCCATGTTCCCAGAAAGGGTAACCCCGTTGTCTTTACTCAGGAGAGCGCCATTTCATTAAATCATGAACTTATTGAAACATGACCGGACTGATCTCCAGTGACACCTCTGAGATCTTGTCCGCCGGTATGCCAGTGCGTCTCGCGTGTTCGCGGATGGCTTCTGCGTTCGGCGCGTCGTATTCGCAATAGATCTTCCCTTCCGCATCAGAAACGTAGCTCCTTATCCAGACGATGCCGTCCATGTCGGCTATGACTTCATTAGACTTTTTACCCGCTGCCTCCAACTGTTCTTTGGAGAGCGAGCCAACCGTGCGTTCAATGATGTACCTAGGCATTATTTCCTCCTTTTCATCAAGCTTGAGTTTTGTAATTCATTACAAATTTCTTTCAGTTTTCCATCTTTACATTCCTTGGCAATCCTGGAGGCCTGATTTAAGTAATCACGAGCGCTCTCCTTAGCCCCCTGCGAGGCATACACCCGTGCGAGATGATACATCATCCAACCTTCGCCTTTGCGATCACCAATGCCCTGCCGTATCTTCAACGCTAGAGCATAGCAGCGTAGCGCCTCATCGGGTTTGCCCATCTCGTAGTGGACATCTCCCAAAGCAGCCAACGCGTGCCCTTTCAGGAGATTCTCTTTCGTTTGGTAATGAAACTTGAGGGCTGCTTTGAGACGGTTTAGGGCCTCCTCATAGCGGTTCAATTTCGTCAAGGTCACACCGAGGCTATTCAGAACCAGCCCTTGATGGACTAGATCATCCAGCTCCTGAAAAATCTTGAGCGCTCGCTCATACCAACCCAACGCCTCTTTGTATGCACCTTGTTGCCATTCCAGGATCCCCAGGGTATTAAGGAGATCGCCCTGTTTGTTTCGATCATTCAATTCCTCAGCCAAATCGAGTGCTTCACCATAATATTGTAAAGTGCGTGCAGGATCGTCAGCCTGATGACGTGTAACGCGCGCCATTCCCTCGATCGCTTCCAGTTCTCCAGGACTGTTGTTCGCAGCCTTTTGCAGCGTTAGTACCTTCTCCCAAGCCGTGATCGCATCCGGATAATTCTTCTCTCGCTCCTGAGCAGTGGCTATATTGCTCCACATCAGAGCTTCGCTATCATCATCCTTGAGCCGAGCGAAAATCGTCGCAGCCTCGTGAAGGTAAGGCAGTGCATCAGGCTGCCTGCCCATGCCAAGAAGAACTTCGCCCAACATTCGGAGTGATGCCGACAAGCCCTCGGCATGTTCGGTCTTACGGCTCACATCAATCGCTTGTTCATAGAGTTGGAGACTTTCTTGAATCCTTTCCTTACGGAAATACATATGGGCAAGAGAGGTAAGAGAATAACACTGTATGATGGGATTCCGGTTTTGTTCTGTAATCTTGAGTACCCGTTGAAAGGAATGAATTGCTTCATCATCTTTACCCAAGGATCGATAAGTATTCCCAAGGCTATTCAAAATATAAGCCTGTTTATTGGGGTTTTGAATCACCTCACAGAGTTGGTGACCCTCCTCCAGACAGGTTCGTGCGCGCTCATAATCTTCGAGGCTTCTCAGGACGGCGCCAAGGTTAGTCAGATCTATGACGATCGCTTCGGTATCTTTTTGTTGTCGATCGATTTTGAGTGCTTCTTCTATCCTTTCAAGCGCTTCTTCCTTTTTTGCCCTCATGCCAATAAAGAAGCCCAAGACTTCGCAACGCGTTCCGCTCACAAATAGGATCGGAGATGTCTCGACTGATGCAAAGGGATTTATCTAAAGCCTCCTCCGCATCGGTAAAGCGACGAAGTAACGTGCACAAATCTCCCTGCCGAACATAGACCTCTGCGAGGCGGGCCGGATCATCAGCGGGCTGGAGAAGCGAGAGGATCTGTTCAATGATTGCCTGTTGTTTTTCACGCTGCCCCAACGTTTCATGGAGGCGCTCCTGCTGTAGCAAAACGTCGATTAGAATTTCCTGCCTGGACTGGTTCTCCGGAAGCCGCAGCAGGCAGGCCTGTACCTGTTCGAGCATCGTAACCGCTTCGTGAAATTGACTCAGCCTATAGGCTTTGTTAGCTGCTTTACGGCCATAGTCAACCGCTTTTGTCCAGTTTTCAGCTAGGCTGAAATGGTGGTACAACAAGTTCATCTGCTCCTCAATCCGGTTATGATAGAGGTCTTCGATAGCTTGCCCGACAAGCTCATGCAAAACCTTCCGCCGTTGCAGAAGCAGGGTTTCATAGGCGACTTCCTGCGTAAAGGCATGCTTGAAGATATAGGTTGATTCGGGATATATCCCTCTCTCAAATAAGAGCTCTGAGTCCTTTAATGCCGATAACTGGGACAGCAACTCTTGTTCTTGTAGGTCCGTTATTCTCCGGATCAATTCGTGACTGAACTCCCTCCCAACGACTGATCCGGTCTGAAGAACGCCCTTCGCTTCCTCAGGCAGGGAGTCTACGCGGGCCATGATTACATCATGTATCGTTGAGGGTATAGTTATAGTTTCAATATCTTTTGCGATTCCACAAGCGTTGCCCCTTTTCTCTATGGCCTGAAGATCCTTAAGGGACTTAATAAACTCCTCGATGAAAAAGGGCACGCCTTCGGTCTTCTCAAGGATGAAGTCCTCAAGATCTCCGTGGATTTTCACTGCATCCAAAAGGTGGCTAACCATAACAAGGCTTTCCCTGTTGGAAAGTCGGTTCAGGTTCACCTGACTGTGATAGGATTTTGCCCCCCAGGTGTGCACATACTCGGGCCTATAAGTGAAAATCAGAAATACCCTTGCTCCGGATATACTATCCAACAGATCCTTCAAATAATCCTCAGAACTCTTATCAATCCAGTGAAGATCCTCAATGGCTATGATCAAGGGCCGAATCTCGCAACCCCTAAAAGTGATTCGCTTTACGGCCCCGGTGATTTGATCTTTTCTTGCCTCAGGGCTCATGGGTATGTTGTCGATACCGCTGTTTTTCACTGACAGTAGCTCTAATAGATATGGCAGGGTCGAGGGTTCATCGGCTCCTATTGCTTTTAAGCCAGTTTTGACCTTTTCCGTGATCTCGGCATCCGCTTCCCCCTCCTGAATTTCGAAGTTCGACTTCAAGACATCTAAGACCGGATGATAGGCCACGCCACGGCTGTAAGAGAGACATTTCCCCTCCAGAAAGGTCACATCCTCGCTGGAAACCGCCTTGCGGAACTCATATAAGAGTCTGGATTTCCCTACACCTGCTTCGGCCACAATAGAAAATGCCTGACCTCGCCCTGCCTTGGAGCGCTCAAATCCATCCAAAAAAAGTTCAAGCTCCCTCGCCCTGCCTACAAATGGAGTTAAACCTCTCTCAGCACTGACATCAAACCGTGTCCTTTGGGTGCTGGGGGCAATGACACGAAATACATTGACAGATTCTTCTTTGCCTTTGACCGCTCTTTCACCTAAAGCCTCAAACCGGAAAAATCCTTCAGTGAGCTTGAATGTCTCCACGGTCACATAAGTAGCTCCGGGCTCTGCAAGCCCCTCCATCCTGGATGCCAGATTCACCGTATCTCCCACGGCCTTGAACTCAACCCGGAGGTCGTTTCCCAGGGTTCCAACAACCACCGGTCCGGTATGAATGCCGATCCGCATTTTAAAAGACGGAAAATTTTCTTTCTCTTGTTTTATTCTATCGCTGAGCCGGGCTATCTCACGATGAATAGAATAAGCAGATCGGATAGCTCTCTGTGGCGCGTCTTCCAAAGCGATGGGAGCGCCAAATAGAGCCATTATCCCATCGCCGGTCATCTCATTGACTGTGCCTTCATAGTCGTGGACTTTGTGAATAAGGAGCTCGTAAACCTGATCCATTATGCTGTAGGCCTCCTCTGGACCAAGTTTTTCAACAAAATGCGTAAACCCCTCCATGTCGCAAAACATGACTGTAACCTGCTTCCGTTCCCCTTCAATTCTGTCTCTTTGAGATAGAATCTTCTCCGTGAGACCTTTCGGAAGGTATCGCTGAATTTTTTCTATTTTCTCGTCAAAGGAGAGATCTTTAGTGGGTGGTTCTGAAGGAAGAGTCAATTTGTGCCCACACTCATCACAGAACATTGCCTCGTTAGGTAAATGCTTGCTGCACTTAGGACATTTAAATTTCAATTCCTCACCGCATTTAAGACAAAATTTAGCTCCCTCACGATTTTCAAATTGGCACTTCGGGCACTTCATTTTTGAACCTTTAGGTAAATAAGCTTTTATTTTAAATAATGGAACCGACCAAAATTGGGTGGCACAAAACAAATAGAGGATGATGCCAGCCGTCAACGGGAGATGAGGAATTCCACAATAGAAATCGCTTCCGGACAGAGTCTGAAAATTGAAGAGCGAATCAATTTTCTGATCCATCTATATTGGCTAATCTTTTTAATGCTACATTGTAGTAAAACTTGTCAAGATAATTTAATATTTCCTAAATTTAATCATTGAAGGATAGCTCCTCAAAATATCCTTGAAAGTGGTGTTTTTATTATATGGATTTATAGGCGGATTTATCACCTACTATTCACTCTGTATTTCTTTAAGCCTCTTCTGTGCTGCTTTGTTTGATTGGTCGATCTTCCTCTCTTTCTCCTTTGCTTTTTCGATTGCTCCTCGTTGAAGAGCCGGAACAGCCGGAAGATAGTACTGGGGTGAAGTTCTTGCCCTGTTAAACCCTGTTGATTTCTCCTGTTTAACTGGAGTGTTTAACAAAACGCGAAGCCTGCCCGCCATCGCTCTCGCTCAGGCGAGTCGGGCGGGCGTATTTCACAGGGACCTGCCACTGTTGTCTCAATCCCAATCGGTTATCAATCAATATTCCAATAGAATGTCCCCAAAAGCTCTGACGGTGTGGTCGTTTAATTGCTGAATAGCTTGTCGCCTCTTACTTTCACATTACACCAAATAGAATCTATTTCGACGGTTGCCAATAATTATTAATTACGATGTGACCCGCTTGTTTTCTTGTCAAAAGTGAAGTCGCGACCCCTTGTCTTTTCAGATCAACCTAATAGTAAACTTATATTCTTACGGGCGTCCCTCTTTTCCTTGACCCCGTTGTCTTTTTTGACGTAACCCTACCCGGTACTTGCCGAATTTTCCGTGGCGCTGCCCACCACATGCCGCCACATCCAAGGGCGCAAATGACTATTGCCAATATAAACGCACTTTTGTAACTCTTGGTGAGTTCAAAAACCCAACCGCCCAGCCAAGGACCTATTGATCCTCCGACGGCAAAGCTGAACCACACAAAACCGATGATCGCCCCTGCCTTTGGCCCCTGAAAAATATCAGTGGTTGCCGCCGCTATGGGTGGAGTGGTCATTCCAATGCCAAAACCAACCGCTGCGGCATAGTAATATAGCATCCATGGTTGCGTATTATCTTTTATAAACATTAACATCAATATTCCCGAAATAATAAAGACTGCGCCTATGGTCAAAGTGGGCTCGCGTCCGATTCGATCAGAAATAAGGGCAATCAGACACCCCAAAGAAAAAAAGGCTCCGAAAAGAGACAAAACCGAAGAAGCGTAGATCATAGAATAGCCCATATCCATGGCAAAAACGATATGATGAGTCACCACAATATGCTGTGTTATGCCCCACAGACAGAACGTTGAAAGAGACAACATCCAGAAAGGCCTTGTCTTAACCGCCTTTGACAGCGTCCAATCTATAGTTACCCAGGGTTGGTCCTTGATCAACGGCGCCTCCGTCTCTTTGTCTCGGTAAGGGCCTTTATCCTCTGACGTGCCATCGACAAAAAGACCCTTATCCCTGGGGTGGTACCGTACGATAAAGATTATTAGAGGTAACATACACCCAATAACAATAGCTGCTTCAATCAGAAACGTGTTTCGCCAATCCAAATTATCAATCAGAAATGCGATTCCCGGATAGGAGATAAAAGACCCACCAACGCCAAAAAACAGGATCGAAAAAGCCAACCCCCGTCTTTTCTCAAACCAATTCCTCAAAACGGCGGTAAATGGAACCGCACCCGTCAGTGAAAGCCCTACTCCCGTTGTGACGCCAAAACTCAAATAAAAATGCCAAGGCTCATTTCCCAGTCCAGATAAAACCAACCCCAAGCTTAGCAGTATTGTTCCAAGGGCCATGGTTTTGCGTGGGCCTATCCGATCTACCAAGGAACCAGCAATAGGGGCTGCCAGACCATAAGTCAAAAAGTGGATGGAAAATATACCGGCGGTCAGGTCTCTGGGCCATTGAAACTCTTCAAGGAGTGAGGGAAAAATAACAGAAAAAGAATATCGAGATCCGTAACCAAGCGCATATGATACAATGCCGGCAGCGACTATAATCCATCCGTAATAGATATAGGGGTGTTTCCTCATTTGACCATCAGTGCTCCCATATGGAGGAAAAATCCTGTCCTAAAAGACAGTTTTCTTCATGTTTAATAAAATCCAGCTACCCGGGATTCCAAAAGGCGGCAGAATATAGCATGACGATTTCAATCTTTCAACTCAGTCATTATTTGATAAGAAGTTCCTTGGGTATCTGGGCAAAGCGGCTTAACGGTTTTCAATCCGGATTCATACCTACTGCCTGATGACTATTTATTATAATCTTCTTGTCTAAACGCCTGATCCAAATCGGAGTCGATCCATCCAGTGGATCAACGTCAGCTATGCCACCTATTTCAATCGTAAGCGGGAACGACGAGGACATCTTTTCCGGGGCCGTTTTAAGTCAATTTTGATCGATGCCGATGAATATCTGAAGCACCTGTCCCGATACATCCACTTAAATCCGGTTCAGGCGAAAATGGTTGATCGGATAAGAAGGGGAACGGCCTTCAATATTTCAATTACTCTGCAGTCACGCAATCGGGATCTTTTCTTCACTTCGACCCCGACCACAGGATTTGCGCATTGCTTTAACAGGCTACGGGGAATGCGCTTGCTGTTTAGGTTCAATATGGTAATTCCCTGATAACCTCGCAAGCGCTATTGCCATGACATAAAAAGATAATAAAGTCTATGAGTTTCGGAAGTTACATAGGGGTGCGATTAAGGAAAGGGGTAATCTTATGCGTTGGGGTTAATATGTCATAACCAAAACTGTGGATATCTCCGACTTTTGGGGATATTGTTCACAAGGAGTGCAACAATCAACATAATAACCGCTCCTAGACCAGCAGGTATGACAGCATAAAGATATCCAAGGTCATGAATTTTCTGGCTTCCAATTACCGCAATCAATGCCGTAGCCCCTCCTGGAGGATGAAGGGTTTTTGTGACATGCATAATAGCGATGGCAGTTGCAACTGCAATTGCCGCGGAAAACCAGATATAACCATTAAATAGCTGATAAGCGGCAACTCCTACTATAGCCGAAAAAATATGGCCACCTATTAAGTTTCTAGGTTGAGCCAAAGGGTTTCCTATCGCCCCGTAAATAAGAACTGCTGAAGCCCCAAAAGAACCTATTATCATGAATAGATCCGTATGACCAAGGATGTTGTAATGAGCATATGCAACAAATGAGATGCCTAAAAAAGCGCCGAGCCAGGAGCAAATAACTTCAAATAAACTCACCATCGGCGGGCTTTTTTTTGGGCCCTTCATTTTATAAAAGTAGTTCGCTAACATTTTCCTTTACCCATAAAAACAATAGCGATACCTCTATCTCGTTTCCCTGTCTGACTCTCAGACGGCCGCTAAGAACCTGAGCGATCTAACCCACTTCTTTAAGGAATTTCCTGAAAAGGATGAGAGGTAGTAAAAATAACCGCTGGCTCTTTGCAGCAATGGGCTTAACCATTCAAATGTATCAACTCATCGCATATCGAAAAGTTAAATCAACTTGGAAAATCCAAGGGGAAGCCTTGGGACAAACTCCCCGACCCCTCAATTAATTAAATTGCCTCTTCGTACGCAGTTTCACCATGCAAGGATTCATCAAGCTCCATCTCTTCGGATTCTGTGGTTTTCACCGGGGTAATCTTGTTGATGATCCAGAGCATTCCGTAAGTAAAAACGAATGCATATGCCGAAGAGATAAGAATACCAAGACACTGAAGACCAAAGAACTTGGCGTTACCTCCAAATATCAAACCGGTCTGACCGTTGATCATTTCATGGGCCAGAAGGCCGAGCATGATTGTTCCTAAAGCACCGCCGACACCGTGTACACCCCATACATCCAGGGCGTCATCCCAACCGAGCTTGTTCTTCAGGCTGACCGCAGCATAGCAGATCACACCGGCTAAAACTCCAATGAAAGCCGCGCTACCCGGGGTAACAAAACCTGCCGCCGGAGTGATAGTTGCAAGACCGGCAACAGCACCGGTAAGAAGTCCCACAAATCTCGGTTTCTTTGTCTGGAACCATTCTACTGTCATCCAGGCAATTGCGGCACAGGAAGCGGCGATATCGGTATTGATAAAAGCGGTAACAGTAACACTGTCAACCTTCAGCTGACTACCGGCATTGAAACCATACCATCCGAACCAAAGAAGGCCGGTACCCAAGGCGACCAACGGAATGCTGTGGGGTACATCATCACCTTTACGTCTACGGCCAACAAACAGGACTGAAGCCAACGCCGCCATACCCGCGGTATTATGAACCACGATACCACCGGCAAAGTCTTTGATACCCCATTTTGCAAAAAGCCCGCCGCCCCATACCATGTGGACAAAGGGGAAATATACCAGGATCAACCAGGCAATGAGAAACATCAGGTAAGCGGGGAAACGGATACGGTTGGCGAATGCACCGGTAATCAATGCAGGGGTTATAATTGCGAACATCATCTGATAAGCGAAGAACAGGTATTCCGGGATCGCACCGTCGCCAAATGGTGTATTCAGATCAACACCGCGAAGAAAAGCCTTTCCAAAATCGCCGATAATGCCGCCTTCACCGCCACTGAAAGATAGTGAGTATCCAAAAGCGAACCAGATAATCGTCGTAATACCCAAAGAGACAAAACTCTGGGTCATGATGGAAAGAACATTTCTACGGCCCACCAGACCACCATAGAAAAATGCCAGGCCGGGAGTCATGAGCATCACCAAGCTCGTAGCCAGCAACATAAAACCAGTATGACCGGTATCAAACATGTATCTATCCTCCAAAATATGATGAAAAAATGTCCGCTTGAGCAGACTTTACCGAACGCTCACAATAGAGGAATCAACACGTTGAAACAATCGGGGGATGCCTGAAAATGGCTAAGGGAAACCCTATTTATCAGAGGGGGGGATTTTCCTGGTTTTTGAGGTAATGGGTTCCCTACTATGGGAAACCGTAAGGAGGGGAACAAACAAAGGTTGAGAATTTAATCAAATAAAGGTCATCTCAGTTGAGTCAAACCTTCACGAATAGCATACTTGGTCAACTCAGCGACATTGTGAATGTTCAGTTTATCCATGATCTGTCTGCGATGGGACTCGATTGTCTTGATACTGAGGAAAAGATCTTTTGCAATTTCTTTTGTAGCTTTTCCTTCGGCAATCAACTGGAGCACCTGCCGTTCACGTGTGCTCAGAATTGCAAAAACGGATGATCCTTCCTGTTTTGAGAGATGGATGAAATCTTTAATGACGATACCGGTAATTGCAGGACTTAATACAATCTGATCTTTTGCGACAGCCAGGATAAAACGCTTCAACTCTTCAAAAGGAGAATCTTTCAACAAATATGCCTTCGCACCGGCTTTCAAGGATTCGATGACAAATTGACGGTCAGAATGCATGGAAAGAATTATTACCTTAATTTCGGGATTGACTTCACGGATTTTCCAGGTCGCTTCCACACCATTCAACTGCGGCATGGAAATATCCATGATAATGATATCCGGTTTCAGTTCTTTTGCGAGACGAACCGTCTCAAGGCCATCCTCTGCCTCTCCAACGACCTCCATCCCCTCCTCCCGGTTAATAAGGGGACGAATACCATCACGAAACATCACATGATCATCCGCAAGAAGAATTCTCAACCTCATCTTTATTACCTGTCAGAATCCAGCGTTGTCTTTAAAATTGCTTTCGTTCCCCAATTTAACCTGGAATGCAGGATCATTTCTCCGCCGAGATGTTTCAACCGTTCCTTGATGCTGAACAAACCAAACCCTTTTTCTTCTACTGCAGCTCCTTCAATTTCGGCAACGTCGAAGCCGATACCGTTATCCGCTACCTCTATGATGAGATGTTTATCTTCAGAGTAGACAGTAATTTTTACCAGGTTGGCATTTGAATATTTTGCTGCATTAACCAGCAATTCCCTGACACACTTAAAAAGCATTACCCTTAAATCAATCCGGATATAACCAACGTTCCCTCTTTCAATAACAGTTACATTTAAATCATGTTTTTTCTTGAACCGTTCCGCAATCCACCTTAAGGCCGGGACCATCCCCAACTCATATAGCACCGGAGAGCTTATTTCAAAAGTTAATGAGCGGGTTGAATTGATGGTTTTCTCCAAAAGCTTCGTTATTGCCGAGATATTTTTGTGAAATCCGCTGAATATGGTATCACCCTGGAGATCCAAAATTTTCGATCTGATTAGAGCCAAAGATTGACCTATCTGGTCATGTAAATCGGAAGCGATTACGCGCCGCTCACGCTCTTCTGTCAATGTCAATTCATTTGTCAGTTGTATTAATTGTTGACGATGTTTCGCGATCTCTTCTCTGCTTTTACGGTGTTTTTCTATCTCGGATTGTAAGGCAACATTTGCGGCAAGTAATTCCGCGGTTCGTTTTGCAACTCGTTCTTCCAGCCGGGCATGAGCCCTTTGAAGCGCCCTGTAATCGACTTTCCTCTGAAGATAAGCCCGTAAGGTTTCTGTCAAGGTGTCTATGAGATGTCGCTCTTCCAGGAGAAAAGGACCTTCATAATCTTCGTGCCTGCTTTCGAGGTAATAGATTTCGATACATCCAGGTTTGCCAGATCTTAATTTAAACGATGCTGCTTGCCGCCAGAGAGTCTCTTTGAAGGATGATGTTTGATAAAAATCAGCCCCAAATGAAATACGCGCTACAGTAATATCGGGGAATTGCCATCCTGCAGGAAGAATATTTGCAATTTGCTGGATTAGCTCTCCTTCAGATTTATTTTCGTCCTTAAGAATACGAACGGTCTTATGCAGTACGGAAAGCTCTTTTTCCCGTTCTTCGAGTTTACGGAGAACATTATTACCCCGATGCAAGGTACCTCCCAAAACTGGGCCTCTTGGTGTGTTATCAACCTGCTTACCCGATACTCCTCTGAGATCTCCGCCTAGAAATATCGCCATTTCATGGCCCAGGTTTTTATGCCGCCTTTTTTCAAGAGCCTGGTCCATGCTATAGTTGAGTTGATAAAAAGTCCCTTTTTTGACCGAAGCATATGGAATTTTCCGTCGTGCGTCAATAATGAACCGGTTTCATAATATTGTGAAGGGGGCATGATTATTTACGAAAACATATGGATCCCAAAATAATTTCTCCAATTGATCGCTCCCAGAGAATCACTTTTCAGTCCGATCTTGTTTTGACTGCAAAAGAAAAATTTATTGCTGGAAAACCACCGTTTTGTAATTTAAACTCAAGTTTCGCACCTGGTATTTTAAGGAAAGTTGCATCAGGCATAGGGTAGAAATTTTATTTACCCCACACCAGATGCGGCACCGTGCCCCATTGGGGGTGCGAAACTTGAGTAATAAGTTGTAATTTGGTGTGATTTTGGAAAAGGGTAATCCTAAGCGTTCAGATATTTTTTAAGGTATCTGGCGGTATGTGATCCATTTTGAGAGGCGATCAGTTCAAGGGGTGAACCGGTTGCCACCACTTCTCCGCCCTGATCGCCGCCTTCCGGACCGAGGTCGATGATATAATCGGCCTCTTTGATGATCTCCATGTTGTGTTCGATCACAGCGATGGTGTTTCCCTGATCCACCAGGGCCTGCAGTACATTCAGCAAATTTTCCACGTCCGCCAAGTGAAGGCCGGTGGTCGGTTCATCCAGAATGTAAAAGGTGTGGCCCCTACAGGATCTTGAGAGCTCTTCCGCCAGCTTGATCCGCTGGGCTTCACCTCCTGACAACGTGGGGCTCGCCTGCCCCAGACAGAGATAACCGAGCCCGATATCGCAGACCAGCCGGACCGCCCTTTGAATGGATGGAATAGCACTGAAAAAGGTGGCCGCCTCATCAAAAGTAAAGTTCAGGATCTCTGAGATATTTTTCCCTTTGTAGGTGATGTCCAGAGTCTCCTGGTTAAATCTCATTTCGTTGCATGTTTCACAGCGGACATAGACGTCGGGCAAAAAGCTCATGGCCACTTTAAAGGCGCCGTGACCCTTGCAGGATTCACATCGGCCTCCAGAGGTGTTGAAAGAAAATCGTCCCGGTTGATATCCCCTTGCCCGGGCACTGGGGGTCATGGCAAAAAGCTTTCGAATGTGCCCCAGGAAACCGATGTATGAGGCGGGCACCGAGCGCGGGGTGCGGCCGATGGGACTGTGATCCACCTCCAATACCCTGTCAAGGCTTTGCCACCCTTTGATCCCTTTGCATCTTTTCACCCTGGTTTTTTGTTTGTTAAGGCGATTGTGCAGCGTTTTGTAGACGGTTTCTTTAAGAAGGGTCGATTTGCCGGAGCCCGAAACGCCGGTGATGCAGATGAATGTACCCAGAGGAAATTCCACATCGATGTCCTTAAGATTGTTCTCGACAGCGCCGATGACTTTGAGGCGAGCTCGTTTGCGGTATGGCCGAAGAGGAGAGTAAATCTTATGGGAATTTCCATTAAAAGATGCCCCGGTAACCGAGGCAGGGATTCTTTGCAGATCGGCAAGGGTTCCTGAAGCGACTACCCGGCCTCCTTTTTGACCGGCGCCCGGGCCCAGATCGATGATATGATCCGCTTCGCGAATGGTCTCTTCATCGTGTTCCACCACCACAAGGGAGTTCCCTCGCTTTCTTAACTCTTTCAGCGCGTCCAGTAGCATTCGGTTATCCCGGGCATGGAGCCCGATGGTCGGTTCATCCAAAATGTAGCAGACCCCGGTCAAGTTGGAGCCGAGCTGTGCCGCCAGACGGAGTCGATGGGCTTCACCCCCGGAAAGGGTGTTGCCGCTTCGACTCAAAGAGAGATAGGACAACCCGAGCCGATGCAAAAAGGAGAGCCGTGTCATAATTTCAGCCATAATCGGCTTGGCAACAGGGAGTTCATGTCTGGCAAAAGATATTCCTTTGAATATTTCAAGCAGACGGGCGGCCGGTTGTTGAACCACATCATAGATGGAAAGCCCGTTGATTTTGACCGATAGGGCTTCCGGTTTTAGCCGGCTGCCGCCGCACGCCGGACAGGTCTTTGATCGATCTGTTTTAAAATCACCCAATTGCCCCAGCCCGTCACATAAGGTACAGGCCCCATGCGGGCTGTTAAAGGAAAAGAGACGGGGATCCAGATCGGGAAGGCCGATCCCGCAGGCCGGACAGACCCCTTTGAGGCTAAAAATTTCCTCATGACCCTTATCATCCAGGACGATAAGACTGCCGCCGCCTTCCTCAAGTGTCCGGGGTACCAGATCCCGGGAGCGTTTCCCGGTAAATCTTCCCACCACCAGCTCGATGGTGTGCTCGTGAAAACGGCTCAGGGACATCCCCTCCCGAAGCGCTGTGATCTCACCATCGATGCGTGCCTCGCTGAATCCTTTAAGAAGGGCCTTTGTGAAAATCTCCTTATGAAACCCTTTGCGACCGGATACCTTTGGGGCCAGAATCCGTGGATGTTTGCCCCGATACCGCTTTTGAATCTGCTGCACAATTTCATCCATGGTTTGAGTGGTCAATCGCCGGTTACACCCCGGACAGTGCCGGCGGCCGAGTTTGCTGTAGAGAAGTCGCAGAAAATGATAGATTTCCGTGAGGGTGGCGACGGTGGAGCGTCGGCTTCTGTGGCTGATCCGTTGCTGGATGGCCACGGTTGCGGGGAGGCCCAAAACTGCGTCCACATCCGGTCGCTCCAGGATTTTCACATACTGCCGAACATAGGGAGCGAGAGTCTCCAGATAGCGGCGTTGACCCTCGGCAAACAGAATGTCGTAGGCAAGGGTCGATTTGCCTGACCCTGAAACGCCGGTGATCACCACCAGTTTCTGCCGGGGAATCGACAGACTCAGGTCCTTTAAATTGTTCTCTCTGGCTCCCTTGATGCTGATTTTGGATGAGAGATTCGAACGGCTTTTGGGAACCTTTTTCGAACGGCGTTTTTGGGGTCGAAGGCGGCCTTTGGATGAGAGATATTTTTTCAAAAATTTGCCTGTGTGGGACCCGGCATATCCGGCCACTTTTTCCGGCGGACCTGAAACCACCACCTCGCCGCCTGCATCTCCACCCTCAGGCCCCAGATCGATCACCCAATCGGCTGCCTTCACAACGTCCATGTTGTGTTCGATGATCAGCACCGAGTTGCCCTGATCGACAACCCGTTGGAGCGCTGTCAGAAGCATGTTGATATCCTCAAAGTGCAGACCGGTGGTCGGTTCATCAAATATGAAAAGCTGCGGACCGCCGTTTCCACCCTTCAGGTAACGCGATAACTTCAAGCGCTGAGCCTCTCCTCCGGACAGGGTGTTTATCGGCTGACCCAGCCGCATATAACCCAGACCGACATCCGGAAGGGGCTTTAGGACATCTATGATCGGGGGATGGTCCTGAAAAAAAGAGATGGCCTGATCCACGGTCATTGAGAAAATATCGCTGATGTTCTTCTCTCTGTAGGTTATTTCAAGAACATTTTTCTTAAAGCGCTTCCCGTTGCAAGAAGGACATGTCAGATAAACGTCAGAGAGAAACTGCATTTCCACTTTTTCGAATCCTTCCCCCTTGCAGGTATCGCACCGCCCTTTGGCCACATTGAATGAGAAGTACCCGGGGTCAAATCCCTTTGACCGGGCGCTTGCGGTGGCGGCGAGCAGGCGACGGACTGGATCCAGTGCTTTGGTATAGGTCAGCGGGTTTGCCCGTGGCGTGCGGCCAATGGGTCGCTGGTCCACGAGAACCACTTCATCTATTTGCTGAATACCCGTTATGGTCTTGTACGTCCCGGGGCTGCCTTTGGAATCTCCCTTTGCTCTTTTGATGCCTTTATATATGATTTCCTCGGCCAGGCTCGATTTCCCCGAACCGGAAACCCCGGTAAGACACACCAAAAGGCCCAGGGGGATCTCCACATCGATCTGTTTCAGGTTGTGCGCGGCCGCCCCTTTAACGATAAGGGAGATTCCTTTCTTGGGCCGGCGACGCTTTGTGGGCATGGGAATCACCTTTTTGCCCTTCAGATACTGACCGGTCAGGGAGTTTTTTACGCCCGATGTGGGTCCGAAATAGATGACCTGGCCGCCCTGTTCACCCGCCTTTGGCCCCATATCAAGCATGAAATCGCTCTGGCTGATGATTTCAGGGTCATGCTCCACTACCACAATGGTGTTTCCCAGGTCCCGGAGTCCTTTTATAATCTTGATGAGGCGGTGGTTGTCGCGTGGATGAAGCCCGATGCTCGGTTCGTCAAGGATATAAAGACTGTTGACCAATGAGGACCCGAGGGCTGAGGTCAATGCTACCCGTTGGACCTCACCCCCTGAAAGGGTGCGGGACTGGCGATCCAGCGTGAGATACCCGAGGCCGACATCTTGCAGATATCCGAGTCTGTTTCTGACTTCGCCCAGAATCAGCCGTCCGGCGGCATCCCCTGAAGACAGGGGTAATGAATTAAAGAATTCGTTCGCCCGGTCAATACTCAGGGCATAAACCTGACCGATATTGAGACCACCCAACCGATAGAGCAGGGTCTCATTCTTAAACCGGGCGCCCCGGCAGTCAGAGCATATCAGGTAGCTGCGGTATCTTGAAAGGTACACCCGCACATGCATCTTATAGGTTTTGGTCTCAAGCCACTGGAAAAATCCCCGGATGCCATAATAATCCGTCGTCCCTTTAACGATGGCTTCTTTCTGGGCCTTCTTCAAACGTCTAAAAGGCAAATCAATGGGGATTTTTTTCTTCCGGCAGAAATCGATCAAATCTTTAAATTCCATGCGGCTTTGTTCGACGCCGCCAAAGGGCTTGATGGCGCCCGCTTCAAGGGAAAGACCGCTGTTCGGGATGATGAGATCAAGATCGATATCAATGGTTCTGCCAAACCCCCGGCAGGTTTCACAGGCTCCCACCGGACTGTTAAAGGAAAAGAGGTTTGGGATCGGCGCATGGTAGGGAATGTTGCATCCCGCGCAGACCAGTCGATTGCTAAAGGCAAAATGCTGATCGGGCTCAACCCAGAGATCGAGTCTGCCGTCACCAAAATGAAACGCCTGTTCCAGGGAATCCATGATTCGTTTTCGATCAGTGGATCGGAAAAGGATTCGGTCTGCGACAACATGAACTTCTTCTTCGGCCTCCCTCGGCTGCCATCTGTCTAAAGAGCGAATCTCACCACCCGAATAGAAACGGGTGAAACCGATGCCGCCCAATTGGTTTCTCAGCTGTTTAGGAGATGTATCAATGGTAGCAACCGGAAAGGTGATAATCATTTTTGAGCCTTCTGAGAGACCCTGTATGGCCTGCCACACATGGGCCGGTGTCTCCGGAAGAACCGGATTGCCGCAACGCTTGCAATGAAGGCGACCCAGGCGAGCATAGAGGAGTTTGACATGGTCTGTCAGCTCTGTCATGGTCCCCACCGTGGAGCGGGAGGTGCGAACCGGATCTTTTCTGTCGATGGCAATGGCGGGCGGAATGTTTTCGATGCCATCCACCCGGGGACGATCCATTCGGTCCATGAACTGCCGGGCATAGGGGGAAAAGGTTTCGATATAGCGGCGCTGGCCCTCGGCGTAAAGGGTGTCAAAAGCAAGGGAGGATTTTCCGGAGCCGCTGACACCGGTCACCACCGTTATTTGGTTGAAGGGTATATTGAGGTCCAGGTTCTTCAGGTTGTTCTGGCGGGCTCCGGTTATCCGGATCGCCTCTGGAAGCGGGTGCTGTTTTTTTGTCATGTTGTCCTATGGGAGGTCCCTATGTCCACGTTATTCCTCAACGCCACTGTAAAAAGCCACATGGTTTTTTATCTCTTTTGCAGCCTTTTTTGGCTCAGGGTAATACCATGCGGCATTCTTCTCAACCTCGCCATCGATAACAACATCATAATAGCTTGCCTCTCCTTTCCAGGGGCATTTCGTGTGGGTATCGCTCTTTTGGAGATAATCCCGGTTGATGGATTCGGGGGGAAAGTAGTGATTTCCTTCTATGACTATAGTCTGGTTGCTTTCGGCCAAAACGATATTTTTTTTAACGACTTTCATTTATTGTCTCCTTTAATTACTAATGAGTGCGTTATTATTTAGACATCAGTTGTCATTTACCTATGGGTTTATCTGCAAAGCCGGGCAGGGTTTTTAATCGGCAGCCGGGTCACTGTTTGAAGGTCTTAGCGGACGTTTAGCCGGAACCTTCCGAGGCCTTGTTTTCAAGCTTCTTAAGACGAATGACCCGGTTATTATATTTACAGACCGGCCGAGTTCCGGTTTTACACCCGCTTTGACCTGAGTTTGAGCCGCCGACCGATTCAATATCCTGCTCGGCGCTCGGGTCTAAATATATATGGCCTCAAACAGTACACGACTTAAAAATCTAATAACCCATTCCGCTGTGGTTAATAGGAAATAAGCAATATAAGATAGTGCCCATCCACGACGTTACAATAAATAATAGAAGTGTCCAATTCAGAAATGAGCAATTTTTGTCCTGATCAAGTTGAGCACATCTTATGAAAATCAGAGGCGAAATCCCGCAAATTTTTGCGGGGGCCGCACAAGGGTTTACGGTCCCCGCAAAGCGGGACAGGAACGCGTACGTGCTGTACGCCGCAACCAAAAACCCGCGGAGAACGCCGAACAGGGCAAAAAGGGCCATTTATGGATGGACACTAGATAGTTGGGACGAAATGACCTGACCGATACAAATGGAATTTAATGAGGGTAGTTCATTTGATGGGTCGGTTAAAAAATGGGTTGTCGCCCTCTATCGGGTGCGTACCTTACCGGAACTGTCGCCAAGATAATTTTCTTTCCAAAACCGCTGCAATTCCCAGCCCCCCACCTCCGCAGATGCACTCCAAGGCATATTGCACGTTCCGGCGTTTCATTTCATGGAGCAATGTTACCAGTATCCGGGTGCCGGTACAGGCAACGGGGTGTCCGAGCGAAATTCCAGAACCGTTCACATTTACACTTTTGTAATTTTCGGGACTGACCCCCATCTCCTTCAAGGCGGCCAACACTTGGACCGCAAAGGCCTCCTGAACCTCGATAAGGTCCATCTCCTCGAGTCCCATACCCGCCATATCTAGCGCCTTTTTGACGGCTGCCGGCACGGACTTGTATGTCTGTCTGGGGTCAACGCCGGATACCGCACACGACCGGATACCGGCGAGCGGTTCAATACCCAATTTCGCTGCCCTTTCTTTAGAAGTCACCACAACCGCGGCTGCGCCGTCATTTTCAGTCGAAGAATTACCTGCCGTACAAACACCCCCCAGTATGGGGTTTAAACCGGACAGCTTTTCAAGGGACGCATCAAACCGGGGATTTTCGTCTTTGTCCACAATCTCCGGATCCCCCTTTCGTCGGGGAACCGACACCGGAATGATCTCTTCTTTAAATTTTCCATTTTCCATGGCCGCACAGGCTTTTTGATGACTTTCCAGTGCCCACCGGTCACAAGCCTGCCGGCTGATTCCCTCTTCTTTTGCGGCGGTTTCCGCCCAGGTCATCATTGCCGGTAGAATCCCGTACCGCTCGTCGGGTTGTGACATGACCCGTGCCCTTTGAATGCGGTCATAAAAGGGCATCCCCCAAATGTTGAGGTCACCATGCCCTCTGGGCATTCCCTTGGATCCACCCACTCCCCACTTGATGTTTCCAGGCAAATAAAATTCCGCATTGCTCATGCTCTCAACACCCCCGGCGACGATGATCTCAGCCTGATCGGATTGGATCAGGGAAACGGCATAACGGACCACATCCAGGCCGGTGCAACATCGCCTGTCCACGGTAATGCCGGGGATGGTTTCTGGCCAGCCGGCCTTGAGCAGGGCCATCCTGGCAATATTGACATATTCTCCGTTTTGATAGGCCTGGCCCATGATCACCTCATCGATCCGATCAGCCGTTAAATTAATCCTCTTTAACGCTTCACCCAAAACCAAAGACGCCAGGTCGTAAGCCTCGACGGTTTTGAGTGCGCCCATATACCGGCCCACGGGCGTACGGACCGCACTGATAATAACGACTTCTTTTTTCATTATAATCCCCCGAATGAAGCCGCTGAAATTTCAATGGCTGCGGGCGAGCTCTCCAAAACAGCATCCATCTTTCCCGTTGTGACAGGCAAAATAGTGTTGATGAAGAATTCAGCGGTTTTGATCTGACCTTCATAAAAGGTAACATCCTTTTTCTTTGCATTGTTTATCTTAGATGCCGCGATCGATGCCCGCCACAAAAGCATCCACGCCATGATCACATCGCCCATGATATCAAGAAATGGGGAGGCAAAGGCAAACGCCACCTTCAGTTTAGGAGACAAGGCTGTCCTCCCCAGATTCATGGCAACTTCACCCAACCGGTTATTGGCTTTCTCCAACCTACCCGCCAGATCGTTCAAACCTTCAGTCTCTTTTGCCAGGGCAACGGTTTTTCCGATTTCCTGGAGAAATGCCATAAAAACCTTTCCGTTTTTCATCCCCATCTTACGCCCCAGAAGGTCCATGGCCTGCATCCCGTCGGTTCCCTCGTAAATAGATGTGATCTTGCAGTCCCTTGCGAGCTGCTCGACCGGGAACTCTTTTGTATATCCATATCCTCCATAGACCTGAATAGCCTGAACGCAAACATCAAAACCTCGCTGACTGCAATAGGCCTTTACCACAGGCGTAAGCAGATCAGTGAGGTCCTGGCATCGCTCCTTTTCTTCTTCGTCCCTAGCGCACTCCAGTTTATCGAAACAATGGCCGATATAGTAGATAAAGCTGCGCATCCCTTCCACATGCGCCTTCATCCACAAAAGCATCCGTCGCACATCCGGATGGGAGATAATCGGAACCGATGGCGCCTCTGCATTTTTAAACTGATCCAGATCTCTCCCCTGGAGTCGTTCCCGCGCATAATTCACGGCATACAGATATGCCGCCGAGGCATTGATAAACGCCTGAAACCCGACCGCCAACCGGGCGTCGTTCATCATGTAAAACATGATCCGCATTCCCCGGTTTTCTTCACCAAGCAGCAAACCCCGGCAAATGCCCTTGCTTCCAAGCGACATGCTGCTGGTAACGCTGGCGTGGATCCCCATCTTCTCCTCTACCCCGGTGCAGATGATATCATTCGCATCGCCCAGGGTACCGTCATCGTTAACCCAGATCTTTGGAACGATAAAGATCGAGATACCCTTGGTTCCGGGCATACCGCCTTCAACACGCGCCAGAACCGGATGGATGATGTTTTCGGTCAGATCGTGTTCCCCGTTAGTAATAAAGATTTTCTCTCCGGTAAGAGAATATGTACCATCCGGATTCTTTACGGCTGTCGTGGTAAGTGCACCCACGTCCGACCCGGCCTGTGCTTCGGTAAGGAGCATGGTTCCGCCCCAAATACCCGTGTAGAGTTTCTTCATAAACATCGCTTTTTGTTCTTCCGTGCCAAACAGTTCGATCATCTTGCCGGTGCCGTGGCCCATCGTCGCATAGTTGGTCAGTGCGAAGTTGGCGCCGATAAGGTATTCATTGGCGGCGATGGAGACGGTGTGGGGAATCCCCTGGCCGCCCACCGCCGGATCCTCTGACAGGGAGGTCCACTCGCCTTCGAGCATAAGTTTGTGCGGGCGATGAAAACAATCGGGGACCTTTACCTTTCCCCCATCAAATTTTACACCTTCTCGATCCCCTTCAGCATAAGTTGGCAGAATCTCCTTGACCGCAAAGGTCCTCGCCTCCGAGACGATCAATTCAAACATTTTTCTGTTTAATTCCTCATATTTCTCATATTTGAGGAATTGTTCCACCTCGATTTGTTCGAAGAGAACAAAATCGATATCTCTTCGATCCGCAATCACCTGTGCCATGGTTACACCTCTCTCTTTTTTATTTTTGTTTTGAGGTTACCAATAAATCAATCAAATTACAACCTGAAAGGGACCAGCTTTTGGGTCTTGAAGGTCACCAATTCCATGGTTTTCGATTGACCAATATATCATTAAATTGTAAAAGGTTGAGCTATTGAACCCAGCATCTATTTCTGTTTTTATGATCTGATTAGTGCCCATCCGCGACTTTAAAATAAATAATAGAGGTGTCCAATTCAGAAATGAGCAATTTTTGTCCTGATCAAGGCCGCACAAGGGTTTGTGGTGAGGCGTACGTGCTGTACGCCGCAACCGAAAACCCGCGGAGAACGCCGAACAGGGCAAAAAGGGCCATTTATGGATGGACGCTGATTAGGATCTCTATCGTTTGGAGGATAGTATGAAAAAATCGAAAGTTGCCATTGTGGCATATGAAAAACCACTGGAATCTGTTCGAAAAGTGGTTGCGTTTTCAAATGGTATGGACCACCTGCCGGCAAAGGCAAAGGTGTTTATCAAACCCAATATTGTTTTTTGGACTCGCGCGACCGATTTTCCGAAATGGGGGGTGATCACCACCTCCCGGGTTATCGAGGATATGGTGATTCTTCTTAAAGAACAAGGAATCGATGACATCACCATCGGGGAAGGTACGGTAATGCGAAAACCGGGGGATAAAGAAACACCGGCACATGCATTCGAGACCCTGGGGTATCGAGTCTTAAAAGATCGCTATGGGGTGAAGTCCATCAACATATTTGACCGGTCCTTTGAAAAGATCGATTTGGGAAAAGGGGTTGTTCTCAATTTTAATTCAGATATCCTCAACAGTGACTTTGTGGTGAACATACCGGTATTGAAGACCCATGCGATGACGACGGTCAGTTTAGGGATTAAAAACCTGAAAGGGATGATCGATACCCCTTCTCGAAAGA
This sequence comes from Desulfobacterales bacterium, assembly GCA_011049715.1. GTDB lineage: Bacteria > Desulfobacterota > Desulfobacteria > Desulfobacterales > UBA2156 > UBA2156. The sequence continues at coordinate 24,400 of DRHF01000163.1, forward strand.
AATGTCACAATACCCACCCTGAAAAGGATCTACATTTTATGGTTGCCAGGTTGGCGGATAAAATGCCGCCAATGTTTACTCTGATTGATGGAATATATTCCCTTGAAAGGGGCCCGAGTTTTGACGGGCGAATGCGCAGAAGCAATCTGTTGATTGCCTCATCAGATGTGCTTTCCGCAGACCTGGTCGGCGCCGAGGTTCTCGGATATCAGCCATCGGAAGTGCAGCATCTCGCCCACGCCGCCGGAAACCGCGGCAGGCCCTATGACCTCTCCGACGTGGAAGTAGTTGGCAAATCCCTAGAATCCGCAGCTTCTCATCATAGATATGACTTTCCCTACAATAAGGACGACACCCTGCCCCTACCGATGGAAAAGATGGGTATTCAGGGGCTCTCGTTCAGAAAATACGATCTCTCCCTGTGCACTTACTGCTCCGGCCTGATCGGTCCTGCCCTTACATCGATCGCTTTTGCCTGGAAGGGAGAACCCTGGGACGATGTTGAAATCCTCAATGGAAAGGTGATGGCGCCGACACCGGGGAAGAAGAAGACCGTACTGTTTGGCAAATGCATGTACCAGCTAAACAAGGATCATCCGGACATCCAAGAAATGATTGCCATTAAAGGGTGCCCGCCAACGCCGATGTCCATTGAAAAGGCCCTCAACAAAGCAGGAATCAAAGTCGATCCCGCCTTTTATAAAAACATCGAACAGTTGCCAGGATATTTTCTCAAACGATATGAGGACAAACCCGAATTTGATGAATCGTTTTTCAGGATAAAATAGACCCTTTCCTGACCTGACAATTAGCTGTTGGCCAGACTGCCCCCATCCACATAAATAGATTCACCTGTAATAAAACTCGATTGGTTCGAGCAGAGGAATAGTACCGCACCGACGATTTCCTCCGGCTCTGCCAGTCGACCCTTGGGGATTCTGGCGGTAATCATCCGTTCCATGTCCGGATTCTCCCAGATCGGCTGGCTGAAGGCAGTTTTGGTCAACCCCGGACCAACGGCGTTTACGTTTATTTGAAGGGGCGCCCATTCAACGGCCATACACTTTGTCAACATCGAAAGCGCCGCCTTGCTAGCATGATAAACCCCCATCCCGGCACCTCCGCGAACCGCCCCGATCGTGGTGATGTTGACTATCCGTCCTCCGCCCTGGTTGCCCATGATTTTAGCCACGGCCCTGCTGAGCAGAAAGACGGCTTTGCAGTTGGTATTAAAGATTTTGTCCCAACCATCTTCTCTCAGATCCATAAGCGGTCTTAGAAAACTCCTTGCCGCGTTATTAACCAAGATATCAATCCGGCCATAGGCCTCGACTGCCGCATCTACGAGTCCGTTGATCTGATCACTGTCCGTCAAGTCGGTTACCACCGGCGTGGCCTCCCCACCGTTTTCCTTGATCTCCCCAGCGACCTGGTCAAGCTCTGTTTCTGTTCTGGAGCAGACAACCACCTTGACACCGTTTTCCGCCAGGCCTTTAGCAATCGCTTTACCGATACCCTTCCCGCCACCAGTCACCACTGCCACTTTGCCATCTAGATCATCACTTTTTGTCATCTGATAAACTCCTTTCAAACAATTTGATTCATTTAAGAACGCTGTGATAGATATCGGTTGTGAGACAGAGGGTCAAGAAAAACCATACCAGATACGCTTCCCACCGTGTTTATCAGCCAATCATGGAATGGAAACGGTTTACGATGGAAAGCAACGGGCAAATGCCTTCATCAGACGGGGAGGTCCTTTTAAACGAATTTTTCTCCCGAGCAGCGCGAAAAGGAGGTTCTTTTCCTTCGCCAGAAAATCTATCCATGTCCGGCTGTCCGCCTTGACGTGGAGATCGGGGGTTCCTACGAGACCTTCTTTAACCTCGATGGTCATGTTGCGGATGACCACGGTGCCGCTGCAATCCTCTTCACCTGTAAAGGAAAAATGGTAGGTTGCGTCAATCCCTTCGGATTGATGGGGTTGGAAGACAATAGGAAGGCTCTGCAAAAAACCGATTGCCGAATTGGGTCGTAAACCATTGCCGATTCGTTTGACCGTTTTGTGCGGAAACCGCCGGACCACATGGGCCTCGCCATCGGATCCCGGCACCACATAGATCGATTCCGTCTTGTTCTGCAACGGTTTAACCACCTCTTCTACAAACCCTTTACGATCATCGAGAAAAGGACCGATGACAGACTCGCCGGCCGGGCAAACGGCCATACAATAGGAGGATTTATTGCAAATCCCGTAACTGAGGGACTGCCACATAGAGACCGTCTCTGAATCGCGAACCTTTTTCCGATAGGATTTCACGTCCTTGCTCGATACCACACGCTCAATCCAGTCCTGAAATCCACCCAATCTGTCCCGGTAATTGTGGGTCATGCACGTAGCAAAATTGAATGAACCATCAGCGCCGACCGCCCCGACCGGGCATACGGAAGCACAGAGCTTACAATCGATACACGGGGTGAATTCAAGGGGGCTGTCATATGCGGATACCTCCCTGTCAAAAAGGATCGTACCCAATACATTAAAACTTCCAAACCGGGGATGAAGCAAGAGTCGATTGAGCCCCATAACACCCAACCCGGCTGCAACAGCAACCGGTTTATGGGATATGGGCCACATTTTACCCGGCCATTTCGCCATGTCCATTGGAAATCCGGAAGAAGAGTTCATGGCACGTAACCCCTTTTCATTGAGAAACGCCACAACCGCTCGTGCAACTGAATTGACCTTTTCAAAGGTCTGCAAAAACTCTAGATCCGAAATTGCACGTGAAGCAGAGCGAATGTTATCCCTGTTCAACCGGCACATTATACTGATGAGGCTCTTTGTCCTGGGGAAAATTTCCAGGATATCCTGCCGTTGATCCGCAATCCCGGGGTGATCGATCCCGATCAGGCCGATATCATCCGCCCCGGCATTTAACACCAATCTTTTGAGCCAGTCTGAATCAAGTTTCTCCGGCTCGGGCAGATCAGAACCCTCCGCCTTTTTTTCTCGATATTTTTTAACTGTTGGATGATCTTCAAGACCCATATTCCACCTCATTTCTTTTTTATCCATAGAATTTATTTGCCAAGTTCTAATAATAATAGACCGGTCGTCTTGTTTTGTCAAGGCATTTTCTGAAAACATAACCAATTATCGGTCAAAACAGATTGAATGGTGCCGCATCTGGTGTGCGAAACTTGAGTAATTATATATTGACATCCCCTCCCCCTTGATATTAGTAAGACAAAAATCGATTTGTTCCATAAAATTAACCTTAATGCAGAGAGGAGTAAGTATGGCTTTATTAACCGTTGATCAGGAAAAATGTAAGCGAGACGGGATATGCATTGCCGAATGTCCGGCAGCAATCATTGAATTCAAAGAGAAAGGCGCTTTCCCCACCCTTATCGATGGTGGCGAGGAATTTTGTATCAGCTGCGGCCATTGTGTAGCGGTATGTCCTCATGGGGCGATGTCGCATGCCATCATGAAACCGGAAAACTGTCCACCGGTTCAGCATGAGTGGTTTCTCAAGCCAGAACAGATGGAACATCTCATGCGCAGCCGCAGATCGATCCGGACATACAAGAAAGAGAGGGTGGATCGCCAGGTTCTGGTTCAATTGATCGATGTGGCGCATTATGCCCCTTCGGGCGCCAACCTGCAACCGGTCGAGTGGCGAGTCATTCACGACAGCGGGGAAGTCCGACAGCTGGCCGGATTTGTCATTGACTGGATGCGAAGTTTGATAAAAGCGGAATCGCCACTGGCTTCTTCGATGCATCTGGATCGTATTGTTGCCGCCTGGGAAGCGGGAAAAGATCGGGTGTGTAGAAGCGCACCGCATGTCATCGTTGCCCATGCACAAAAGAAAAATCGGGCGGCGCCTGCAGCCTGTACCATTGCGTTGACCTATTTGGAATTGGCCGCTTTTTCGTTCGGCCTAGGGGCCTGCTGGGGGGGATATTTTAATGCCGCGGCAACGAATTGGCCACCGATGCAGGAAGCATTGAGGCTCCCGGAAGATCATACCAGTTTCGGCGCAATGATGGTCGGGTATCCAAAATTCGAGTACCAGCGACTGCCCCTTAGAAATGAAGCGAAAATTACCTGGCAATAACCCCGTTGATTTAATAAATGACCATCTGTTTGGGTTATGAAAGAGACCGACCTGTGTTAACTTTATTTTAGGGTAGATCGATCACTTGTTCCACGAAAACAAACGGGCGCCAAGTCCCAAACAGATCAATGTGATCAAAAGCAGTATAGAAAGCTCAAAGCCGACATCCGGCAACCCGGCGCCATCATTCATGATCTTTCGTACACCGGTCAACATGTGGGTCAGAGGAAACACCTGGGCAATCATCTTGATCCACTGGGGGGAACCCTCGATGGAAAACCATACTTCTGATAAAAACATCATCGGCCAGGTGATAAAATTTAAGATCCCGCCGGTAAACTCCTCGCTCGTTCCCCTGGAAGCGACGAGCAACCCCAGGGAACTCAGACTGAGGCCGCCCATAAAAAAAACCAAAAAGAGACTGAAATAGCTTCCCTCCACGTGAAAGGAAAAAATCAAATCGCATCCAACCCACACAACCACCAGCGAGAACATCAATAGAAAAATCCTCGAAAGCAGCTGGGCAGCCAGGTATTCAAAGGCGGTTAAGGGTGTGGCTTTCAGGCGTTTGAGCACACCGTTTTTTCTGTATCGAACCACAATGTATCCGATACCCCAAAGGGCACTGAACATCATATTCATTGCCAGTATTCCCGGGAATAACCAGTCGATGTACTCTATTTCTTTACCTTGAATTTCTTTCTTTTCAGCAATCGGTTGACGATCAGCCGGCTGAAGGCTGGCCATAAAAACCTTTTCAACGATGTAACCTTTCGGTGATGAATCGCTGATCCAGTATTGGTGGGAGAGAGAACCAATTTTCATGAGAAAGTCAATTTTATGATGTTTCAGTTTTTCCAGCCCGTCTTCCAATGTTTTAAAGCCGATGAATTCCACGTAACGGATTTTTTGAAACTGTTCAGGGATTTTTAAATTCCGGACAGAAACAATCTCTGATGGATGGGGAAATACCCCGATCTTATACTCGGTATATCCCTTCCCACCGAAAATAACACCGAATCCGCCAACGATTAAAAAAGGAAACAGAAAGTTCCAGCCAAAGGCGGCTCGATCCCTGAAAAACTCACGGTTTCTGGCTGTAAATATGGCCCAAAGTCTCTTGAAATTCATCTCTACGATCGCAGCTCCCGACCGGTTAGGTTTAGGAAGACATTTTCCAGGTTAGGCGATTTAACGATCATATCGGTTAATTCAACGCCTTTTGACAGCAATTCTTTTATGCAAGTGTTGATGTTATCCGGTTCTATTTCGATTCGGCCCTGAACCTCCCTATGGTTCTTAAATACCGGGTCGACACGGTTTTTAAAGTTTTCTTTGGGAAGACTGATCGTCTCGCCCTTACAATGTTCTGCTACCAGTTGATCCGGCGTTCCCTGTGCGATAATTTTTCCATGATCCATGATTGCCACCTCGTCACAAAGATACTCCGCTTCCTCCATGTAGTGGGTGGTCAATATTATGGTTTTCCCCTGTTCTTTTACTTTCTCAATAATATTCCACAAATTCCGTCGCGCCTGGGGGTCGAGCCCGGTCGAGGGTTCATCCAAAACCATCAGCTCCGGTTTGTTGATCAGCGCAAGGGAGAGCAAAAGGCGTTGTCTTTGACCGCCGGATATTTTGTCATTATACTGGTTTTGAATTTCCTTTAAGTGGCACGCATTCATCAGCTCCTCCACGTCGTCGGTTTTCTGATATAGATTCTGAAATGTTGCCAGGGTTTCCCGGACGGTCAAAAATGAAAGAAGCGCTGTTTGCTGGAACTGGATACCCACTTCCTCCCGGAATGATGGTGTCCGGGGCTTTCGTTTGTAAAAAATATCACCCGATGTAGGAGAGATGATGTCTTCGATGACTTCGATCAGCGTTGTTTTCCCCGCACCATTGGGACCAACAAGGCCAAAACAGACTCCCGTTGGAATTAAAAGACTGACGTCATCGACTGCAGTGACGTCTTTAAACTTTTTTACGATATTTTTGACTTCCAGCAGTTCAGACATAACTTGGACCAAAGAGATTAATTTAAAATTTGGAAGTTTAGAGAACCGGCGCCGGGGTGTCAAGTAAGCTTTCAGTTCAATGCTCGATACACCCGGTTTTCCTGCGAGCCGATAATTTTCATTTGTTTACTTCAAAAAAATCTTATAAAAGAAACGGTTGGGCGGTCTGACCTCATTTTAAATATAACCAAAAGATAAGAGCAAAATATCTCCTTTATCATATCCGGTGGAGAGGAACGCGCATGAAGAAAGGGCTTATTTTCAGGGCGGTGCGGATTATTTTCGTTCTTACTGCGGCAGCAGCGGTTGCGTTATTCCTATATGACAATCGCCCCAAAGCAGAGCGTCGCCAAAAAATCAAAGCAGAACCGCTGGTAGAAGTGTTTTCGGTGGAGGCTCAAAGCCTGCCCATGATAATTGAGGCCTATGGGACAGTAAGGCCGCGGGAGGTTTTGAAACTGGTTTCTGAAATCGGTGGCCGAATTGTTGACATTCATTCATCTTTTAAAGAAGGAAGCTTTGTTAAAAAGGGAATCGTTCTGGTAACCATTGATCCCCGGACTTACCGATTGGAAGTGGAGAGGCGGAAAGTTTCGATTAAGCAGGCAGACGCCGGGTTGAAGCGTTTGCGTCAGGAGGTGCTCAATTTAAAGGCGAGCGCTAAAATCTCCAAATCAGACGTTGCCCTGACCCGTACCGAATTTTTCCGGTTAAAAGAACTTTCTGGTAAAAAGGTTGTGGCCCGGACCAACCTTGACAAGGCAGAGCAGGGATACCTGCAGAGCCTTGAGCGTCTGCAGGCAATCGAGAATCAAATGGCTCTGACCGGACCACAAAGGGAACAACTGGATGCCCAGCGGGAACTGGCGACCGTCCTTTGGCGTCAGGCAAAACTGAATCTGGAAAAGACGAGAATTGTTGTGCCGTTTGACGGTTGGGTACTTGAAAAAACGGTTGAAAGGGGCCAGCATGTCGACACCGGACAATATATCGGTCAGGTTTATAAGGAGGGCGCCTTTGAAATTGATGCCAGAATTACCGTTAATGACTTGAAATGGCTTCCATCCATACAAAGACCCAACGCGCTGCCTCAGGCAAGAATCGTTTTTGGTCATCAAGGGAACACCCGTACCTGGATGGGACATGTTACGCGAATAAAAGCAAACATGGATGAGAAAACCCGAAGGCTCCCAATTGTTGTAGAAATCACTCCTCCAATGAACAGTGGTGAAAAAAAAGACCCTTTTGATATTAGACCAGGGATGTTCGTCAAGGTCAGGATTGAAGGAAAAAAGGTTCATCAGGTGTTTGTCCTCCCCCGTCACACGGTTCACACGGGCGATGTGGTTTATACTGTGTATGAGAACCGATTGCGTATTCGGCCGGTCAACGTGCTGCGGCGTTTCAAGGAATCGATATATATCCAAAAAGGCCTGACAAACGGCGATCTGGTGATCAAAACCCCTTTGTCAGGGGTAGTGGATGGATCACCGGTAAGAATTAAAAAAACCAAATTAGGATAGCCAATTTTTAGTACTGAAATTTAGTGGTATCGTTATGGAAGCTTTGGGCAGATGGTCGATTAAAAACCGGGTTACGGTGAATCTAATTATGATTTTCATCATTGTTGCCGGGGCCTTTACCGTCATGGGAATGAGGAGAGAATTGAATCCTCAGTTTGTTCTGGACATGATTAATATCAGCGTCCCTTATCCGGGCGCAAGTCCCGAGGAGATAGAAGAAGGCATATGTATCAAGATCGAGGAGAAGATAAAGAGTATTGAAGGGATATCCCGAATATTTTCGACAGCACGTGAAGGCATGGGGTCGGTTACGGTGGAGCTTGATTCAAAAGCAGATGCGAAAAAAGTGCTCGATGATATCAAGATGGAAGTGGATCGCATCGAAACCTTTCCGGTTGAAGCCGAAGATCCGATCATCATCGAAATCATCAATCGGATCCCGGCAATTTCTGTAGCGGTATATGGTGATGCTTCAGAAAAGCGGTTGCGGGAGGTGGCTGAGAGGATCAGGGACGATCTAATAGATACGGGCGGCATCACCCTGGTTAATCTCATGGGTGTAAGAGACTATGAAATTTCGGTTGAGGTTTCTGAGGAAAACCTCCGAAGATATGGCATATCATTTGAACAAGTTGCAAAGGCGATCAGAACCGGGAGTATCGATCTTCCCGGCGGTACCATTAAGACAAGCCACGGCGAAATCCTTATCCGGTCCAAGGGACAGCTTTACACGGGCCGGGAGTTTGAAGAAATTCCATTGATTACACTTCAAGATGGTACATCGGTTCGGTTGAAAGAGGTGACAACCGTAAATGACGGTTTTGAAGATGTGGAGATAAAAACCCGGTTCAACGGCAAGCCGGCCGCGGTTGTCCAGGTCAACCGGACAAAAACAGAGGATATCATAGAAATATCAAGAATTGTACGCAATTATGTTGAAAGAAAAAAGGATACGACCCCCAAAGGGATAGAAATCGCTATCTGGGGGAATGTAGCCCCCATGGTTGAAGGCCGGATCAATCTTTTGCTTCGAAATGGCGTTCAGGGAATGATTTTGGTTTTTTTGATCCTCTCCCTTTTTCTCAATCTTCGTCTTGCATTTTGGGTTTCCGCCGGAATCCCGATATCGTTTATGGCGGCATTCATGGTACTCGATTTCGCCGGCGAAAGCATCAATATGATTTCTTTATTTGCTTTTATCATGACACTGGGGATTCTTGTGGATGATGCCATCATTGTTGGAGAGAACATCTATACTCATTTCGGAAAAGGGGAATCCCCATCTGATGCTGTTATTTCCGGTCTCAAAGAAGTCGGTTGGCCGGTTGTAATCGCAGTCTCTACGACCATCGTTGCTTTTGCTCCGCTCCTTTTTATCACCGGTATTGTTGGGAAGTTCATCGCTGTGATGCCCAAAGCCGTCATCGCCATCCTCGTGGTATCCCTATTTGAAGCGCTTATGATTTTACCGGCACATCTAGAGGGTGCCCTGACCAGGAGTTTATCAAAAGTCGGGAAGATCATTTCATGGCATGAAAGCCTGAGAAATCGAGTTGAAAAAGGGTTGAACCATGTGATCAATCACTATTACCTTGCTGCCATTACATTTGTCGTAAAAAACAGATATTTCTCTTTTGCCATCGGGCTCGCTGTTCTCATTATAAGCCTTGGGGTTGTGATCGGTGGATACGTGCCTTTTTCATTCTTTCCCAAAGCTGAAAGTGATTGGATCATCGCCGAGGTCAGTTATCCGCTTGGAACCCCCTTTAAATTAACCGAAGAGACGATTGCATATATTGAGAAAAAATCCCTAGAGCTCAATTCCAGTTTCGATAAAATCACCGATAAAAATGACAAAGTGGTTGTCAATACCTTCTCTTTGGTGGGGATGATTCCCAGAAAAGACTGGAAGCCCGGAGATTTTGGCGGTCACAGCGGCGAAATCTGGATTGAGCTTGTTCCAGCTGAGAAACGCCCTGACCTTTCTGCAAACATCATCTTGAACAAATGGCGAACCATCATTGGAGAAATACCCGGTTTGGATAGAATCTCCTTTTCAACCCTGCACGGTGGACCCGGTGGAAGCGCCATCGAGATCCAGCTCGCAGGCAAAGATTTTGGTCAACTGACCCGGGCTGCTGACGAACTGAAAGCTGAGATTGGAACCTACCCTGGAACGTATGACATTGTGGACGACTTCAGACCCGGAAAAAAAGAGATGCAGATCCGAATCAAAGAAGGTGCAAAACCATTGGGCATCACTATGGCCGACCTTGCCATACAATTACGCCAGGCTTTTTATGGAGAAGAGGCTCTCCGAATACAAAGGGGAAGGGATGATTTAAAGGTTATGGTCCGGTACGCCGGATATGACCGTCGACGGATTTCCGGGGTTGAGGAGATGCGTATCCGAACCCCAGAAGGAAATGAAATCCCAATTGAAGAGGTTGCAGAAATAACCTATGGCCAGGCCTATTCGGTAATTCGGCGGATAAACCGTAAGCGGGTGATTACCGTCATTTCGGATCTCGATGAAACCGTGGGAAATGCGAGCAAAATCGTTGGGAGCCTAAAGGAAAATTTCCTACCGGAGCTATCGAGACGCTATCCAGGGTTACAAATAAATTTGGAGGGACAAGAAAAACGGACCCGAGACTCAATCAACGATCTAAAAAGCGGTTTTATTCTGGCCCTTATGGGGATATTTCTTCTCCTTGCAAGTCAATTCCGCTCTTATGTCCAACCGGTAATCATCATGATGGCCATCCCTTTCGGTCTGATCGGAGCCGTCGTTGGTCATTTGGTTATGGGTATGCATATTACCATCATCAGTCTTTTTGGATTTGTAGCTTTAACGGGTATTGTGGTAAATGACTCTCTGATTCTCATCGATTTTATCAACCGGGCAGTTCGGAGTGGTGAAGATATTCTGGCGGCGGTCATTGAATCCGGAAAAGCCCGATTCAGACCGGTCCTTTTAACCTCGCTGACAACCATTGCAGGGCTCTTTCCCCTGCTTCTCGAAAGGAGTTTTCAAGCGCAATTTCTCATCCCGATGGCGATTAGTATCAGTTTTGGACTACTTTTTGCCACGGTTCTAACACTCCTCTACATTCCTGCAATTTATTTGATTATAGAGGATGTTCGACGGATATTTAAATAAATTTGCACCTGCGGTTGTTACGGATGGGGAGAATCAGTACCATATCATTTTCTCTCCTTTAAAATATTATAACTGATAAGGACTTCGAGGGCACGTATAACCTGGTTGTCGGATTCAAGCATCTTGATTTTTAGTGGGCCGTATCTACTGTCAGATCTCGGCATTTTGATCTTGTTCTTCCTATCCCCATTCGTGGATGAATCTGATTTTTCCTTATTACCGGCATCCGGTTCCGCATCGAGATGGTTTTTGAGATCCTTTTCCTTGAGCAGGCCTTCTTCACTTTCAACCATTGCCGATTCACCCGATAATCTCTTTTTCACTTTAATGTCAGGAACAATCCCCTGTGCCTGAATGGATCTCCCACTCGGTGTGTAATATCTGGCGATGGTATATTTAAGACCATAACCATCCCTCAG
>DRHF01000164.1 GCA_011049715.1 Desulfobacterales bacterium
GTTTTACGTCCATCAGAAAATTCTTTATCTCGATGGTGAGAGCCAAATCTTCCATTTCCCTTTTCGATTCAGGAGACGTTTGGAATTGCTTTAACCTGGCGATGCGGCATATTGTATCCACAGCATCCCAAACCGTAACCTTGTCGATACGAAGGACAAGATCATAGAGGCTAGGGTCCCATAGTTCGATCCTGTATAGCTTTTGCCCCCATTTCCTGCGTTGATTGTCAATCTTTTTCAAAAATCGTGAGGCCTCTTTTCTTGATACATTATCCCGTTTCATTACAATCGGTATACGATATTCCAGCTTGGCGGTAATCAGAACTTTGAGTAGATGGGATACACCCTCAACGAAAAAGTGACCCCCAAATCCGTGGTAGACTACATTGTCTTTCAACAGATGCTTTAAAAGGGTTGCTTGAGTGTGAGCAATGTATTTTTTCTTTCCACCGGTAAGGCGGTCTAAAATGGAGGGCGGATCTTCAAATGCGTGGATGAGGCTTAATTCCGGAATGTTAAATTCTTTTGAAGCTTCGAGAATAATCTCCCGGGAAACACAACCGTACTCTAATTGTTGCGCGACCTTTTCTGCAATCTCCTTGCCGCTGCTATAATAACCTCTGGTGATTGCAATAATGCCCATGATGAATCTCCTTTATCGTCATCGCATCGCTTGACACCACCATTTTATTATATCGGTATTCCGGCATCTAAGTCAACTTCAGACCGACAAGCGCTTGTCGGTCGGCTGATTATCATTCTCACAGGTGGTTTTTAAAGAAAAGTTGAAGATCATGCGGTAACGAAACGTCTTTCATGCATCATCAGATAGAGACCGCTTGAGGTAATCATAATGGCACCCGAAATGGTCCAGGTATTGGGTAGATCTCCAAATAGAATGAAACCTAAAATCGTTGCCCATATGAGGGTGGTATAATCAAATGGCGCCAGCAAAGATACCGGTGCGAATTCAAAGGCCTTAATCATAAAGTAATGCCCTATCGTTCCAAGAAATCCCAGCAGCACAAAGACCAACCATTGTTCAAGCGAGGGGGGCACCCAGACAAATAGAACGGCAATACTGGATAGAATCAGTCCGCCTGCACCTGTATAGAACAGGGTCGTTAATGCATTATCTGACTGCCCGAGAATGCGAGTTGTGATTTGCATGCTTGCGTAAAAAAGGGCAGTGATCAACGGTAAGGTTGACACCCAATTAAATATTCCCGTTCCTGGCCGCATGACGAGCAAAACACCAAGAAGCCCAACTATAACAACTCCCCAACGGTGTGTGCTAACATTTTCACCTAAAATCAGTACCGAAAGTGCCGTTACCAACAGGGGGGAGGTAAAAGCAATTACAAAACAATCCGCCAGCGGCATAAACTTCAAAGCGCCCCAGAATGAAACGCCCGCGCAAAAAATCAAAATTGAGCGAAGCATCTGCAGCTTTATTTTTTTTGTCTGAAGGATATTCCCCGAGGCCCTTCGGAAAAAGAAAAGTGTAACAAAAAGAAAATGGAACACATAACGTCCCCACACCACCATCAACAACGGAAGTTCACTGCTTAGGTGCTTCGCTGTAGCATCCAAAGAAGAAAAGCAGACCGTCATAGAGATCATATAAACGATCCCGTACAACGACTTTTCTGCAGGAGGCGAATCAGTATTTTTATTAAACATTTGGGGGAATTTGTCCTTTTGAATTCAGTAACTCAAGTTTCGCACCCCCAATGGGGCACGGTGCCGTATCTGGCTTGGGGTGAATAAAATTTTTTGGAAAAACAAAGAGGCAATCAGTTTGAACCGGTATCCATAAAGTAATCACCGTGCACAGGCACGCGATAGTTTGGATTTTATTGTAATATGAGTTGCTTCTGAAATGATAACTCTTAAGAGGGTTTGTGCCGTTGTCAAAGCGCTCATCATTAATTTTTTCCAGAAAAATTTCTTTTTACCCTATGCCTGATGCGGCTTTTCTCAAAATACCAGGTGCGAAACTTGAGGCAGTAATTTTTTTTTAAAAAGGCTGGATCATTATCAGAGCATGCATCAGAGGTCAATAGATACTCCACTACGCTCCCATATAAATTCATCACTATTTTCCAAGGGGGAGTACATAGTGGATTTTTTGATTTAGGCTGATTTTTTCTTTTTGCCAATGGGGCAAACATTGACACACATTCCGCAAACCCTGACCCCGGGTATTTTTTTCTCCAGGAGGTTGCGATAATCGATGCATCGCTGAATGTTGAAACGGGATTCCCGGGGTTCAGAAGGATCAAAGGACCTGCCCGTGAAGGCATTGGGCGGACAACTTTCAACACAGCTTCGGCAATCACCGCACCCATTGGTTAAAGGAAGGCCGGTTTTCATGGGGGCATCAGTCAAAACGGTTACCCATCGGACACGTGGACCGATTTCCGGTGTAATCAGCATGCAGCTCGGTCCGATCCAACCCAAACCGGCCAGATTCGCAGCCAGCTTATGGGAAAAAATGCCGCGAATGTTTTTTGTGTCGGCTCTATCCGAGGCAGGAACCAGAAGGGATTTAAAGCCATGTTCGTTCAACGTGGCGCTGAGTCGCAATGCGATTCGATCCAGGCTTTGGTTGACCGTGTAATACAGGTAATCATAGGTCCTGGCAATTATGGCCTCCTTGTGGCGAGGAAGTAGGTCCACGATTCGGTCACTCATTGCGATCCCTACTGAAAGTGCACGGGGAAATGCGTTTAAAAATTCCCCACCTTGTTCCAAAATGGCTTCTTTTGCCACGGCTAAATCTGCCACCCCGAAAAACCGGGCACCCATGTCCACCGCTTTATGTCCAAGAAGATTTTTAAGTTCCATGGTTTGTTTTGTCTCCACTTTCCCGGGTTTAGATAAAATTGACGTACTCTCCGTGCTATGCTCAAATTTTGACACACAGTGAAGCTTAACCGCTATCCTCGAAATACTCGCCAAAATCCGCAAAAGTTTTCAGTTCGACATTCTTCTTTGAGCGCAGCGGATTGAAAATTCTCCCATTCATAGCGATGTATACGCCGGGCGAAAGGATCTGAACTGCTGTTACAGCACATCCAATATTAAAGATCGCATCGCTATCCCTGAATTTCGCTGGATACATTGAGCCGGTGAGAACCACTGTCTTACCTGAAATACCACCCAATGCTTTTCCGGTCTCAATCATGGTGTCCGTCCCATGCGTAATCACGATTCGATCGCGGGGTTCGTTTTTCACGCGCTCACAAATCTTACTACGGTCTTCGTCCGTCATGTCGAGGCTGTCTTTTCGCAAGATAGATTCCACTTCATATTCAAAAACCACATTTGCCCGCTCAAGAACCCCACCGGCTTGAGGATCGCCGACCTGATAATCGCTCTTCCGGTCAAAGTAAATTTTGTCAATTGTACCACCTGTCGTGAAGATCTTAATTTTCATGGAATTTTAATCACATCGTTGAATTCAGCGACTTTAGCGGATTCATTAAAGATTAGGTTAGGAGTATCTTAGAAATTCTTGGTTTGCAAAATTAAAATTTTATAGCGGGGATACGTAGCAATCAAGGTTTTATTTATCAGGCATGAATATCACAGATTTTGACGGGCCTTTAATTCGTGCTGATACGTTGGGAGAGCTTGTTTTGTATCTCAATATCCTCAAACGGTGGAGAACAGGGCATGAGTCATCGTTTACAAATTGAAATCAGGTCCGGGGCCAATACATGATAATACAGACTCCGGTGAGTGCGATTAAAGCTCCTATTATGTCGAACTTGTCTGGCTGTATCTTGTCGATCTGCCAACCCCACAGCATAGCCATAACGATGAAGATGCCCCCATATGCAGCATAAACTCTTCCAAAGTGAGCCGGCTGGAATGTTGGGATAATGCCGTAAAAAATAAGCGCGATGGCCCCTACAACTGCAAATCCCAAGCTTTTATTTTCTCGCAACCAGAGCCACACTAAATATCCGCCGCCTATCTCGCATAATCCAGCCAGGACAAAATAAAAGAGCGACTTGGCGATAACCATTTATCAAGTTCCTATTATTTGGGTTTTTCAATCACAAAATTATCGAAATTGCATATATAGTGTCCAGACGAAAAGTAGGATTTTTCGTTCAGATCAAGAAAGGCGAAAATTTTAACCACAGGAATACATAGCGTATTTCGAGGATTAAAATTTGAGCCTGGCGCAGATATGGGCGGAAAAGACAGTTTTCGTTCAGGCACTATATAGACCCTATCGATGCAAAAGTTCACGTCGAAGATCCGCCTCTGGAGGGATGCTGCAGGTCCAATTGAGCCCCACATGATACAAATCAGACGCGAAATCCCGCTGTGCGGGAGGCATCAAAGGGTGACGCGGGAATATTATGTCTTAAACGCTCATTGGTCTATTGCCGTTATCTCCAGGCGAGACGCATAGTGACGGAGGGTTTCAAAACGCAGGCCGCAGCGCATGGCTTCCAGGCCCAGCACATCGCGGGGTTTGACATTGCCGAGGTTAACGTTAGGCCCGCAGTACAAAATCAGCGCCGCCTGCTGTTTTCTGAGGGGCGCTTCCCAGATGACCTTACCACGACTGTCGCCCAGACAATTGACAATGTTCGTCATCTCGTCCAGACGCAGCAGCCCCTCTTCATCATAGATGCCTATCCCCAGGCCTGACTCGCGAGCTTCGATAATGACTTTGTCCGCGCCGATTGCCAGGTCGCCGGCGATCTGATCGCAAATCTCCGCCGGCGAGAACTGAATAGCCGGGTCTTTTTTGCCTACTTCGGAAATGACCTTCAGACCCGCGTCGAGGCCGCGTTTGATGCAATCATAACGTACCTGGCTCGAAATGGTGAGGGTTCCATCGGAGATTTCGACGGCGGTGAAACCCAGCTCTTTGGCCTGGGCCAGATATTGGGGGTAGACGCCCTGAAGCAGGGCGACTTCCATCAGGGTGCCGCCGGGGTAAATGTCTATATCACGCGCTCGAATGATCTCGATTTTGCGACGCAGCAGGTCCTCATCCAAAAAGACACTGGTGCCAAAGCTGAGCTTGATCTGATCGACGTAGTCGCCGGTCAGGGCAAGCAAGTCGTCGGTGGCGTGAAGGGCATGACAACGGTCGAGCACCATAGTCAGGCCCTGCTCGCGTGGTTTGGTGGTGATCCGGTCAGGGACCAGTGGGGAAAGCAGATTACCCCAGGCTTTCGTCTTCATAGGTGCCTCACTATTCGTAGTCTATCCCGTCTCCTCAGGCATTTGTTATTTCTAGGTAACTACGCAGCCTGCGCTGAAGGCGCCCCTGCAGATGGACAAC
Source organism: Desulfobacterales bacterium (assembly GCA_011049715.1). Lineage (GTDB taxonomy): Bacteria > Desulfobacterota > Desulfobacteria > Desulfobacterales > UBA2156 > UBA2156. The sequence goes on from DRHF01000164.1 coordinate 5,318, forward strand.
CGGCTTCAGCCCCATGGGCCAAGTCCTGAGCTTGACGAAGAGTGCGAATGATAAGAATTCTCTTTTTGAGATCGAAGTAGAAAATTTGAGATCGTGTGCCGTAAAAGGATGTATCGCAATATGTAGTAGGGGCGGATATCAAACAGCAATCATACTGCGGCAGCAGACGATTTGGATTCAGATACCGGATACCGGTCGTATTGTCAAGAAGGCATTTTTCTGTAAACAGACTGGGGGCAGAAAGAGCCCTGAAAATCACCCATGATGTTTTTGAAATGTGATACATCTCTTAAAAGAAACTTCGTAAAATCTTCACAAAACAAATCGATAACACAACCCCTGATCACCTCAAAACGGAAGATTTATAGGATATTCACCATGTTCATCTGACCTGATCGCAAAGGCGATATCTCAGGTTTTAGCAGGCTTGATATTTTGAAGATACGTATCCTTACAACGTTACTTATTAATATTTATGCTTGACATTTACGTCATGATTTGCCACACTACGAAACAACCACTTTATGTAGGAGGCAAGCCATGCTACCAGTTACACGAAGCAACGAACATCTTTACTCGGTTCCAAAGTTTGACCTTGACAAAGGCGATGTTAAAGATTTCATGAAAGAACTCATAGGGTTCCATGAACAATTTGCTGATTGCTTTCACCGTAGTGAATCCAGAGAGCATTTTTTTAATTACATGGCCGGGCAATTCAGTGAACTGGAACGTAAATCCATTGAACCCATCGCCTTGGCTGTCAAGGATGGCAACGTAAGGGCAATGCAGCGATTCGTCAGCGTTGCCCAATGGGATGACAATAACATTCTTTCCAAGTATCGTAGTTTTGTCAATGACGATTTCGGCAGCCCCGATGGTGCTTTGATCTTTGATGAAAGCGGCTTTTTGAAAAAAGGCCAAGACTCCGTAGGGGTGGCTCGACAGTACTGCGGCACCGCCGGCAAGGTTGACAATTGTCAGGTTGGTGTCTTTGCAGCATATGTATCCGAGCACGGTTACGCCCTGGTTGATAAGCGGCTGTTTATCCCTGAACAATGGTTCTCAGACCAATATCGCGTGCGTAGGCAAAAGTGCAACTTGCCAGAGAATACTGTCTTTCGAACCAAGCCCGAACTAGCAGTGGAAATGCTTCGGGCAATCAGTTCGGAAAACGTGCTGCCATTTAAGTATATTCTTGGCGATACGATCTACGGAATAAGTCCAGAGTTTATTGAAACAGCTGAATTCTTGCCGGACACAACCTATTTTGTATCGGTTCCCAAGAAGGCCCTTTGTTGGTTAAAAAAACCTATGATCATTTCCAAACAGTATCGCAGGGGCGGAAAAATCCGGACCAAAACCGTTTTGGTCGACACAGACAGCAAACCGATGGCCGTCTGCGACTTGGCCAAAAACATCAACGACTATTTCTGGTACCGCCGCCAAGTGTCCGAAGGCACCAAGGGGCCAATCGTTTACGAGTTCACCCGGCGCAAGGTGATCTTGTCATCCGCAGGGCTTCCGCAGAAAACCGTATGGCTGCTCATTCGGCGCACGCTTGGTAACGACCCCCAGTACAGCTATTTTATAAGCAACGCGTCAAGCAGCACACGACTAAAGACGCTTGTTTGGCTCAGCGGTTTGCGATGGGCAATCGAACAGTGCTTCGAGGAATCCAAAACCGAGTTGGGTATGGATCACTATGAGGTGCGAAAATTCATAGGCTGGCACCATCATATTCTAACATGTCTGTTGGCTCACTTCTTTCTCTGGCACCTGAAAATCAGGATGGGAAAAAAAAGCACCATCTATTACGCTGTCGCAGCTTAGAGCCCTGCTCAAGCTACTGTTGCCAATGAAAAAACACAGCCTGGAAACATTGATCGAACAGGTCGTTTGGATCCAGAACAGAAACCATCGCGCATATCTGTCCCATAGGCGAAGACAACTACACAAACTTGTCAAAGAACAATAAATAACGTTGTAGGGGTATGGAATATCTGAATTTAAAAAGGATGCTGAGACACCGTCCCAAGGGACGTAGGAAACCTAACCGAAGAACGGCAAAAGGGGGATGGCATTTGGTTTTGTATCTTACTCTTTTTTCCTTCTTTCTGTATCACCTCTTCTGAATTTTAAACTCCTCCTCTCAGGGCCGTTATAAGAGGAAGTCCCTCCATTTCTTTGATCTCTATCAGAGCGCCTATCATTATCGCTTCTTTTTTCATCCATTTATGGTCTCCTTGATCTTTTTTAAACAAAGCGAACCCTAATAAACCAGGCCATAGTCGATTTTCGCATAGAATTGTCCGACCTCACAGTGCGTGTCAATGTTATTTAATCCCAAAAATGCCACCGGTGCGCTGTTTACAATGCGATAATCGAAAAATTTGAAATGGAAAGCGATGGTAAAGGAAGTTACTTTTAATAGTACTGCATACAATATATGGGTATTTTTTTAGAGAAATATACAATATATTGTTGACAAACGCCGCAACGCGGTATATGGCCATCCAATATCAGTGATCTGTTTGAAATCATTGAAAATTGGAGGGGATATACCTGCGGTTTTATTGATTGATGACGAACAGATGATCTTGATGATGCTTAAGATGGGGCTTGAGACGTACGGATATCAGGTGGAAATTGCCGCCAGCGGCGAAGAGGGAACCGACAAATTTAACAACAATCATTTCGATATCGCCATCACGGATATGGATATGCCCGGTATGGACGGCAGGGACGTGGTACGCAATATCCGAAAATCGGAGCGGTATGGTTTCTTGTCGCTCTATTGATTGGTCAACTTTGGCCTGCGTCTACGGATAACGGTATATTAATATCGTTTGGGCATGGAGCCATAGCTTTCTTTGTGGCTGTGGCGTTAATTTTAATATTCAAAGCATTTTATAGAACCCATCGGGCTTAATGTCCATAAACTATGGATAGCGGACATTAAAAACCACTTATTTGTTACCAAGGAGTCGATCGCTATAGAAGATAGACGCAAAAACATTAGATATCTGGACAACCAGACTGTTGAATTTGTTGTCAAGGATGCCTGTTACTCCGGGTCCTTTTTAAATCTGAGTAGCGAAAGTGCTTTCATCCTATGTGAGGGGTCATTTTCAATTGGAGACACCGTAAGTGTAATATACCAATCGAATTCTAATAGGCCCCTATGGGAAATGGAGAGAACCGGAACGATCACCAGATTTACCGAAAAGGGTATTGGAATAGAATTTAAAGAATCTGGGAAATAGCGATTAAAAACCAAGGGGGGAATATACAAAGAATGTCAAAGCAATATCCGGAGTGTCGCGTATATAATCGAAACAATTGAAGGGAGCTTGATAATGAGAGAGTTTGCGCTCTTGCCCGGGAGGATAAGGCCTGTCTTCGAAAACACCGGAAGCGAAAGAAGAAAAAGCTGTAAGTGCCTGACTACCCGCATGAGTAAACCATTAACCCGGGCTAGATCGTTTGATATAGAGGCTCTCAGCGAGCCGGTTTTTAGAGGTTCCCTAAAAGGAAGGAGAATACATGAATGAGAGGTTTTTAGATGTAATTAAGTGGGGCTTGATACTTATCTTGAGAGTCCAAAGTTCTCATGAATATAGGTATGCTTAAACTGATTACGTTCCTTATTATATGAACGTACGTAATAATGTAAGACAATGTCCATATTTCATCATACTTTAAGATGAATTAGCAAAAATAGTATACGTACATAAA
>DRHF01000165.1 GCA_011049715.1 Desulfobacterales bacterium
GGGCAGAGCTCGCTTTTGGGGTCGAGGTTGAGGAACTTTTTAAAAAATCCGCTGACCTCAGGGATCTGTTGTTCATGAACCGCATCCGGGAGATGCCTTAAATCGATCCAGACATGTTCCACTTTGTGATCGGAGCTCAAAATCCCCCTCTTTTTGCGGATCTCGGATGCGATGGCCCGCGCCACCAGGTCCCGAGGTGCCAGTTCCTTCATCCTGGGTGCATAATGCGCCATGAACGGTTCCATATCTTTATTTCTGAGAATACCGCCGACCGAGCGTAGCGTTTCGCTGGCCAGAATGCCCGGGCCGATCATTCCGGTGGGATGAAACTGGATCGCTTCCGGATCCATCATCGGCAGACCGGCTTGTAGAGCAACCGCCGGTCCATCGCCGGTATTTTGACGGCAATTGGTTGTGATTTTAAAAACCTGCCCGCTGCCGCCTGTGGCCAACACCGTTGCGCCGGAAAAAATGCGGATGAATTCACCTTCTTTTAGTTTGAAAACGAGGCAACCCACGCACTGGCTTGCTTTGAACAAAAGCTCGGTGGCAACACTTTGATTGAGAAAAGAGATATTTCGTTTCAATGATTCTCCCCAACAGGTATCCATCATCCCTTTTCCTGTACGATCGGCTTCGAACACCGCCCGATACGCAGATGTTTCACCAAAATTCAACGTATGCCCGCCGAAGGTTCTTTTACTGAGTTTTCCTTTGAGGTTCCTGCTGAAATGCATTCCGCAGTTTTCCAACCACAAGATCTCCTCCCACGAAGAATCACAGATTTTTTTGATGACATCCTGATCGGCGGTGCAATCCGATCCCTTCCAGGTGTCAAACATATGATAAATGGTTTTGTCCTCAGGATCTCTCGGGTCAACAGCAGCCAAACCACCCTGGGCAGTAGATGTGTGGGATTTCTGAGGGTGTGCATTTTTAGTTAAAGCGATCACCCGGGTTTCCGGTCTCTTATCCAGGATATGGGCAGCGCACCGGAGACCTGCGCCACCACTGCCGATGATCAGCAGATCACAATGGAGAGTTGCGGTTATTCGAAGTCGGTTGTTCATTGCGGCAGCTATGCTTTAAATCATGATTGTCAATCGGATGCCGATCCAGCCAAAAGCTGCCATGGTCATAAAAATGAAGGCAGCGAGACTGTTTTGCAGTACCTTGGATTCAATATAATCTCCTGTTATTGAAATCAGGCCATATCCCGCATGGTACAGCATGGCAAAAAGCATCCCCAGGTCCATCCATTTTATCAAAGGGTTTTGTATTCTCGCTATGACCATTGCTGCCTCCTGACTGATACCCGGTTGGAGGTGCATGAACATCAGATGTGCCGGCACCATGATCAATAAAAAACTACCCGTGATTCTGTGGAATTTCCAGAATATCGAACCGGTCGCTTTCCAGCTTTTCGATATAACCAGGCAGGCCAGACTGGAACTGATTGTTGCGGCGACCAACCAAAAAAATAACGCGGAAACAGACCGGCTCCAGAGCATCATCAACAGACCTTGGAGAAAAACAAAGGCAATCGATAGGAAAAACACCCATCGGATCATGGCGTCATCATTTCGACTCCCAAACATTTCATAAAGAATCAACCGACCACCGTTCAGGGCGTGGAAGATAACCGGTATTGCCAGCATCCACGACAGAAAAGAAAATGGGGAACGCCCAAAGAATTTCATTTTTGCATCATAGAGAGCAGGGGCTGAAAGGAAGGATAGGGTGTAGATGTGAACCGATGCAAATAAGACCATGAGGATACCGCAAAAGCGATGAGCCCAGGCAATGATAAAATACCACCCCCTACTTTTTGCATAAACAGATGCGATCGGCACCTGATCCAGCCGATGAGAAATAAACCGCTCCAATCGTTTTTTCACCAAATGGGGTACCCTTTTAGGTTATCTTTTTTTATTGATGGTTGGATCGCCTGTCCATCCGGATAGGCCAAGAAGCGATGATAACCGGTTTGAATGTGCTTTTCCGTCTTCGTTTGAGGGAATTCTCACTATTGGTCATATAATTTATGAATAGTTATCGTGCCTGATTTGCATGCGTTAACACAAAGCATGCAGAGAGTGCACTCATCTTCATTCTCTTCGACCACTACCGGACGGTTGTTCTCCAGCTTAAAAATGTTGACCGGACAAACATCGATCCATTCATTCGATTCTGCCATTCCTTGACATCGGTTCGAATCAATCTCTACTTTTATAAACTCTCCCAAAGTCGGCTCCTTCATTTTAAATCGACTTCGCTTTGTCCAAAAGACCGTTTTCAGTTCAATCTTTTTTTGGCATGGATAATCTTTTTTTTAAAATATCCGATATGGCCAGGACACGTTTGGATCGATGCACCATGGCGTAGTCGATGAATTTGCCTTCCAGTTCAATCGCCGCCGAACCTTCAGCTTCTGCCTGGTCAAATTCCGCTATAACCTTTTTCGCAAATTCGATTTCTTCTTCGGTTGGGGAAAACAACCGGTTGCAGGGCTCCACCTGGACCGGATGAATACAGAGTTTTCCCTGAAATCCGAGCCGGCGGGCGGTCTTTGCATCGGTTTCAAGCGTTTCTATGTTTTTGAAATCGACCATAGACGGGGTGTCCAATGGGGGCACAATGTCCGCTGCTCGACAGGCAATCGCGATTCTGGCGCGCGGATAAAAGAGTTCTTCACCGGTTGTGGTCATTGCGATTCCCATGTCCAGTGTGAAATCTGCTGCGCCAAAAGCCAGGGTAAAAAGTCTATTCGGATCTGTTTTTATCGAGGCTATTTGAAAAACATTTTCAACAGCCGATGCGGATTCGATCAGGGGCATAATCGAAACCGCTCCCGGTTCAATTCCTTTTCTTTCTTCCTCTTTGAAAAGGTATTGGTCTATTTGCCGGACGTCGTTCCCGCTTTCTATTTTGGGTACAATGATACAGGAAAGATCCTCAACCACCACTGTCTCCAGATCGTCACGCATAAATTCAGAGTCGAGAGAATTGATGCGGACAAAGATGTTTCGGCTCTTGTATTGCATGATTTTTTCATGAGCGAACCGCCTTGCTTCCTTTTTCGCTGCATAAGGTACCGCATCCTCAAGATCGATGATAACAGCGTCAGCCGCGGTGCGAACCGCTTTATCCACACGCTCCGGCCGATTTCCGGGTACAAACAGCGCCGTTCTTATAATACCGAGATCCTTCATCTCAATTTTCTACCCCCAATAAACACTCTCTTGCAATCACCACGATATCGGAAAACGATTCTGCCACACGGATACCGGCCTTTTTAAACATGGCTATTTTGCTCTTTGTGGTTCCCCTGTCGCCTTCAACGATGGTGGCGGCATGGCCAAAACGAATCCCCGGCATGTTGTCCACAAATCGTCCCGCCACAAAAGCAATCAGCGGTATCAAACTCCTTCGGGCCATTACAAACTCAGCAAGCTTCTCCTCTATGATCCCGCCCGGTTCGCAAAAGAGGACAACGAGCCTTGTTTCAGGATCCTTATCGAACAGAGGGATCAAATCCAAAAAGTTTGATCCCACTACCGGATCACCCCCCACACCGATACAGGTGCTCTGCCCGATGCCATTTGTGGTGAGCAGGTTTGCAATTTCGGTTGTCATTCCTCCGCTTCTCGAAGCGATGCCGACCGGACCCGGCATATAGGCTTTTTTAACATCCTTTACCGGACCCCCGGCCATACCGAGTTTGAAGCGATGGGGTGAGATAAACCCGAGGGTATTGGGCCCAATGACCCTCGCTTTTTTTTCACCGGCTACCTCCAAAATTTCGATGGTGTCCTTTCTGGGGACCCGCTCGGATACGATCACCAAGAGCCCGATACCATTATCAAGCGCTTCCAGGGCAGCCCCTTTTACAAGGGCGGGGGGAACAGAAACGACAGATGCCTCGGCCGGATGATCTTTCAATGCCCGACGCACCGTATCATAGACCCCAACTCCGTGGACAGTCCGTCCCTGTTTCCCGGGGGTTACGCCGGCGACAACTTTTGTACCGTAGTCTATCATGTCTTTTGTAAAGATGACCGCCTCGCGCCCGGTGATCCCCTGTACAATGACCCGTGTATTTTGATCTGCCAAAATCGCCACAGATGTTCCCTCTCTTGATGGATTAACAGTTTAATTTTTTTACAGCGATTTGTGCCGCCTGATCGATGGAAACGGTTCTATCCTGATGCGCCACCCCATATTTGGATAGTATTTTAAAGCCTTCATCTTCCCATGCACCTGGGATACGAAATACAGCTACGGTCTCGGAAGGGATTTTTTCAGTTGCCAGGATTCCTTTTATGATCCCCCTGGCCACCAGATCAACGCGTGTGTTGCTCACCACATTCATGATGACGGCAATTTTTTGAATATTCGGTTGCGAAAGAATCAGCTGTACCAACTCCTTAACCTTTCGGACAGAGGGGTTTCCGCCAATCTCACAGTAGTTCGCCGGGTTGCCGCCATGGGATTGGATGGCATCAAAGGCGGTGAGGGAGGCACCGCCCCCACCGATGATCAACCCCAATGAGCCATCGAATGCAATCACCCGACCGGCCACACCCCGGTGGTCGATTTGATCGATCGCAAGTGCCTGACGTTCAAAATCGGTCATCGAGCGCGAGGAGTCCAAGCGGCCCTTGCTATTTGAAAGCGCTTCAATATCTTTGTGCCGAAAGAGGGCATCGTCGTCGATTTCCAGATGACAGTCCAGGGCAACATACCGGCCATTCGTTGTTCTAACGATCGGGTTAATTTCAACCAATGTTGCGTCATAATCCAAAAAAATATCGGCAAGTTTTGACAGGATCATGCCCAATTCCTGGAGCGGTTTTCCGGTGATCCCCGTTTCTGATATGATTTCCCGAGCTCGGTACTGCGGCAGCCTGGAACGTATTGAAAACCGCTCTTTTCTCAAAATCCCGGGTTTTCGGAACGAAACGGCTTCGATGTCCACCCCCCCCTCGATTGAAAAAATGGCAATGGGTGCCTTTGCCACCGTATCGTAGGTGATGGCCAGAAAAAATTCCCGGTCGATTTCCAACTTTTCTTCCATGAGGACTGTTCCGGGTTTATAACCCTTAACCCGTGTGAAAAGAAGTCGTTCGATGCCGGCCTTGGCTTCATCGGTTGTCGAAGCTTCTAAAATCCCCCCCGATTTGCTGCGGCCACCGATTGGAATTTGGGCTTTCAGCATCATCGGGTGTTTGATATCGATCGGAGTATCTGCTGAAATGAGAATTCCCGGAGGAATGGGGATTTGGTATTTTTTTAAGATTTTTTTGGATTCAAATTCCAATAAACGCATGAAATACTCCTTTACGGTCGATTGTCGAATATGTATCCATCGATTCATTGTGTGTCAAGATGAATTGGGCATCACGGCTTTTCCGGTGCACAAACACGATCTTCGAAATTTCCCTTGACATTCTTTTTCTATTATTACATTCATTACAATCAATTATGCAGGCCAATGTCAGACAAAGAACAATCCTATCCATCAAACGGCATAACCCGATAGTCTCAACGCACAAAGCACGGAAATGTCGAATTTCACCATTTTTTAAAACCACAAAACACTAAGGAGGGCAGGATCATGTTAAAGAAGAAAAAATTTCTTATCACACTGGTAATGGGTGTGGCAGTAATCGGTCTCCTCGTTTCTGGTCCGGTCTGGGCCAAGGTTGAAGGGGATACGATATTTTTAGGTGCCGCGGTCTCGCTCACAGGAAAATATTCTATAAACGGCGAACATACAAAAAACGGTTATGAATTAGCTGTTAAAAGAATAAACAAAATGGGTGGAGTTAAAGTAGGGGGAAAATCCTATAAATTTAAAATCATCTATTACGACGATGAGTCTAATTCTGGTCGTGCTGCTCAACTTGCAGAAAGACTTATCAAACAAGATGGCGTCAAGTTTATGCTTGGACCTTACAGTTCAGGTTTGACCAAAGCCATTGCTCCAATAACCGAGGAAAACAAAATTCCTATGGTTGAAGCGAATGGTGCATCAAGGTCATTGTTTACAAAAGGGTATAGATATTTGTTCGCAGTATTGTCTGCAGCAAATCAATATCTTGAAGTTGCGATCGATTTGGCTGTTGAAAAAAATGGTGGTAAGCCAGTTACAATCGCTATGGCTTTTGAGCAAGACGCATTCTCACAAGACGTGAGACTTGGTGTTGTTGATGCAGCAAAAAGAACGGGCTCAAAGATCATCATTGATGACAAGTTGCCAAAAGATTTGAACGATATGGCAGCAATATTGTCAAAAGTTAAAGCAACAAAGCCTGATGTACTTGTTGTATCCGGTCATGGCAAAGGTGCATTGACTGCAATCAGGCAAATTTCTGAAATGAAAGTTGATGTCCCGATGTTAGCAATGACACACTGTGATGCTACCAAACTAGCTAAACAGCATGGCAAAAAAGCGGAGTATGCATTATGCGCCGCTCAATGGCATAAAACATTGAGTTACAAGGACGAGTACTTTGGCGATGGAATGAAATATGACAAAGATTTCTCAGCTGAATATGGCTATGCGCCTCCATATCAAGCAGCAGAATCTTCAGCAGCGTTATTAGTATATAAGGATGCTTTTGAAAGAGCTAATTCCTTCGACAGAGAAAAAGTTCGTGATGCTTTGGAAGAAACCTTCATGCAAACTTTTTATGGAAACATAAAGTTTAGTCCACAGGGTCAAAACATTGCTAAACCTATGGTATTGTTTCAAGTGAGATGTGAAGGTGATAAATGTGAGAATAGAGTAGTCGCACCAACTAAATGGGCATCTGCTGAGTTAGTCCACCCAACACCTAAGTGGTCTGAAAGATAATATAAATATCTAATGCCCCCTATATTCTAGGGGGCTTTTTTTTATCATTACATTATGGACTTCCTAATTTTTCGAGCTCCAATATTAATTGTTCAGGCTTCCATGGATGGGATTTTATTAGGAACTCTCTTTGCTTTAATTGCATACGGAATGGCTTTGCAATGGGGCGTAATGAAGATCATCAATATTGCGCAGGGAGAATTGGTGATTATGGGTGGCTATATTGCATATTTTATGTATACAGCCGGCATTCATCCAGCGCTTGGAGTCATCGTTTCACCAATTATCATGTTTTTTGTTGGTTTGTTTCTTTATAAAACTGTTATTAATAAGGTAGTTGATAAAGATTTGTTTTTCTCAATTTTAGCAACCTTTGGAATCAGCATATTAGCACAACAATTAATGAATATTGTTTTTGGAGCAGATGTTGTTGTTGCCCAGTCAAATTTTGGCACCACAATGCTGTTTGATAATTCTGTTACCTTGCCAAATGCAAAGATCTTTTCAGCACTGGTAAGTATTATATTCGCCATAATTTTGGTTATTTTTATGAAAAAATCTAAGCTGGGCCGTGCAATTAGGGCAACTGCACAAGATGCAAGAGCGGCAAAAATTTTAGGTGTGGATACGGAGAAAGTATATGCGGCAATCTTTGGAATTAATGCTGCTTTGTGTGGAGTTGCCGGAGCGTTGATCGCTATTACCTTCACACTGCATCCTTACGTAGGTCTGCCTTATACCGTTAGATCTTTTATGATTGTAATTGTTGCGGGTTTAGGAAATTTACCTGGCGTTGCCTTATCTGGAATGGGCTTAGGTGTCTTTGAGGAATTTGCGGATTATATTCTTGGTACAGAGTTTCGAATAGGAGCTGTCTTTTTATTATTGGTTTTAATTCTTGTATATAGAAGATTCAAATTGTCTAGAAAACGAGAATATTTAACATGAGGAAAAATA
>DRHF01000166.1 GCA_011049715.1 Desulfobacterales bacterium
AAATAAGGCAGTCGTTGGGGTGGACGCAGGACCGGTTAGCCAAAGAAACCCAGATCAGTAAAAGCTTTCTGAGCGAAATCGAGAACCACAAATCTGACGTTAGCGGAGATAAACTACTCAAGATTGCGAACGCTCTGAATGCCTCTCTTGACTATTTGATGAAAGGGGAACCACTTTCAAATAGCGACACGACAAAACCGATTGAAATACCCCCCGAATTATCTGAAATGGCGGATGAACACGGTCTGACATACAGGGGAACTATTACGCTTCTGAATACACAGCAATCGCTTATAGCCAGGCGGAGCACTAAAATAAATACGCTCATGACAAAAGATAAGTGGAAAAAGATGTATGAATCATTAAAACCGTATCTGGAGTAATATGAAACTAAAAGATTCGCCGATCGTAATTAAAATTGCAGATGATTTAGGTCTTAAGCGTCACCACAACGCTGAAAGGGCCATCAGGAACTATTGCCTTAGGAAGGTGAAAAGCATTACTACCGCTTTCGGCGAAATTAAGGACTTAAACCAGCTACTTAATGTGGTGAGCTCCCATTTACAAATGAAATTTGAAGAGGTTCGCGATGATGAAGATTTGTCCCGAATTGCCCATAAGTATACAGAAAAAGGGGAACTTATTTTCAGCAATCTTCACCGGGAATTGGATAATGAAACTGATGGTATATTGGTTCGTCTGAACCATGCTAAACCGTGGGAACCAAAATATGTGGCTGTGATCAACTGCCGCGGCAACAAGGTCTGGCGGGCTTATTTTTCAAAATGGCATGAAGTGGGTCATTTACTTACTACTCCGCCCACTCAAATGACCTTCCAATTCCGTCGAACACCCGTGTTTAAAAAGGCCCTGGAAGAACAAATTGTCGATAGAGTTGCAGGTGATCTTGCGTTTTATGAAAAAATATTTTCCCCAGCTCTGGAAAGGGAGATTGCCCAAGACAACAGACTATCTTTTTCAGCTGTTGAAAGCCTTAGGATGACTGTTTGTGATGGAGCCAGCAGGGAGGCGACGCTTCGCGGCGCGATAAGGCAGGCTCCAGCTCCCCAGCTTCTTGTGATCGCCGGATTAGGTTATAAAAAAAGCGAAGAAAGATTAGTAAATTCAAGGCAGATGGGTTTATTCGCAGACAAAAATCTGAATATCGAACCGAAACTGAGAGCTCTTGAAGTGATTCCCAGTCAAAAGGCTGCAGATACCGGTTTGCGCATTCATAAAAATATGCGAATACCTGAAGAGTCTATAATTTTCAAGGTATATGAGGATTTGACAAATATTGGTGAAACGCAGTCAGAATGTGAGAATTTATCCTTGTGGGAACATTCGAAGGGACGTCTGAATGATGCTAAGGTTATAGTGGAGGCCAAAAAATCCGGAGATAAAGTTTTCGCCTTAGTGTGCAAGGTTTGAAATCCTGAAGGACAAGGGGACGTTGTTTCTTTGTTGACAAATAGGTACGAAAGTGGTGTTTGAAACGCATGCCACGTCAAGCCCGCATTGATGTCTGCCTGTGCGCGTCCGCACGCAGACAGGCACCCGGCGCTCTGCACACTGAATTCTGCAGGAAAATTGCTCGGCGAAATCATGTTGACATGCGGACACTGGACCGGGCACTATGGCAATATTCAAAAGAATACCAATAAGTTAATGTAAGTCGGAACCGCCCATTGGATTATTGCATATTCTCTTATGCAATATCACATATCTTGAAATACTTTTGGATTTGTGGCAATATAAGTTATTACTAATGAAGCCATATTTATTTCGACCCGAGCGTCGGGCAGAATATTTAATCGGTCGACGGCTCAAACTCAGGTCAAAGCGGGTGTAAAGCCGGAACTCGGCCGGTCTGAAAATATAATAACCGGGTCATTGTCCTAAAACGTTTGAAAACAAGGCCTCGGAAGGTTCCGGCTAAACGTCCGCTAAGACCTTCAAACAGTGATCCGACCGCCGATTAAAAACCCTGCCCGCCTTTGCGATAAATCCCCGGGTAAATGGCAACGGATGTCTAAATAATAACGCACTTATTAGTAATATTCAGGCGATTATTTGAACCAATATACCAATGAGCGCCCCCAAGGGCCCACGTTCAATTGCCGCGGCGGTGTAGCACGATCTGGTTGTACATACCCTCGATGTTGAGCGGCAAGAACTCCTCATATTCAAACCACTCTTTATACTCATCCAATCGAATGTTTTGTTGCATTTGTTGCAACGTTTTCCCGTCTCGCGCCGCTTGCAAAACAGCAGAATAAAGTGCCTCCATGTAACCCCGGAATGCAGCTGCATCGGCTTTGACACCGATGGAACCATGCCCGGGCACCAGAGTGTCGAAATCCATAGCCTCTACGCGTTTGATGGCCTCACTCCAGTCGGGGATATAGGCATCCGTTAGGGTTTTCCACCCTACGGTTTTGATCGGGATGAAGTCGACGGCAAACAAAACTCGCTCGGCCGGAAAGCGCATAACGATCATGTTGTCGGAATGACTTCGGCCAACATATGTGAGCTCGACGGTCTGGCCGCCGAGCTCGATGGTCATCTGATCGGAAAAGGTGAGGTCAGGTACGGCCGTCGGACGGTGTTCGCCGATGATGTCGGCCTTTGCATTCTCGTGCGCGACGACTATCGCCGTGTCAGCGAATACCTCGCCGCCGGAGATGTGATCCACATGATCGTGGCTGTAGATCAGATATTTGACCGGCTTATTGAAGCGCTTCGCGAGCTCGGATTTGAGCCACTTTGCGGCCTCGGCGTTGATGGGATCGGTAACGATGATCCCCTCCGACGTCACCAAAAAGACCGAATAGTGAAAATTATTCTGGAAGCGATAGAGATCGCCGGAGATGTTCGTGATGGATCGTTTCGCCTCTTGTGCCATGGTCCCGGCTGCAAAGCTCAATGCCAATAACATCAGCGTTCCGCTCATTATCCGTTTCATCACATATCGCATTGTCTATCCCTCCACTTTCGTAAGTCTCTACTTCCCCATTTTGTCTTTTTTTTTCAGTATTGCCACGACGACATCAATTATTCTTTCGGCCACTTCATTTTTGGAGAGCAGCGGCAAGGGAGTGGCTTCTCCTTTTGTGTCCAGTAGGGTTACTTTATTGGTGTCTACGGCAAAGCCGCTGTCGGTTGCCGACACGTCATTGGCGACCATAAGATCCAGCCTTTTTCTAGCCAGTTTTTTGCGTGCGTTTTCCAGCAGGTCTTCCGTTTCTGCAGCAAATCCGACAACGAGCCGGGGCCGGTTATCTGTCTCTCGCCGATTTGCCACCTCCTGGAGAATGTCCGGATTGCGGACCAGCTCAACAAAGCGACTGCCTTCGTTTTTTTTAATTTTCTGCTCGGCAAGCAAAGCCGGTCGATAATCTGCCACGGCTGCGGCCATGAGCAAAACATCGCTGGTAGAAATTTTATCCATTACAGCATCGTGCATCCGGAGGGCGGTTTCAACCGGAATACTTTGCACGCCATATGCCGGGGACAATGCGGTCGGAGCGTGGATCAATGTCACATCTCCGCCTCGGTCCCGAGCAACCGTTGCTAATGCAAAGCCCATCTTGCCGGAGCTGCGGTTACCTATAAATCGTACTGGATCAAAAGGTTCCCGGGTACCACCTGCAGTTACTACGACCTGACAACCGGCCAGCGTTCCATTGCGACCCAACAACCAGCGGCAGGCTTCGAAAATTTCATCCGATTCAGCCATTCGCCCGAGCCCGTCAGCCCCGGAAGCCAGCCTTCCCTCCTCTGGTCCAATGATATGCATTCCTCGTTCTTGCAGTAGAGCAATATTGGCCTGGGTGGCTGGATTTTTCCACATTCCGGTTTCCATTGCGGGGGCCAGCAAAATAGGACCTCGGCAGGCAAGGGCGGTGGTGGTAAGCATATTGTCAGATAACCCGTGAGCGAGTTTGGCCAGGGTGTTGGCAGTAGCAGGTGCGACAATCATAATGTCGGCCTGTTTGCCTAACGACACATGACCGATTTCGGTTTCTTGCAACAAGGAGAACATTTCGGTAACCACGGGCCTGTGAGTGAGCGCTTGGAAGGTGATCGGCCCCACGAATTTGGTAGCTGCCTCCGTCATGATAACGTCAACGATAGCCCCTGCTTTGACCAGGCGACTGGTTAAATCGACCACTTTGTAAGCCGCTATTCCGCCGGATACCCCCAGCACGACATTTATATTTTTAAACAACCGGATTTCAGTCATGGCGCTTACTATTCGCGATTTAACTCATACATCAACCGCAATCCTTCAAGGGTCAACATTGGATCTACAATTTCAATAATGCTTGTTTCCTTTGCTAACAAGGGTGCCAGCCCCCCGGTACCAATGACCTTGGCCTGTCCACCCAGTTCTGCGCGGATGCGGGTTACCAGTCCTTCGATTAGCCCTACGTAGCCAAACACAAGACCTGACTGCATGGAATGAATCGTATTACGCCCAATAGCCTTAGGCGGAGCAGCTAACTCAATGCGTGGCAATTTAGCGGTTCGGCTAAATAGCGCCTCAGCCGCAATGCCCAGCCCAGGCGCGATCGCACCGCCCAAATAGTCACCATCAGCAGAAACCGCATCAAAAGTAGTGGCTGTACCAAAATCAACGACCACGGCCGGGCTGCCGTGCAGTCGGTGTGTGGCCAGGGCGTTCAAGATACGGTCGGCGCCGACCTCGGCCGGGTAATCGGTGAGGACCTTTATTCCGGTTTTGATATCATGTGCAACTACCAGAGGATCGTGCTTGAGAAATCGCTGACACATCTCTACAAAAGAGGTAGTCAACGGCGGCACCACGCTGGACAGCGCTACTCCTGAAATTTCTTCCCAATTAAGACCTTCATATTCGAAAAGACTTCGTATCAACATGGCGTATTCATCCGGCAGTTTTGCCCGGTCAGAGGCGATGCGCCAGTTGGCAATCCACTCTTTATTCTGATACAATCCTATCATGGTATTGGTGTTGTTAATGTTCATGACGAGCAGCATAATTAACCTCCGGTCCCCTTTTTGGATGCTTTGGCCTGTTCGATCATATCCAACAGGGAAAGCATCTTCTGCTTCGGTCTGTTCATAAACACCGTCTCCCACTGTTCCGGCGTCAGTTCTTTCCTTAAATATTCCGCAATCGAAAAATGAGGATGCCAGCAATCGAGGGTTTTAAAGCAGGGGAGCCCCTGATTTTCTCGACGGCAGTATGAAAAGGAAATCTGGTGTCCGAGACGGGGACATCGGATTTTTACGGTATCCGGCGGAGCGGTGTATTTTTTTATCATTGCGAGTCTTTTTAAGGATGGACCTGGAGACCCGGGGGGTCTCCAGCACAAGCGCTAAGTTGTTTTGCAAACATTCACAGATTACATTTATGTTGTACAGGGTTGTTTTGAAAGATTAACGTCGAACATCGAACATCGAACATCCAACGTCGAATGAAAAACAAACATCCAATACCGAACATTGAATACCTATTTCTGTTTCTTTTCAGCCGTTTTGATACTCGTAACGAAAATCTTAATTAATTCTTCTGTTTCCTCTAAAATATCACTTAGTAGTTCAGGTTTTTTAATTAGTGGTACACGCTGGATAAGTTTTAACCATCTCTGGGTCTCCCTAAGTTCCTTTAATGAGATACGAAGCTTATGGATAAAGTCCTTTGGGGACTCCGCTGCCTGGGCTTCACCATGGTTTGGATAAGCTGAAGTTCCCGATTTTAACAATTGGCCCGCAACATGGGTGCCTGCTCTGGTATTTGGTAGCTGTTCAACGATCTTTATGATTCTCACCGAATACTCGAGCAGCCTTTCTTCTAGGTCATAAGTCTGTTTCTTCATCTTTTCCCATTCAACACTTGTCCGCCTTTGGAGGATTCGATGTTGGACGTTCGATGTTCGATGTTCATTTTATTTCAATTAACCTTCCACAGTCCTCCAGCTTAAAAATAACTTAGCGCTTATGGGGGTCTCCAGGTGATCTATATCAGCGATTGGCGTTTAAGCGCCGGTGTACTGTTTGGGTTTTGGAAGAGGAGCGATATCTGCCAGGGCGCGCTGAATCTCATCTTCGGCCAGTTCATGATCCTGCAGTTTGCCGGCAAAGTAGGCTTCATAAGCTGCCATGTCGACGAGTCCGTGTCCACTCCAGTTAAAGAGGATCGTTTTTTCTTTCCCTTCTTCTTTGGCCTTGACAGCTTCTCTAATGGCGACGGCGACTGCATGATCGGTCTCAGGCGCTGAGATAAAGCCTTCGGTTCGGGCAAACGTGACTCCGGCTTCAAAGGTTTCCAGCTGCGGAATCGCTTCCGCCCGAATGAGGTTATCCAAAAGGAGCTGGCTAACCAGGGGCGACATCCCATGATAACGCAAACCACCGGCATGAATCGGTTCCGGCACAAAGGAGTGTCCCAGGGTATTCATGGCAAGCAGAGGCGTCATCTGAACCGTGTCCCCGAAATCATAGGCGAATGGCCCTCGGGTCATGGTGGGACAGGAAGTGGGTTCAACCGCAATGATATCGATATCTTTCCCGTTGATCTTATCACGCACAAAGGGAAAGGCCAGGCCGGCAAAGTTGCTGCCGCCACCCGCACACCCGATGATGACATCCGGATAGTCTCCGGTCTGCGCCATCTGCTTTTGACATTCGAGGCCGTTGATGGTCTGGTGGAGCATCACATGGTTTAAGACGCTCCCAAGCGAGTATTTGGTGCTTTCATCCTGAACCGCTGCTTCCACCGCCTCACTGATAGCGATCCCGAGGCTTCCCGGAGAATCCGGATTCTGCTCAAGAATTTTTCTCCCGGCTGCAGTTTCCGAACTGGGACTGGGAACGCACTCGGCTCCCCAGGTCTGCATCATCATGCGGCGATAGGGCTTTTGATTATAGCTGACCTTTACCATAAAGACCTTGCACTCCAGATCGAACATCTTACAGCCCATGGAAATCGCACTTCCCCATTGGCCGGCCCCGGTTTCGGTGGTAATCCGTTTTGTTCCGGAAATTTTGTTGTAATAGGCCTGGGGGATGGCAGTGTTGGGTTTGTGGCTTCCGGCCGGGCTGCCCCCTTCATTTTTAAAGTATATTTTAGCAGGGGTGTCGAGGTGCTTTTCAAGCTCATACGCCCGGTAGAGAGGCGTCGGTCGCCAGATCAGGTATTTTTCCAGGACCGCTTCCGGAATGTCGATGAACCGATCCTGACTCATCTCCTGTTCGAGGAGCGGCATGGGGAAAATCGGCGCAAAGTCTTCCGGGCCGGCCGGCTGACCGGTTCCCGGATGAAGGGGCGGTTCCATGGGGGTGGGCATATCCGCTGCGATATTATACCATTGTCGCGGGATTTCAGATTCGGGCAGAAAGATCTTTTTGGTTTTCATAATTCCTCCTATTTTTTTGTTTGTGGTTTACCGTTGGCGGCAATTTTTTTATTGCGAACCGTTATCCTTTTTGATATCGGATTTTAATGACAGACGTCTTCACCTCATGTATTTCGGTGTTCTTTTTTCGAGAAATGCAGAGATGCCTTCTTTTGCGGCATCCATACATGCCATTTCACCAAACCCATCGTAACCTATTTCGAGGGCTTTTGCAAAACTTTTTGAAGCAGCTCCGTCTCTAATCGTCTTCACCGCCTGTGAAACAGCTTCCTTGCTCAGGACGAGATCCCCGGCCATCGGATTCTGCGGGATCGTAATGTCGGGAATTTCAATCTTTCCATCGAGAATACGTTCGATTTTTCCCTGAAGGCGATTCACCTCCGCCACCGCTTCCCGTATCAGCGCAATGTATCCGGCTGTGATTTTTTTTATGATTCCGATTTCCGCTGCAGCCTTCGATGTAATCGATTTTCCCAGGGTAATCATTTCATGAAACACCCTCGCGCCCTTAGGCCATTTTCGATAGGGGACAACACATCCGCCGATGGCAGGCAAAATACCGAGCGTGATTTCAGGAAACTGCAGCCTCGCATCGGGCGAGGCAACCGCACTGTGGCACCGGATAGCGAGTTCCAGACCCCCTCCGAGGGCAAGACCATTTATCGCCGCCGCCACCGGCTTGTCCATCTGATCCAAATATAGCTGCACCCGGGCGCAATCTTTTGCATACTGAATCGACGCCTGTCTGTTACCGAGCATTTCAGGGAATTTACCAATATCCGCTCCGGCGGAAAAGGCCTGATTTCCATACCCGGTGATAACATAACCGCTGACGGCGGGATCCTCTGCGTGCGCCTGCAGCACCGCCAGAATTTCATCCATTATTTCATCATTCAACGCATTCATCGCCTGGGGCCGTCGGATCGTGATGATTTTGACGCCGTCCACTTCGTCGACCAGCAGATGGCGTTTAAAGTCGACATAGACCGATAAGGGTTTTGCGGGCCCGGGAAAGCCGGGCCTTTCGCTCTCGAACTTCTTTGTAATCCGGCTGACTTCAGCCTCACCCAGGTTTTGCATGATGTCGAGCGGGCCCTGTCGAAATCCCAAAGCGACTTGGCATCCGAAATTCAGATCTTCCTTTGTTCCGATGCCCCTGTCAACGATGTCAAAACTCTGGGAAAAGAGAATGCCGAGCATCCGGTCACGTACTTTAGCGGCGATATCATCGGGGACTTCTACTTCGCTTCCCGGACGGTGTGTGAGCCAACTTTCAACCGAACCCAAGATGGCCGCCGGCCGGTAGTGATCTCCTTCCTCCATCTGAAGGCTGTTGGTTTCAATGATAATGGGATTGCCGTTGGCCATGTTTAATACAAAAAAGGGTCCGGCAAAGGCAAACGCCTCCACGACCTTGTCAATCTGGCTCGCCGAAGCATCGTTCAGCAGATGGGCCGCTTCATTGCACCAGTTGTCGAAGATTCGATCCAATACAAAGCAGATGGCATTATCCGTTATGATCGGCGCTTTCCGGGTATGTGCAAAAAACCAAAAGAGAAAATCGACCGTCTCTGGGCTGCTGCCGGCCCAACGAATCACCTCCACCGGAAGACTCCGCCACGCCGGTGCAAAAAAATGGGTGACAGTGGTCCGTTCGGGTTTGGTCATCCGGCTAAAAAGTCTGTCCGCAGGAATCGAGCTGGTGTTTGAAGTGATGATCGCTTCATCACCGACAATCTTTTCGACCGTGTCGAAGATTTTTTGTTTTAAGGGGATGTTTTCAGTTGCCGCTTCGATGATCAGATCGCAATCCTTTATCTGTTGGTATTGGGTCGTATACACGATGTTGCTGCAAACCGTTTTGGCCTTATTTTCATCCATCTTTTTTCTGGCAACCGCTTTTTTCGCGTAATTCGAGATTCGCTCCTCTGCTTGTTTGAGCGGTTCCTCGGCGATGTCCAGCAGGTAAAGCTTTAAGGAGGGCAGGGCGCTTTTCAAATAATATCCAATATCCGGGCCGATGGTGCCGGCCCCGATAACGGCGATTTCCTTTGGAAGGGGGCGAGTCGGTTCTATCAGCAAAGGATTGAGTGAGGACGGGTAGAGTTTTCTTTTTACATCCATAAACATTCTCCAATATCCGGTGAGTCGATCGATGTTGTTGTTTAGACGGTCGTGCTTTTCATTCTGTATACCGTATACCGAATTGTTGTCAAGCGAAAGATGATGCCCATGTAAAAAGGACTTTTTACATGGATTTAGGAATTTAGGGATTCAGGAATTGCGAATTATTATCAATACTTAGCTATTAGGGCATTACGTCAAATTGTGCGCCTTTCGACTTTTTACGAGACTATCAAAGATATTAACTCGAGTTTTTATAAAACATAGGGTGCGGACATCGAGTCACAAAATCGAAAAACATCTCTTGACATTTTTTGGTTGTATACTGTATACAATAGAAGATGATTAAGTCGATGAACATTTCATGGTGGGTGCAGCGATGGAGTGAACTTCACCCTGATAAACCGGCCATCCGGTTCGAAGAACAGGAAATCAGCTATCTGGATCTTCATCGAAGGGCCAGTCGAACGAGCTGCTGGCTCCAGGATTTGGGTATCGAAAAGGGAGACCGGGTGGCGGTGATGCTCGAAAACTGCGTTGAGTTTATCGAACTCTACCTGGCGTCTTCAAGACTGGGTGCAATTTTTGTTCCGATCAACTTCAGGCTGGCGGAGCCCGAACTCGACTATATCCTTCAGAATGCTCGTCCCAGGCTCTTTGTGTTCGGCAGCGGTTATTCGTCCATTGTGAACCGTCTTCAGCTGAAAATGATGCGTTCTCCGATAATGTTAAGCTGTGTTGGACAACCTGCCGATTCGATGAAGGCTATCGATTATGCGGCAGAGACGTTGTTGTTTGACGGGAAAACCCCTTTTCTCACCAAATATTTAGGCCCTTCGGATCCCCTGGAGCCCCAGGTGATCATGTACACTTCCGGGACAACCGGCCAGCCAAAGGGGGCTGTGCTGACACATCGAAAAACCTTTTTCAACTGTTTAAATGCGGAGATATTCTTTAAACTCCACTTTGATGATGTCATGCTGGCCATATTGCCGCTGTTTCATTCCGGAGGGCTTTTTATACAGGCCTCTCCAACCCTTTATAAAGGGGCAACTCTGATCATTCACCCCAGGTTCGATCCGATCAAAACCTATCGGGATATCCCAAAATTCGGTGTCACTAAATTTTTGGCGGTTCCGACCGTATACCGGGCGCTGCTGAGGGTCGATCCGGCACAAAGGGGCGATCTTTCTTCTCTGAAGGTCTGTGCCATTGGCGGGGAAAAAACAACCCCCGAGTTGTTGGCAGAGTGCAAAGATTCCGGTTTTCCCCTTCGTCAGGTTATGGGACAAACCGAAACATCGATTCTGCTGTGGGCGTCTGAGGAGGATTCGCTTCGCAAACCCGGTACCATCGGCAGACCGGTCTTTCACGCCCAGGTGGCCCTTGTCGACAAGGAAGGGCGGGGTGTGAAGCCGGGTGAAGTCGGCGAGATCGTGGTTCAGGGCTCGATCATGATGAAGGAGTATTGGATGGACCCGGTGAAAACCGGAGATACGCTTCGTAACGGAAGACTTCATACCGGTGATTTGGCTCGCATGGATGAGGACGGATATTTCTATCTGGTCGACAGGTTATGCGATATGTATATCTCCGGGGGTGAAAACATTTATCCGGCGGAGGTTGAAGCTGTTTTCAGAACACATCCGGAGGTTAGGGAGGCTGCCGTGGTGGGAGTTTCCGACGATGTCTGGGGTGAGGTGGGACATGCCTTTGTCACCTGCAACAATGCCTCGGAATTACGGCCGGAGGATCTGATCGCTTTTTGTAAGGGAAGGCTGGCGAAGTATAAATGGCCGAAAAAGATTACCTTTTGTGAAGATTTTCCGCGCACCGCTTTGGGAAAGATTCGCAAGCCGCTTCTTACCGATTCGAAGCAGGAGGTTTAATGGAATTTTTAAAGAACATCACCATATTGTCCCTTGAACAGGCAACGGTTGTACCGTATCTGACGTTTAGACTCGTCCAGGACGGCATGAAGATCATCCGGCTGGAACACCCGGTTTATGGGGACCCCAACCGGATGATCGGTGGAAATGTATTGGGCGAGGAACGGATGAACGCCTATTTTTTGTGCATCAATGCAGGAAAAAAAGCGGTGACCCTGAACCTGGCCGAACCGGATGGTCAAAAGATTTTCCGGTTGCTCATCGAGAAACTCAATGTTGATATTTTCACAACCAATCAACTTCCGAAAAATTACAAAAAATTGGGGATTGATTACGATACTCTCAAGTCTTTAAAACCGGAACTGATCTGGCTGGGTGTGACCGGGTTTGGGCCGGACAGCAATGAAGCGGCCTATGACCCAATCCTGCAGGCCCGATCAGGACTGATGGAAATGACCGGTGAAGAGGGTGGAGACCCTCAGGTAACCGGTATCCCCCTTCCGGACATGGGGACCAGCGAACATGCCTACGGACTTTTAATGAAAGCCCTGTTTAAGCGCGAGGTCACCGGAAAAGGGAGCTGTATTCACCTGTCGATGTTTGAATCCTCCGTTTCCTGGCTCACCACTCCCATTTCATTGAGCTCAAGCTTCGGGATGCATTGCACCCGCCGTGGAAACACCCATGAGTTTTTCAGTCCGGTCTCAGTTTACAAAACAAAAAATGGTTTTGTATATCTGGCTATTGGGAATGATCGGCAGTGGAAAACGATGGTTTCCCAGGAAATGTTCAACGCTCTGGACAGGCCCGAATATGAAAAAAATGAGGGCCGAATTCGTGATGTTGCACTGTTGAATAAAGCCATAAATGAAATTACAGGCAAATATACTTCAGAAGAACTAATCGATCTTTTTAATCGGATCACTGTCCCGGTCAGTAGAATAAATACCATTTCAGAGGTCGGAAAAGATCTACTGGTTGAAAAACGGCTGCTGTTTACACGGGATCCTGTCACGGGCACCCAGGTTACGCTGGCGCCGCCGCCACACATGACGCCGTTTCTTGAAGAAAATGACCGCCATCTTTCATTTCCGCCGCGCTTTGGAGAACAAAATCAGGAGATTTTCGGTCAGGTGCTGGGGTATTCCGATGAATCGATTTCACGCCTCAAAGAGAAAGGCATCATATGATTGGGGGGCGATAGAAGACGGTTATATATAAATGACAGTCTCGTAAAAAGACCATATTGCTCTCTGAATGACCATTTTGGGGCGTTTAGATCCGCCTGCGGCGGATCAAAACGCTTTATCCCAAAATGCTCAAAGTCGTTCGCAAATGACTTTTTTCGAGACTGTCAAAAGGGTATGGGAGAAAAGGAGATGAAAATTGTCGTTTTGGCCAAACAGGTTCCCGACACCACGGATGTCAAGCTCGATGAAAAAACAGGCAACCTGATTCGAGAAGGCCTGGAGAGCATCATCAATCCGGATGACCGGCATGCCATTGAGGCGGCTGTCCGGCTAAAGGAAGGCCGGGGCGGCAGGGTGATTGTTCTCTCCATGGGTCCGATGCAAGCGATCGATGTGCTGTCAGAATCGATCGGAATGGGTGCTGACGAAGGAATTCTTCTGTCAGACAAGGCATTTGCCGGTGCCGACACATGGGCCACATCTTTTACCCTGGGAAAAGCAATAGAAAAAATAGGGCTGTTTGACCTGATTTTGTGCGGTCGCCAGGCCATTGACGGTGATACCGCGCAAATCGGACCCCAGGTGGCCGACTACCTCCGGATTCCTCAGGTGACCTATGTCTGTGATATTGAAGAGGTGAAAAAAAAGACCATCACGGCAAAGCGGCGCCTCGAAAACGGGTATGAACAGATTCGATGTACACTTCCGGCGCTGCTGACGGTAATCGGCGAATTAAACCTCCCGCGGTATCCGATGATGGATCGACTGATTCATGCATGCAGAGAAAAAGCACCGATCAAGGTTTGGAATGCAGCGGATATCGGCGTTCAAACCCGGCAGGTCGGGCTGGAGGGTTCTCTGACCCACGTCATTAAGACCTTTGCCCCCAAATTCAAACGAGAAGGGGAAATATTGAACGGAGACACGAAAGTCGTGGTTCATGAACTGATTGAGCGGTTAAAAAAGAGCGAAGGAGCGACAGCCTGTAAAGCATTTTCGTCGAC
>DRHF01000167.1 GCA_011049715.1 Desulfobacterales bacterium
ACAACCCGTCGAAAAATCAACCTGTGCTCCGACGAGCTCAATAGGGGCCCATTCTCGCACAGATTGATTTTCGACTGAATTCCCTCAATTAATAGTAATTATTGATTAAATTCATGTTGGGAAATCCGGATAGACCCGAATTTTTTCGGCCTTTAAAAAAAAGCAACTCAAAACTGAGACTCATCTATGTAGGAAGGGTTTCACCGGAAAAAAATCTTGAAAAGCTCTCATTCCTTGGCAAATACAATGATCTTAGCCTCACCATCGTCGGAGAAGGAAGTTATTTAAATCGAATCAAGGAATTGCTTCCCTTTGCAGAATTCAAAGGAAATCTTCAGGATGAAAAGCTCTCTGGAGAATATAGTGCTTCTGACATCTTTATTTTTCCATCAAAAACAGATGCCTATGCAAATGTTGTTTCCGAAGCACTGAGTTGTGGTCTTCCCGTTGTCGCGTACAAAGATGCAGGAGTGGAAGACAGGGTCGATAACGGCCTAAACGGTTTCCTGGTATCAACAAACGAAGATTTTGAACTGGCGGTTAATAAACTAAAAGATCCGGAACTTAGAAAAAAAATGTCTCATCAAGCCCGGCTTACCGCTTTAAAACTCAGATGGGATGATGCATTTGACCAACAACTCAATGCCTTTCCTTTAGCCATTAAAGAATACCATAACCGGTTGAGAAGGTTTTTTCCGATCCTAAGGAAAGTTCTTTACTCCTTCAACTTCTCGCATGCCTTTTTGGGTGCCGTAAAAATGGCGTTTTATGTGTTTTTAGCAAATGTGAGCGCCGGCTTTATCGAAGGAATCTCAGCGGGCATGCGGCAATCACTGATTTCCTTTTTTATGGTTGGAATCAATACGAGTTTTTTTGAATTTCTTTATATTAGGAGTCGCAGGTTGTCTATCATTTTGCCCAGTCTTCTGACGACAACCGTGGGAACATCAATCCACATATTAACAGGCACGCCCAATATTATTCTTACCGCATCGACTATTTTCGGTTTAGCGCTTTTCAATTTTGCCATGCTTTCTGAAATTTACAAACGGCATGAGACCATTTCCCCTTGGGTATTAATGAAAATTTTTCTAAATTATCTCGTTAATTCAATAAAGCAAATTAAATTAAAGCGGACCTCTAATGTATAGATGGCACTACACAAAAAGCCGATATCTATATGTTGGGATTCATCTGATGAGCACTGCTCTGGCCTTTTCAAAAGGTCTCAATCCCTTCCATATTGTATTAACCAACCCCACCTTTCCATTAGGTGGTTTATCTGCCGCATCCAAAATAGAAGTTCTTGACCATTTTAAAACAACAGATCAGTATTTACCCCAAGTCCTTATTCCTCAAAAACTATCCTTTGAAGAAAGAAAAGCCTTGGCCCTATCATTTATTGAAAAGCTCTCTTTACCGGTCATTGCAAAACCAGACCGCGGTGTGGTGGGTATAGGGGTGATAAGGATTGATTCCGCTAAAAATTTAGATGAAATTTTAAGAATAATGCCATGCGATTATATGCTCCAGGAGTATTGTGATTTCCCCCTTGAATACGCTATTTTTTTTTGCAAGTTTCCAAACAAAGAAAAGGGAAACGTTGTCTCCTTAAGCCAGAAACTTATTCCTTTTGTTATAGGGGACGGCAGCAAAACCGTAAGTGATTTAATTGAACTTAACCCGGACATAAAATATAATAAAAACAACCTGGTCGCCCATGCTAAAAATCTTGATTATATACCAAAGTCAGGAGAAAAGTATCCAATTCTTGTCCAGGCCAGCCACACCTATGGGTGTGTGTTTAAAGATCGAAACCATGAAATTACCCCTGAAATGGAAGAGTGGATGAATGAGATGTGTTCAGCGGAAAGTGAGTTTTATTTCGGCCGATTCGACTTTAAAATCAAAAATAAAGATTCACTGAAGACCGGCAGAGGGGTAAAAATCTGTGAGCTCAATGGGTGCTGGTCCGAGCCCCTCCACATCTATGACGATGACCACAGTTTTTCATTTGCCGCAAAGGAGATGTACCGCTCCTATTCACGGGCATATAAAATTGCCAAACTCAACAAGAAACGACTTAAACCAAAAATACCCTATCGAGAAATTATAGCTGCCTATCGGTCATACATGCAGGAGAAAGAGGCCATAATAAGGATCGTCGGTTAGAGGAGAAAATATGGTATTTATGATACTAATGAGTGCGTTATTATTTAGGCATCCGTTGCCATTTACCTATGGATTTATCTGCAAAGCCGGGCAGGGTTTTTAATCGGCAGCCGGGTCACTGTTTGAAGGTCTTAGCGGGCGTTTGGCCGGAACCTTCCGAGGCCTTGTTTTCAAGCGTCTTAAGACGAATGACCCGGTTATTATATTTACAGACCGGCCGAGTTCCGGTTTTACACCCGCTTTGACCTGAGTTTGAGCCGCCGACCGATTCAATATCCTGCTCGGCGCTC
>DRHF01000168.1 GCA_011049715.1 Desulfobacterales bacterium
TTACGATCCTATGGCTATGCAGGGTGCATCACGCGGAAATCCACACGGACATCGACAAATTCGAGCGAAAGTACAATATCAACGTCTACAAAGTGGCGTTGAAGATTCTAGCGCAGCGGTTAATGGAGCAATGAGATGGACTATGAATACTTACTCTGCGGAAACTTATTAATCCTCGCTGGGGGGATTGTTTGCTGGTTGTTAGGCCGGGCAATAATTAATTCCGGGTATCGTAATTTTAGGGAAAGCGGCGGACTTGCACAAATGCAAAAGGAATCCCATGAATTTCAATCGCGAGAGGCATTGAAGGATTGTAAAAAGCCGCTGCTTAGTAAGCGGTTAATGACACAATGAGAAAAGAAATCATAGGCGATGCCACTCTTTACCTGGGCGACTGCCTGGAGATAATGCCGACGCTGGGCAAGGTGGATGCGGTGGTTACTGATCCGCCGTATGGGATCGGTTATAAACCCCAAAGGCATAATTCAAAAGCCAGCATTGGTGATAGAAACTTTGGCCCAGAAGATCAATTAACGGGTGATACTGGCCGCCTTGACTTCGATCCTCGCCCATTCCTCGGGGTGTGCTCCGAACATATATGGTGGGGCGGCAATAATTATGCTTCTCGGTTGCCGGATTCTCGTGGTTGGTTGGTATGGTACAAGGCGAGAGGTATGGAAGGAACTGATTTCTCTCATGCCGAGATGGCTTGGACAAATATGGACAGGCCAGTGAGGGGAATAGATTATCGTTGGATGGGCTTAATCCGGGATAGTGCTCACGACCAGAAATCTGTACATCCGACACAAAAGCCATTGAGGGTAATGCAATGGTGTCTTGGGTTTATCAAGGGCCAAACCATTCTCGATCCATTCATGGGCTCTGGCACCACGGGCGTAGCCTGCATGAATCTAGATCGCAAATTCATTGGCATCGAAATTGAGCCGAAATATTTTGACATCGCCTGTAAGCGGATAGACCAGGCGGAGCGGCAGGGGCAACTTTTCACACCTGAACAGCCAAAAACAAAACAGATGGATTTAATGACACAGGAGGATAAGTGATGGCAACGACTTCGATTTATAAACTGATCGTCAGCTCGTTAGAGAAATCATTGGCGAAACCAGAACTATCTCTGGGGTGTCGTAAGATTCTACGAAGGCGGCTGAGGTTATGGCAGCGGCGCAAGCGTGAGCACATTTACGTAATTCACTACATGGAGGTAAAACGATGTTAGACTGGATCGACGGCGATATAATCGGGATGAAGGCAGAGGTAGCGGGCGTTCACCTCTTTGCACGACGCGATTTCGTTAAAGGCGATGGCTGGAAATTCCAAATCGTCGTGGACGTGGGGGAAGAGCAGAGATTTCCTAGCGAACGAGAGGCACAAAAGGCCGCAGAAATCACCCTGAAGCAACTCTGTAAAAAAGTGTTATTGCAGATGGAGGCTTTATGATACACCCCAACTCCCTCAAAGCCTATGACGAACTGGATCTGGGGAAGCGCGAGGCTGCGGTAATAGCAATTTATGAACAGGCTCACGGTCCCATGACAGATAAGGATGTTCTACGCGCATTTTTCGGATCGCCGCATGGGGACATGAATTTGGTTCGTCCGAGAATAACGGCTCTAAAGAACAGGCATTTATTGATAGAGGAAAGCTTTGGGGTAGTGTGCCGGTGGACTGGCAGAACAGTCCGCTTGGTGGGCTTGCCGGAAAAACAGGTGAAAGCATTTAAGCCGGGGTTATGGCGTGAGGCCCTTACTGACAAAGTAAAAGAATCTGAAGATAAAACGGGGCTGAGAAAACGATTGCGGAGAATCGCTGGGTTTATTGAGAAACAGGTTTCATGATGGTTTATTTACTGTGGCATGGCCCAATCTAATGTGGGAAATCTACAACACTGAACCGATATGGAAAAAACACCTGAAACAGGGGGAAATATTCAATGGATGAAACGAAACTAAGGGAGATACTGGTTAAGCTCGTTTATGGCGAATTGGGACAGACTAGCGCAGTTGAAGCGATTATGGCCCTACTCCCACCCAAGATACCAGTTTACGAACTTGAGCAGCTGGCCGGTGCCATTGAAATGGATGCCGACGGTGTGCTTAATATACACTTAGAGGAGGATAAAGATGGTTGATTGGTTGGTCTTCTTTAAAGTTTTATCATGGGTTGCGATAGTGGTTTGTGGGCAAGCACTTATAAAAGAGACTTGGTTCAAACGGGATATGGGATCAGTTGGATTATATGATAGTCGCTCAAGGATGTTCTGGGCTAGCGTGTTTTTTATAATCTCGGTGGCGTTTTTAGTCGCCTTGAAGGGGGAATGATATGATAAAAATTAGAGTCTGGGACAAACGACAGAAGAGAATGGTTTATTATGGCCCACCCGTATACATTCACGGGGATACGTTAGTATACAATACAGAAGACAATGAATGCCTGTATCTTGATGAGCATTGGGAGGTTGACCTTGATAAAACAGAGATGCTTTCCACTGGTATTACAGCGAACGGGGTGGAGATTTACGAATCTGACTTAATAGGCTATGAGGATGATCCATCGGTTTTTGAGGTTGTGTTTGTTGATTGCGCGTTTCGCAAGAAATACCCAAAATGGGGGAAGGACGCTTATCCTTATTTGACCCACCACGATTTGAAATATATTAAGGTTATCGGCAACATCTACGAGAACCCCGAACTATTAAAGAGGCTATGAAATCCTGCCAGGAAACCCGCATAAACAACGTTCTAAGGTGGAAAAAGACCATCAAGACCACCAAGGACACCTGGAGCAGAAAACGGGCTATAGGGCTTTTATTACGCACTTTAATGTTAACTGGTGAAGAGACTTTCCCGTGTTCACTCAGGGAAGTATCGAAAATAACCGGTCTATCTCAGAGGGTATTGCATAAAATGTACTTAAACCACAGGGGCCGCGAATACCGCTGGATTTACCACACGGGAGATAAAATGTTTTACTATGACGGGGGATGAGATGAAGGAGCGGAGGATTTCTGAAAGGCGAGCCCTGTTAACGGAAAAAGGGTTTGTTGATTGGCGGGATGGCTGGGGAGGCGCAGATGTTTATACGTCAGATGAGGGCGAAACATGGACTCGTGACAAGAGGCATTGGCAAGGCCGTTCCGAACGACGCGTTTCCGATATTGACACAGTTAAGGCTACATCCGCGCAAGGAAGAAAGTCGGCAAACTGACATAATCTAGTAGCCTTGAAATGACCCGCCTTTCAGCCGTAGATTTCGCTATGGCGAAACCTTCCCCCAAGACCGAGAATAAAACAGCAGATAAAACAGTAGGGAAGCCCTTCCCCAAAGGTGTTTCAGGCAATCCCAAGGGCAGACCGAAGAAGGGAACGACCCTGTCTCTTATACACATCT
>DRHF01000169.1 GCA_011049715.1 Desulfobacterales bacterium
GCCTTTACCGATACGAACGGTGTAAGAATAGACGCCCATACTCCCACCGGAACGCCAGAAATGGGGCCGAGTTCGATTGTTTCCGCAACCGGCACCATAACCGGAAACCCCGTAGACTTCACAACCGGCTCCGAAACCGACGGCCCTGGAAAGGTTACAGTCACCGAGCGCAAAATCACTCTGACCGATGGTGATCGTGATGAGGATTACTATGTCACGTTTGATCAGGGAGCGGGGGCGATTACAGATTTTGAGCATTGGGTGGATGTGAATGTTACTGCAATAACAGCCGATGGTAACTCAAGTTTTTATTTTGATGCTATATCTAATGCTGACGATGACTTATACGATATAGATGCGGCGAATGGCGATTGTATTTTTTTAGGCGTTGGTAGAATCGGTGCTGGTTATCGTGTGGGAATTTACAATGTTGATGGGGGGGCGCTCACAATCTCGACTGGAAGTACTACCAACACTCTTGGAAATCCTGTTTATATATCTTCATCGCGGGCTGGAACAGTCCTTACTGCGGAAGTTTATTCTACTGCTGCCTTGAGGATCGCGGGAGGGGCAGGGGATGTGGATACAATAACACATACGGTTGTTGCGACCGCGTTTCAATTTGTTTATGGTTTAGCATCTTATAATAATGCTGGCACAGCAAAAGACATCTCCGGCACCGTAGAAAACCTCTGGCTCGGAGTTGACGGTGCAGCCCGGCATACTGAGAGCCTGGGTGGGGAGCTTGTCACAGACGGGGCATTTGCCAACACGTCCCTGGCCGCTGCTAAGGGCGTCACAGGCATTACAAAAGCAACACCCGGAATTGTAACTTTCAATGCCGGTCATGGGTACGTCGATGGAACTGTGTTGTTTTTCTCCGGATTGACCGAAATGACTGAGTTGAACAATGAGTACTGGAAGCTCAGATCCAATGTCGGCGATACTTTCGAACTCTCATCTCAAGCAATAGGAACATGGGACACAGCGTCCCTTGACACCATAGGCTTTGGTGCTGCGGAAACAACAGGCGGTAACGTAGCTCAGAAAACAGACTTTACAAGTTGGACCGAAGAAGCTGGATGGCATCCTGGAGTTGATGGTGCAGGGGCGCTTACGGGAACGGCTGATTGCGATGGTGAGCAGCCCGGCACTACTAATTTAACAGAATCAGCGATATTAACAGTAGGGGGCTTAAACAAGGGCGTTCATACACTATTGAATAGTGCAGCGGGATCAGTACAGATGTTTTTGGGGTCTTCGGGGGGTTTGGGGTTAGAGACAGCGGACGACACTTACATAAAATATGGATATGTTCCCATCAATACTAATCTAATCATGCTGGCAAACATTTTCTTTATCGGTTCCATAGACGACGTATCAGTAAAAGAAGTATCTCAGCCCTCCGTTTTGTCAATGGTGAACCTCGGATTTCAGCAGGGCCGATACTGGCTAACCCCTGGCACCACAATCGAAGGCGAACTGGTCGGCACCGTCTTAATGGCGAATGACAGCGTAGCCTCAACAGACGGAGTATTTGTCCTAATCGGCCGGGCAGCCGGGAAGCTCAACGTATTCAAGCGAGTTGCAGGGACGGACACCTCGCTCACTTCCACATCGATAACCTACGTTGACGGTGCAAAGCTACTCACGGTTTGGGATGCAGCGGAAGGGAAGATGTGGTGGTTTTATAATAATGCTATCGTAGGGGTGGCTACGGCGATTACAGATGCGAGTTTGATTAATAATACTTGGTCGGGCTACCTCACAACAGGTGATGCTTCAAATACGAAAACTGATTATCAGCCGTTGGGGTATGGGGAGGAGTTTTATTCTTCTTATAATTTCAATGCCGATTTTTCGAAAGTGAATGTAACGGCTTCTGATGCAGATTCTTTTACAACAAACGCGCCAGGTGGAGTTTATCAAAATGTACTTACGGCTGGTGAAATATATCGATCATCCAATACGCTTACAACCTCCGCCTCAACTGCCTCTGTTGGAACTACAGATTCAGGTGTGACAGATATAAGACAAACTATTGCGGAAGATGCTGTCGGTTATATGATAGGAGAGACAAGTTTTAAATATATATATATTCGGAATTCTGATGCTGGAACAACTGATGTTACGGCTTTCTCGGTTCGTCAGCTTCAATAGGAACTTTGGCAGAGGAGAATAAAATGAAAACTATAATCCTAATAATCTCAATCTTACTAATCTCAATTCCAGCATACGCAGCAAAAGTCATAATCGAAGTCCCTGTTGACTACACCAATGCAGTCCTCGTCAACGGCTTATGGCAGGGTATGCGGCCAATAATGGAAGTACCAGATAATGGTGGAGACATCGCTCTAACCTATAAAGACGGAGATATTCAAAAGGGTGGATTCGATGGTTGGGTGAATCTTCCCCTTGTATCTTTAACCAAATCACCAACCGCTGAAGTCTATATCTGGACAAGCCCGTCCAAGCTGGAAAAGATGAGCAAGCATAAAGTTGATGGGAAATATAAATACAAGATCAAGCAACTTAGAAACGAGAAAGCCAAGAACAAGAAAAAGGATTTCCCTGCTGACAATAACGGAGATCAATGATGGGTTGGTTTAAGCGACTATTCAACAAACCTGAATTTAAAGGCGATTGCGTTCCCAGAGCATTATATCAAGGTGCTGCGTGGACGTATCAGAAAAAGTTATTGGTCAGATTTATAGTCTTAAACATATCAAAAGGCGTGGATCATATCCAATGCCAGGTATTCTATGATGGCGAATGGAAATGGTCTACGCAATGGAAAGGCTATGTATCGATAGGAGATCAGGAACATAAAGGCACGGTAATTAAAACCCTCACTTTCAAACAGCTCTTGGAAGAGAGAATTGAAACGCTGTAATTGAGGTATTATAAATGCAGGTTCCGCTTCCACGAGGCGCTTTTTCAGGGCAATCTCTGAATGTAAATGCTAATATCTGCGAGAATTTTTTCCCGGAATACGACCAGGAGCAGGGGAAATCTGTAATAGCATTATACGGCACTCCGGGGCTCGACACGGCATTGGTCACTTTGCTTGCAGATAACCCCGTCCGGAACGTTTACGAGTTTGGAGGGGTCTTGTATGCCATAGCGGGTTCGAAGCTCTACAGCGTGACAACCGGATGGGTGGCTACAGAGCGGGGAATCATTGGAACAGCTAGCGGATGGGTCGATTTAGATGATGATGGGGTTAATCTTTTAATATGTGATGGATCCTTATCGTATTATTACGAACCGTCTGGAGACACCTTTGCTGCCACACCGGGATTATTCACCAATGATGGATCAGTAACCCATCAGGACGGATTTGCTATTTATAGCGAAAAAGACGGGCAGCGGATGCAGATTGATAATTTGCTTGACCCAACGACCAGGGACGCCGGGGACATTACAACCGTCAGGCGAACAAGCGATAATATTGTACGGGTATTTTCTTCCCGGGGTGAGCTTTTAGTATTCAAGGACAAGAATATCGATATCTATTACAATACAGCGGCGGCTAATTTCCCTTTTGAGACCTCACCGGGGGCCTTTATCGATAAGGGAGAACTGGCAAGGGGGGCTCTAACCGAGTGGGACGGTGTGCCGTATTGGATAGACGATAACAGAGAATTAACCCGGATGATCGGCCATGAGACTCAAAAGCTGAATACTCCACAGATTGATTATCAATTTTCTCTTTTTTCTACGGTATCAGATGCCATATTGTTTTCGTGTGAGATTCAGGGTCATATCTGGATTGTTTGTATATTTCCGTCTGAATCAAAGACCTTTGTTTACGATGTTTCGATGAGTGACCTTTCGGGGATGCATACTTGGTTTACGATGACCAGCAAGGACACAACGAGCGGACTTGATAAGAGGCATCGTTCAAATTGTTATGCTTTCTTTAATAATACCCATGTCATAGGCGATTATGAAACCGGTAAACTCTTTTCGTGGGATAAGGCGATTTATTCGGATGCCGGCACCAGAATTAGACGGCGGCTTTTGTTTCCGACCCTTCATTCTAAAAACCAGCGCGAAAGGGTAATTGACCATGTATTCGAGATCGAGTTTGAGGCCGGTGTTGGGTTGACTACAGGACAGGGGAGCGATCCTATGGCTATGGTAGATTATTCAAACGATGGGGGTCACATTTTCAGCAATGAATTGTGGCGATCAGTCGGGAAAAAAGGAGACTATAAGAACCTTGCCAGATGGCGGCGGCAGGGGAAGTATCGACAAAGGAATTATCGATTGACTGTGACTGACCCTGTAAAATGGGTAGTCGTAGCGGCAAATCACGATCCTGAAAGGCTGGATGAATAATGGCGATAAAACCATTCCCAGCACGCGTTTATGCGCTGCTTGGCAAGTTTTTTCATAAAGAAATTGTAGAATGGTTCGACCTGTTCAAAAAAGCTTACAATGCTCTAACCGCCGGCCTTGCAGCTTCAAGAATAGTGGCCACAGACGCCAGCGGAAACCTTGAGGACGTTGACGATTTAACGGCATGGATAGCTTCTACAGACGGTCATTTAACGGTAGCCGATGACGGTGATGGATCAGTAACGATTGATCTTGAGGACACATGGGTTGACATCAATATTGGTGGGGTATCGTTAGGCAAGGGGGCCACGGCCCCTGATCTTGTGCAGGTTAATGGCGGGGCGATATATTTACCCGGCTTTGACGGTAATGCAACGACAGAGCAATTATTTGGGAGTATAGAGCTTGATCATTTTTACAAAGAAGGAACTATCATAACGCCTCATGTGCATTGGATGCCCTCGACCGGGAACGCAGGGGATGTGAAATGGCAATTAACGTATGCCTTTGCAGTAGATGGAGCGGTTATAACAGCCGAAACAACCGTGTCGGGCATAACGGCTGCGGGGGGAGTAGCATGGGACACAAAACAAACGGAGTTAGGAACTATTGCAGGAACTGGAAGAAAAATTGAAGATCAACTATTGTTTCGGTTCTTTAGGATACCGACCGGCGATGACACATATGGAGATGACGCGGTAATGGCTACGATAGGCTTTCATCTCGAGAAAGATACGATAGGCTCAAGAACACTATCAGCAAAATAGGATTAAACCATGAAAATTTACAATTATGTAAGATTCGACATGGACACCGGAAAGACCATTGAGGAAGACTCCTTTGAATATTCCGGGCCGGTGGGTTTGTGTCAACAGGATAGCGGATGGGGAGAACCGGAAACCGGTATTGACGATCCTGCAGGAGCCTGGGACACACAGAATCAGGCCGGCCATGATATCCATGACATGATACAGGAATGGGAGAAAGCCGGCTATACCTGGAAAGAAGGCTTAAAAGACTTTGCCAAAGTCGGGGTGATTAGCCCGATTGCCGGTGTTGTTTATACGGCTTATCGGAGCTATGCCACGGGAAAGGAAAGGGATGCGGCCCTATCAAAGGGACTCAAGGACATAGGGTTTTCAGATCAACAGGCCAGTAACATGCAGAGCCAAGTAAGAAATCAAGGTTGGAGAAATGCAATCAACAGCATCAGCGGCGGAGGCGATGCTACTCCCGAATCCTATGCCATGAGTGGCTATACAACAGGTTTGAATAAGGACGTTTTTGGCAATTTACAAGGACGCGACTGGTCTATGCTGTCAGACAAAGAGTGGGCGCGGCGATATTCTTTAAATCCGGAACAAGCTCGACAGGCCTTTAGGAAATATACAAATAGGGGCGAGTTGCCGGACAGCATCATAAAGCTGGCAGAGGGGCTCGAAGGTGGACGCGGTGCGGTTGGTCCTACAGGAGAAGGAACCGGAACACCAACAGATGGAGGTGGCACATACGAAGCGATAGTGCCCGGGAATGACGGTAGCCCAATAACGGAAGCCTCAATTAAAAAATATTTCAATCAGATTTTGGGGCGCAACCCATCAGCACAAGAGATCCAGGACAGGATTTCACAAGCCTCGACATACGGCTCAGACCCTACGACCCCACAGAATAACAATTGGTTAATTAGAGAGCTATCAAAAAGTGACGAAGGCAAAGCCTATGCAGCCAGGGGCGGCGGCGGCGGTGGCGTTGGAACACCAGGCGCTCCTCCTGCACCAACCGGACCCCCGACCGCAGAGGAAATGTACGAACGTTATAACATGCCCGGCGCGGCTACAAGTGGACTTGTTGACAGGTCATCCGGCTGGGGGTCGTGGGATCAATCGCCTCAACAGCAATTCACTCTCACTCGTCAAGAGAGCGGCGGGTTTCAAGCACCACCGGGAGCGCAGCAAAACGCCTTCACTCGTCAAGAGAGCGGCGGTTTTCAGGCTCCGCCAGGAGCAACACCGAAAACAGGAGAGCCGGGGCCTAACGCATTGAGCCCTAGAGCTATCCCTCAGACAGATGCCGGACCATACCAGGACGCCCGAAATGTTTTTGATTACAGTACCGGGGTTATAGACACGACAATGGACCGTGGTATGAACGCTATTAATCGCGGCGTTGGTCAAATGAGGGGCGATATTACCACAGGCATGGGTCAAATGCGGGGCGACATCACAACCGGCATGAATCAGATGATGGCCGAGTTTACACAAGCCGAACAAAAAGCAGAAGCAGCGCTCAAACAAGCCCTCGCAACAGGACGGGGCGATGTCACAACCGCTTTACAGCAAGTTACCCAAGAAATGCGTCCTTACGGGATGGCTGGTGAAAAGGCCCTCCAAAATGTTATGGGCATGATAAAGTCCGGCGTTCCATCAATGGAAGAATTCAGAAAGTCAAGGACGTATCAATCGCCACTTGAGGATATGACACAAAACATGCAGAGAATGGCCGCTGTGAAAGGGCAATTCCTTGATCCTTCAACAATCGAGGAGATCAACCGGGCGGCACAGGATTACGGATCTCAGAGATGGCAGCAATTTCAAGAAAATGAATATTGGCGACCGATGCAGGCAAATATGTCAGTTGCACAAAATATTGGCTTGCCGGCGTCAGGCCGGATTGTAGACGCCTCTCAATGGGCCGGGGGTGCAAAAGCCGCTATGGAACAAGACACCGGAAGGTCGCTTGCTCAGAACGCTCAATGGGGAGGCGTTGGGAGGGCCGGTGCACAGCAATGGGGGTCCGGGCGTTTGGCCGATACCGCCCAATGGGGGGCTGATCGGTTGTCAAGTGCTACTCAATTCGGTACAAGCTCGAAACTCGGTTTAGGAACATGGGGGGCGGGAGCTAAAACCGGGCAAGCTCAAAATCTTATTGGGAACATCTATGATAAAGAAAGGCTCGGACAAGGATGGTCAAATGCAATGGAGCCCGGAAGAGGCAGAGATTGGCAGCAAAATGTCAGAATGCCGTGGGAAGCGGACCAAGGAGCAATCGACCGAGAATGGAGAGGTGGTCAGTCCGAAGCCGATAGGAACTGGAGAAGCGGAGAATCCGAAGCCGATAGAGCCTGGAGAGAACGGGAAGCCGAGCGTAACAGACAGTTTGGGAGAGAGCAAGGCGTCAGAGCGGAAGACTTTTACGATGACAATTCGCCGCCGTGGTGGTGGCCTTTTTAGGAGATAAAATCATGCCTCCAGTATTTATGCCGCCGGCGCCGAGAGAACGCTGGCAACCGTTTAAAGACATTTTGAGTACCGCCACGAGCGCATTTGACAAATACCAAACCCGAAATTTATATGATAAGCGCACAAGTGCGATGGAGGATGAAAACGTTTTTAAGCGTGAAAAGTACGACGTCGGTGTCACAAGTGCGGCGGAAAAACTTGCGAGGGAGCAAGATGCAGAACTGGCAGCCGTTTCAAAGCCCGGAGATAACCCCAATTTTCAAACCGAAATATATAGGAGTATGTGGCCTAAAGATCCTGAAAAGCTCATAGCACTTGGTAAGATTGTAGCGGGAGTTACAACGCCGAAATGGGAGCCGCCAGACGAAGCGGCGGCGATAAGGTTGAAACAAGCCGGTAGGGCTCCTGGAAAAAATTGGATGACGGGGCCGGAAGGCTATGAGGCTCAATTTCCAGAGGATGAAATCGGAGAACAGGCGGCGGCGGGGTGGCGAGTAGGGAAAAAACCACCAGAAAAACCACCCGTCAAAACCATTGAACGATTTGAAGAAGAAAAGAAAATCGAAGCTAAATACAGAAAGCCGGGAAAAACAAAGGAGGAAATCGAAGCAGAAAACAAACTAAAACGATTAAATAAAATACAGGACAATCTTGAGACGCTTCAGGGGAGACTTGTTAGCGTAGCCCGTGGAGTTGGCGAATACCTGCCAGCACCGAAAAAAGAAGCCCGTATGCAGGAAATAATGAAACAGATAAAACGAGCCGGAAAACAATATACGGATTTAGGTGGCAATCTTGCTGATCTTGGGATGGAAGCGGAGCCGGAATCCGATCTTTTGGTTGATGACACTCTTGTAAAACAGTCGTTAACGGAAAAATATCCACCGGAACAAAGTAAAGGGATGGAAATCACAGATTCAAAAACAGGTAAAACGTGGGTGTCTGACGGAAAGGTGTGGACGATAAAATAATGCCTCGTTTTCAGATAACAAAACAGGCTGATGTTGAACGGTTTCAGATAACAAAACAGCCCGAAACTAAAAAGCCGTTTTTAGAAAAAGCCAAAGAAGCTGTATCCGGTTTTGACCCTTCAGCGGCGTTAGAAACGGTTAAAGGCATTGGGCGTGTATATCCAGCAGCAGAGACCGCGGCGCATTGGGCATCAATGACTTATGGCTTGCCAGCGGTGGGCATTGCGGGGCTCGCCGGTTTGCCTTTTGGGAAATCAGAAGAAGCCATGGAAGCTACTGGAAAAGCTCTTATTTACGAACCGCAAACTCAAAGAGGCAGGGAATTAGCCGAAACGTCATTTTACCCGTTTACCAAACTTGAAGAATGGGGGGAAAAGGCAGGAACAAAAGTTTATGAAAAAACCGGCGTTCCGGAACTGGGGGCATTGACAAAAACTGCTATTCAGGCAGCTCCGTTAATTCTACTTGCTGGAAAATTTGCCCGGAAAGGAAAGGGCAAACCGACCCGAACCGCAAAAGAACCGATCATCGAAACCCCGGAAACCGCGCAGCTTCAAAAGGAGTTTGGGGAAAGGTTTATTGTAGAAAAAGAACCGCTAGAACCGTATCGATTAATCAAGCGGCAAGAGAACGTTTCACAGGTTCAG
Source organism: Desulfobacterales bacterium (assembly GCA_011049715.1). GTDB lineage: Bacteria > Desulfobacterota > Desulfobacteria > Desulfobacterales > UBA2156 > UBA2156. The sequence goes on from DRHF01000169.1 coordinate 9,202, forward strand.
AAGTTCAAAGATGAACCGGTTATGTCCAAGGTGGTAGACTATAAAGCCGAAGTCGCAGCGTTGAAGAAAAAGAAAGAATCAGAAGCCAGAATACAAAGAGCCTATGAAAAAGCTGATGAATTAGGATGGACAAAAGAAAAAAGTGCTGAGGTGATTCCGGAAGATCTCAAACCGGCTTTTGAGGTTATGAAAGAACAGGTTTCCCAGGGTGGTGTTGAAAAGGGGGCCGGGTTTGACCGGGCGAGTCTATATCCTGAATGGTTCAGAAATAGAAAACTGTCAAAGAAAGATTTCGATAGTGTAATGGAAAAAGTTGAAGCCGGGGAGATGCTGACAGATAGACAGATAGCTATTTATGAAGACCTATTATCCGCAGCCGATGAAGTAAAAAGAACTCATCCCGATTTCATAGGAGAGAGCGAAGGTTTTACCTTATTCGGTGGCCTGCCCATCCACAAAATGGGAGAAGCATATACAAAGGTGATAGGCACTCCTGCGTGGGATGCTATGATATTTGAGAAACTTCCGAAATTAATTGAAAAAATACCAGGAGTTAAAAAAGGCTTTGAATTTATTAAGGACAAACCGCCTGTAAGCACCGTCAAAAAAATGATGATTTATGAATATCGAAAAGATTTGCCGAACACTGACAAATATATTTCAAGTTTAATGGATCAAAAAAGAGCGGAAACCATCGGAAGAGAACTTGCTGTTGATTTAGGTAATAGACTTCAATCGTTTTCTGAAGAATCGCAATTAAAAATGGGCGAACATATCAAAGGTGAAACTGTATCCTTGAATCCGAAAGAATTAAAGATAGCGGAAGAAGCTAAATGGATGATGGAACATTTAGGAAAACAGGCGGTCGATGTTGGGTTGCTATCGGAGGAGGTGTTTTTCAAGAACGCTGGTCGATACATGCCACGGCTTTACACTTCCAAGGAGTACCAGGCATTATTAAATCAATGGAGTCTTACAAAACCGAACCGGCTTGACCTTTCCCGATTCAAAAAACGAAAGGATATCCCGAAGGAAATCAGACAGGAAATGGGAGAGATCCTAACCCCGGGTTATCCGGTAGCGAAAGGAATTACACAATTAACTCATGATATCAGTCTTGCAAAACATTTTAAAGGTATTGCTGAAAATCCTGATTGGGCTTTTACCAAGGGTGGCGAAGGATCTATTCCTGGAGGATTTAAACAACTTCCTTCAAACAAGAAGTTGGGAGCGTTATCCGAGGCTTATGTCCATCCTGAAATCTTTGCTGATATTAATGAGTCTATACGAGTTCCTGGGGTTTCTGAAAAGGTTTGGAGACGAGCTTTAGGAGCTTGGAAATACGGAAAGGTTATTATTTCCCCAAAAACCCATGCCCGAAATCTAATGTCAAACTCTGTGTTTGCTCATTTGGGAGGATTCCCGATGTATGAACAGCCGATCTATTTGAGGAAGGCTGTCAAGGCCATGAGATCAAAGGGCAAATACTGGACAGCGGCGAGAGACGAAGGGTTAATGAGCAGCACATTTACACAAGGAGAACTCAGGGCCTTATTCGATCAGGTTGAAGGGCACATGATCGGTATAAAAGCCGAATCTATACCTGAAAAATTAGGTTTTATTGGAGAATCCTGGAAGAAGATCAAGGGAAAACCTGCCAAATTGTATGAAGCCGAGGAACAATGGTTTAAGATGGCCAAGTTCATCCACAATATCGAACGCGGGAAAATGAACCTGAAAGCGGCGGCAGCTGATGCTGAAAAGTGGCTGTTTAATTATTCTAAGGTGACGAAATTTCAAGAAAAGTACAGATCTAAATGGTATGGAGCACCCTTTGCAACATTCACATTCAAGGCACTTCCGAGAATAGCCGAGGCTGTTGTAAAAACTCCGTGGAGATTTGCACTTCCAGGGGCGATTATATACCAGCTTGAACAGGCTGCAATGGATATGATCGGAGACAAGCCTGAAGAATTCAAAGCTAAGAAAAAAATGCGCCCCGAATGGATGCAGGGACATTTTCTAGGCATTCCGAATTTTGCCCGCGTGCCGATCATAGACGACCACGGAAGGGAATATTATTTTAACTTGACCTACACCTTGCCATGGGGAGATATAGCCGAGAGCGGCGGGTTTGGGCCTATTCCGGGCGGATTAATGCCGATGTCGCAACCCTTTGTAAAAGAGCCTATGCAGCAAATATTGAATTATGATTCATTTTGGAAAGAAGAAATCGTCAAAGAAACGGATGTTGCGGGATTAAAAGGAATACCAAAATTATCTAAAGAAGCCAAAATCAGGGGCCGTCATCTTGCTCAAACCATGTTGCCGACTCCTTTATTAGATATCGAAAAAACATACGACGTATTAAAAGGCAAACCGGATTATCGGGGCAGAGAGCGGCCACTAGGTGTTGTTCTTGCCGATGTTTTAACGGGTGTTAAGATGTACCCGGTAAGTTATATCGATCAGATGCAACGGGCGGTTTCAAAACTACACCCCGAAAAGGGATATCTTGCAAGAAAAATAATGTCTCAGATCAGAACCCTATCAATCAAAAAGGCGGCGATTGAGGCAAAAGGGAAGAGTACAAAAAGCTATGAAGATCAGATAAAAGATAAGGTTGACCAATTGAGAGGTTTAGCTGAAGAATTAACCGAAACAGGAAAAACATTTGAACAGACAGGAATAAAACCATGAAAAAACTAATTGCGATAATCCTATTAATCCTATTTATAGCCGCACCGGTATTAGCAAAAAGAACCTCGGTAATGGTGCCCAAATTCAAGTGGGATAATTTCGAAACCGGGGACGCGGCCAGCGGGTGGCTTCTTAATGTTTATGAAGCCGGAACGACCACCAGGAAAGACAGTTACCCGGCAGCCACAGGAGCAACTACGAATGCCAATCCGGTTGTTTTAGACTCACACGGAGAGGCGATAGTCTATATCGATGGAGTGGTGAAACTGGTATTGACCGATGAAACCGGCGATTCTACGAAGGGGTTCTCCCTGGACAATTTTGAAGGGGCTTCCGTAGGCTCTATCATATCGCGTGTTGTAGCGACTACGACCGCGCTCGAATCGCTTACAGGAGAAACCGACGGAGAACTGGCAATCGTCCAGGCAAACCCGGCGGGACTTTACACCTGGGATTCTGATAATAGTAAATGGAGGGTCAGAGCGGGTAATATCTATCCCACGGCTTCGTTGCCGGCGAGCGCGACATATACTATCGAAACCGGGACAACGGCATATGATTCAACTGTTTCGAAATCCAAGGTTTGGAACGGCACGGCCTGGGAAATCGTCAAAACATTGACAGTATTACAAGTTCAAGTGTTCAATTAATGAACAAGAGAGGTAAAAAATGAAACTATTCAAGAGGTTATTGGTATCAGCGTTAATTGTTCTGTTCGTATTCTCACCGGCTTTTGCCACAGTAGGGGATACAGTAGCGAAAACCAAACTATCCGGTTCAACAAGCGGGATGGGTATCAAGGTTGTGGCTACGGCTACGGCGGGTACACTGATCCATACGGCGGCGGCTGGAAGTACAAATTATGACGAGGTGTGGATATGGGTTGTCAATACCCACACAGGCGCGGTTGATTTGACAATCGAATATGGAGGAGTGACAGATCCAGACAGCCTTATAAATAAAGATTCGATCCCGGTTGAAGACGGTCTGTACTTAGTAGTTCCGGGTTTGATCCTACAGGGTGGTCTTATTATCCGGGCTTTTGCTTCTCAAGCCAACGTCCTTGTCATTTACGGGTATGTCAACCAGATGACGGAGTAAGCTATGAAAAAAATATCAATTCCAAAAACAATCTGGTTGTGTCTGCTTGTCTTCGGTGCACTGTATTTTTCGTTTGCTGGCCAAGGTGATGCAAATCGAACAATTTATAAAAACCGATTAATGCCCCCTCATTTATTCGAATCAGCGCTGAATCTGAGGGCTGCTCAGGAATTTACCTCTCCCGGAACATGGTACAGAGATCCAGGAGTTGAATTTGTGCTTGCTCTTGTCGCGGCTGGCGGTGGTGGAAGCGCCGGAGCGGTGGATGGCGGAACAAGAGGATCAAGTGGTTCAGGCGGCGGTGTTCAAATCGACATTGTAGATGTTCGAGGTGCGTCAAGCGAAACCGTGACAATCGGGAGTGGCGGGGCTGGTGGGACATACGCAAATGGCGCAGGGGCTGCTGGTGGGGCATCTTCTTTTGGTGCGCTATTAACTGCAACTGGTGGTCCGGGCGGTTCAGTGGGTCTCACGCAACCTGGTGGCGTTAAAGGTGGCGGACCAGGTCGACTGGACATTGCTGATGGTTTTCCAGGTGTAATTGGTGCCGGCGGGACAGCATCAGGCTCAGCCGGTGGCGGGGGTGGATCGTATGGCGTAGGTGCAAACGGAGGAGATGTTGCTGCGGCAAACACAGGCGGCGGCGGCGGTGGCGTCGGCGGCGGGTTGGCTGGTAAGGCTGGAGGCAGCGGATATGTAAAAATAATCCCAATAATAACGACAACCGTATCGGTGGACTAAAATGAAAAAATTAATATTCGTATTTATACTGATTTTTATAGCTTCAAACGCCTACGCTGTGAAAGATTGGGCTGAAATATATCAAGGGCGAGTGTGGAGCATCCATGAAATGCCGGACAATTTAATTCCCGAATTTAATCCTAACTCATTTCGTATCGCCGTTGAAATTACGAATTTGGAACCAAAGCCCGCAGCTAAATGGAAATATGATCTTCAGACAGGAGATTTCAGTCCGCCGGATATCGTTTATCTGAATCCGATTACCAGTAAGGCTTTTTATCTAAGGTTGACCGGTGCAGAAAGAGAGGCGTTTATCACTTCGACTAATGCAAATGCCATGCAGTTTGCATACTGGTTGAGTTTATCCGGGGATGTGGATCTGACAGACGCAAAGATTATACAGGCAACGAATTACCTTGAAACCATTGGGGTCATAGGATCTGGCCGGGCGGTTATAATACTGACTATTGAAGAGGGATGAAATGCCTGACCACGTTTGCGATAAAGAAGAAATGCTTGGCGCAATGGCGGCTAATATCGAAAACATCAAGGCGGATACCGGAAAAATTGATGGCATGGCGACTCAGGTGGCGGTGTTGGAAACCAAATTGGAGGCCATGAAAAAAGATACTCCCACGTTGCGGAAAATGATGGTGATGGGAGCTATGTGGGGGGGGTTGGGTTCGGCTATCGGCATAATCGGTTTTTTTGGGATCAAGGCGATGGCTGGCGGTTGACAATGTGATCATATTGTTTTATGGTGTGATTGTCATGAAGGATCATAAAATAGGTTATAATAGCCCCGTTCTGGAAAGTTTGATCTTTCATGACACAGTTCGGGGCTTTTTGCTTTAAACCCATAAAAGGAGTCAATCATGAAAAAACTGTTTATTAGATTATCAATTCTGATTCTCCTGTTGGGCTGCGTTGGGCTTCAAACAAAAGATGAGATTTATATAGAGGGATGGATAGAAATCGAAGGTGAACAACTTTACAAATGGGATGAGATCACCGATTTTAGTTTGAAAGAAATTGAAAAATGGGTGGTCCAGAACAGAAGCAGTCACCAGGCGGAAGAAATGGCCGGGGCTGCGCCTGGTTATCAATATGAAATGGTGGTGTATGAGATCCCTGATTTGAACGGAATGGGGTTTTATGTGCTGACTTATGTGCTGGTCGGTGATCAGCGTCGCGTAGAGACTGTAGGCTTCGTGATGGTGCCTTACGGTGTCATGACGGTTGCTGATCGCTACCATAATACTGATCAATGGTATTGGTGGTCTATGGCGGCATATATGCAACAACATCCAGAGGGACCCGATCCCGATAGATTTAAAAGGAACAATTCTCTATAAGATATCGGTGGCCGAAATGAAATCAACTATCGGCGGACCTTAAATAGCGAGGCATCCGTGATTGGCCCGAAACGATCTGAAGAGAAAGCGATTTGATTGCGCTGATTCGTGTGGGTATTATATTTATTCATCCGAGTCTAAAACCTGTAAATGGTGCGGGGCTAAAATGAAAAAAGTCATAAAAACAGCGCATGGTAAATATCTATCGGCGCAGCCTGCTGGAACATTTGAAGTAAGGGATTCTGTTGGAGAATGGGAAGTCTTTGACTTTGAAGATCCGTCGATAAATCCGTCACAACCACCAAACACCCCAACACCGGGCGGGTATAGTGTCAGTGTCGGTAATCCGCTGAATTCCAAACCGTTTTGCAGGGGGGCGGCAACGGCGAACAATGCCTATTTTGGCGAATTTGCTGATAAACGAACCGATGGCGGGTCGATTTACAAAAAACATGACAGGGTGGCGCATTTGTGGCGAACAGATGGCAATTCCTGGGGTGTGGCTGCGTATGTTGCGGATGTCGAATCGATACATGCCATGCACAGCAATCCGGCAGGTAATGGAATAAACTTTGCAACGGAACACAACGCCAAGGTATATTCCATGAGTGATAATGGAGGGCTGGTGCAGCAGTATGATTTTGGTTCAAGTCGTGGGGTTAGTATCGGCGCCGGGGAGTGTGGGAAGTTTGGGGAATTGGTGGCGTGTTCGCATTTTAATGGTGATGCCTATATAGCTGGATATCGCGGAGCGCCATGGAAAAATCTTTATATAATCAGAAATAAATTTGTTTGGGCATTAACAGAATATAAAGGAGCTCTCCTTGCGGGGTGTGGTTATGCTGGGGATTTCTATCATAAACATGCCGGATCTATTGAACAGCTTGAACCGGGTAAAAAATTAATTACAGATCCACCATATGGGTTCTGCAAGGGATTTCACAAGAAACACAATGTCCTTTATGCTATGTTCGGAAGACATCTTGCTTGGACTGAAGATTTAATTGGATGGCCGAGCGTTGAAATGCCTGGCAATGCCTGTTGGTCTATGGTTGATACCGGTCCTGAAACAATGATCGGAATATGGTACACTTCTGCACGAGGAAGCGCAGCTGCCGGGAAACCCCCGGGGATTTGGTTGGTAGAATTTAACGTTTCAACACAGAAGGTAAAAATCCTAAAACACTGGGCTGCGCCGGGAATGAACGCACCTTATTACACAGGTGGGGGGCTGGTGGGATTGCATGATTTCGCAGTTGGGTTTGTAACAATTCAGGGCAGGAGTCGGTCATTGAAAATAACGTGGTGAAAGAGGGGTGAAATGAAATATAGGCGTGGGTTTAAATATCAGTTGGCAGAACGATACGAGCAAATTGTTCCCATTCCAATTGATGTGGAAATTAGAACAGAATTTATTAATCTTGAACCGATTGATACTGAAACATCTAAGCTAATTATCAAGTCTGGATATGCCTGTGATGGCCCGAGTGGAATTACGATTGATTCACCATCGTCCATTAGGCCAGCGTTTGTCCACGATGCGTTTTACCAATTAATGCGTCATAAGCATCTTCCAAAGTCGCTAAGAAAAACCATTGACAGCCTTCTGTTGGCAGATTTGATTAAGGAGGGCATGGACGAGGGCCGGGCTAAAGTTTGGCATCGAATGGTAAGAATTTTTGGTTCAGCGTCAGCGGACCCGAAAAATAAAAAGAAGATTTACGAGGCACCATGATATTATCCCGGCCTAAGACTCACTCCTGGCCGGCCGCCCCGGTGGGTTAAGACCTCCTTGCCTGCCGGGGCATACCAACGGCATCACCCGCTTGTCGGGTGCATGCTCTGGTTAGCAAAATTCATCCCTATCATCTTCACAATCCTGCTGGCATTCACAGCACGTTGAGGAAACACCAGTGCCTCTGCATTCTTCACACATTTCCATTCCATCGAGATCGTCACAGCGATGGAGACCCATATATTTTCCGCTGAACGAAAACCATACCGTCCCAGTGCCTCCGCATTCGTGGCAATCTATACATTCGCACATGATTTTCATTCCTTCCTTGCTAACGATTAGCTGACCTGCGCCGGTTCTTTGGCGTCAGAGTCAAGCGGCTGGTTAGCAATGTGGACAACCTTTATGCCACTCTTCTGGAGTAAACATGCAGCCTTTTTCTTTCGTTTTAAGATGCTTCGCGTACTCTCCTGTACCCCAAATTGCATCAAATTTGACTTCAGCTCTTGGTGACGACCTAACGCCAAAAAACTTGCACTCAGAGCATTTACCGTCATCAAGTTTTTGCCTCATCATCGCCCCGGCTCCCTTTCCAAAGTCGCCCCATTCTTTAGGTGACCTACCACTTCTCCCAACTCTTTGAGAATTTTGATACGCGCTTATCGATTTTCCTGGGTCTGATCCTCTGCATCCTCGCATTTTAATCCCCTTTCTTGCTAACGATTAGCTCACAGACAGCATCACGTTGTGAGTGTCATTTAGAGCGGTGAACGCTGAAAAGGTCGTCTTCCAACATTTTAATCTTTTTTTTCATTTTGTACATTTTGCCGAATCGATTGTATTTGCAGTTTAATCGTGAACACTTTATCCAAAACCAACAATAAATTTCGCGTATGGGCCAAAAGACACAGGAACGAATGGTCATCATTACCGCCGCCCAAAATGGATAATTGTGGTTATGTCTCCACCACTTCCATAATGTTTTTACTTCGTATCGTTCCATTTCAATTATCCTAAAGAAATTGTTCCCTTTTCATCCATGCCGGTAAGTTGCATTAAATACGATGCTGCTTCAGGATGTTTTTCAAGCAGAATTTCTATACACCATGCTGTTCCGAAATGTTCGCCTCTATGCCACGATAGGATAACGGCGCCCGTAGCTTCATGAGCAGAAATTTTTACAAACTTTTGTGAATGCAATGAAGGCCTATTCCATTCTCTGGTGATACTTTCTGTTCCGATTTCATGCCGTTTACTTAGTTCTGACACTTTTTTACGTATTTATCCCTCTGGTTTGGTGATGGCTCTTTCGAGCAAGATTTGAATCATTTGAGATATAGACCGTTTTTCTACAGCTGCTAATTTCTCAACTTTGTCTTTGATTTCCTTGTCCCATACGAATGATTGTCTGATTTTCATAGAGTGCCTTTCAGTATTTTGAATTAGAATACAGCACAATGAATCAAAAGTCAACACCTAATTCGCTCTTGACAAATAAAATATAAGGGCGTATTGTGTTTGCATCATGACCTGGGACTTGACAATAAAAATTTATAGTAAACTTGACTGTGTTCTCCCAGGTCCGCAGTCATTCATACGAGCCTCGATACAGCAATGTATCGGGGCTTTTTTTGTTCCCTTTTATCTTATCTCAGTTTTCAAGGTTAAAAACGGGATACCCGAGCGGCGGGACGATGGAATTTAATATTAACCCTTAATAAGCAAGCAATCTGTGGTGCGCGAGATAGTCAGCCCATCGCATCCCTGGCAAACCAGGGCCGGATTACCACCTAAGATTAAGTATCGGTAAAGCCGGATATCCAAATAGGTGATGTGGGTTATTAAGTTGTTGCTTGTGTAATTCTTAGGTTTATCACCTGGTAGAGTTTCGTCTACAATCTGCCGACTATTCCAAAAAGTTATAATAACTATCACCTTTTTTATATTAATTGAGGGGTTGACAAGTGCGCACGATTGTTTTAAGGTGTAACTATGAAACGAACAAACATTCACTTAAAAGACAAACAGAGACAAGCCCTTAAAAGGTTTGGCAAGAAATTCAAACTGAAGCCAGCCGAGATTGTACGCAGGGCTATTGATTTTTACCTTGTTCGTTTAACGGGAAAAAAGCAATGACACTGAGAGAACCAAGATGCTTAGTTTGCGGAGCTCCGTACATCCGGTGAGCGATCCAGTACGAAAATGGCTTTTCCTCGCTGAAGATGAGCAAGGCGAAACTCACTATATCCATGATTGGTACTACACCGGGACATACCGACAAGCTGCCGAATACGCAGAGACTCAATGTGATGAGTTTGAGGAAAAAGTCGGGGGCCTGATTGTGAAACTTGTAATCGAATCGCACGGAAAAGTCTAATGACCCCACAGCCGAAGAAAAAAAGAATTAGGCTCAAGGGCAAGGCTTACACCGAATTCAAAAGATTGATTTACCACAAGGCAGAAGGAAAGTGTTTCATATGCGGAGTCATCAAGCCGATCACCATAAATGGCGTATTTAATGAATATCTTTGCGCTCATGTCTACCACATAAAATCAAGGGGCTCTGGTGGTGAGGATACAGAAGAAAATTGTCGGATATCTTGTTTTGATTGTCACAGGACCGACCACGATGGGTGCCTTTGTGAATATGTAAAATGTCAAAGATATTACAATAAAGATTGCCTGGTTCACCGAACCTAAATGGAGCAAGAGAAATGACACCTAACGAATGGATGTTTGGTGGCGATACCGGGATCTCATCAAAAACAATATGGGCTGTAATGATGGGAACGCGCATAACCAGTGTATTTGGTGCATCGGTGCCTCTTGACCCATCCGACTTTGGCCGTTGCCACCGACTTTTGCAGCATTTCCCGGAATGGAAAGAACGGTTAGATGAA
>DRHF01000170.1 GCA_011049715.1 Desulfobacterales bacterium
ACGATGGAAAAGATCGATTCATCCGAAGTTAAAGAGATGATGAAAAGAGTTTCCTGTGTAGAGGACCATGAAATTGAAAAGAGTTTTCCAAAGAAGTGGCCGGCGTCTGCAACACTGGTAACAAAAAATGGAGAAGCGTATTCAGTACGGATCGATTATCCCAAGGGAGATCCCGAGAACCCTCTCACCTGGAACGAGCTGATTGAAAAATTCAGGAATTTGGTCTCACCGGTTTTTTCCATTACAGAACAGAATCACATCATCGACAAGATCAGATCCCTGGAACAGGTGGAAGATCTGAACACTTTTTCAACACATTTGCTGAAATCATAGAATGACAACCAGCGCTTATAAAAGCGCTTCCACCCATTCCAAATCCAGCTCGAGCAGCTTTCCTCGATGGGGCCGGCCGGTTTTTGGATCGCAACCGATTATCTCATAAAAGAGTTCCAAAGACCGGTTGAAATCCGCTTCCTCAAACATTTTTGACCCGGCATTGGGTCCATCGGGTTTGGGATTAAATAGTCGTTTCGGTAACAGATCTTTTTCAATGGTAAATCCTTCACGATGGTTGAAAGCCCTTGCCATCATTGTCCCTCTTTCCCCGGCTTTCATCAATTCAAAAAGGCTCGCATTCCAACCGGTAACCGCGTTTAAACAGCGAACCATCAATTCCAAAGACATTGTGCCCCGGGGAGCGAACCCGAATATGCAAAGTCCCAATGCGTCCATCACCCGCCATAAATTTTCCAGAAGGATATAGCTTCGGACCTTTTCGGTTGTTATCTCCGTGGGATTCATCGCCCGATATATGCCCAGCGGCTTGACAGATTCCAATGCAAACGAACCTTCATCGGTAAAATAAGAATCGTGGGGGGCCGTCATGTGGTCTGCACCATATGTACACACGGCATAGCCGATACCTACGCTGACTTTCACCCTAGGATCGTGCATGGGAACCTCCAGACCTTTGACTGAAAGGTTATATTCCGCGTCCACGACGCCCCATCTTTCGGCCAATCGGGCGGTCCCCTCTGCTAAAAGATCTCCGATTCCCTCCCGGTTCGCTGTCATCTCCAGCAGTTGTATCATCAGATCGCTGTCTCCAAACCGCAACTCCAGGCCGCCGGTATCTGCTTTTGTGATGACGCCCTTTTCAAAACACTCACAGGCAAAAGCAATGGTCATCCCGGCTGAGATGGTGTCCATGCAGTATCGATTGCAAATTTCGTTTCCCTTTGCAATGGCTTTCAAATCCAAAATATTAAGATTGGTACCCAGGGCGGCGATCGTCTCATACTCCGGTCCACCATACCGAGAGTCTACGCCGTACTTTGGATCATCGAGCGCGATACCTCGCTTGCATCGGATGGGGCATGCATAGCACCCTTTTCTCTTTTTTAAGAGAAGTCTATTATAATGGTCCCCACTAACAGATGACGGGTCTTCCAGCTTGCTCCGCCGGAAATTGTTAACCGGTAAACTCCCTCCTGCGGACAAAAGCCCTGGGAAGGCAGTGGTTCCGTATACAAACAAGGCATCACCCAAAGGGTTGTCCCTAAAGGTTTTTGCATAATTTTTTGCCGTCTGGTGAATGAACTCGGGGTTAAAAAGACGGATTTTCTCCGTGCCCAACGCACCGACCGCCCGTACATTTTTATCACCCATCAAAGCCCCGAGCCCGCACCGGCCGTTAAAATGAGCGAGATTATTTGTTATATTCGCAAAAAGCACCCGATTCATCCCGGCAAGACCGGTTTGGGCCACCCGTACCTTTTGACTCCCCATCTCGCCTCGGATGGCATCCTCAACTTCCTTTGCCCCGAGTTCAGCAAGGTGCTCTGCATCTTTGATTTCAGCTTTTCCATCAATAATCTTTAAATAAACCGGTCTTTCCGACTTCCCTCTAAAAACAACTGCATCAAAACCGGCCTGTTTGAGTTCAGGGCCAAAAAAACCGGCCGCTTCGGACTCTACTGCTGTTCCTGTAAGTGGAGATTTTCCAACGGCTGAAAATCGGCAGGATGCTGCCAGCGGTGCACCCGTCATGACCCCTGTGGATAAAACCAGTATATTTTCCGGTGAAAAAGGGTCGGTTAGCGGCGGAACCTCCTTGAGTAAATAGTGATATCCAATACCTCTTCCACCAAGGTGCATCCGATAGAATGTCTCATCCTTTTCATCAACAGTGATTTTTCTATTACTCAAATCAACGTTCAGAATTTTTCCGGTGTATCCGTACCTCACTGCAATTCCTCCTTCAGTGGCGCCCTTTTGCTAAATCTTGTGTAGCATCAGGGGATGATCTTTTAGTTTCTCGTTTGCTTCCATTAATTTTTCTTCACCGGATATCACTGCGACACCTTGCCGATCCTTGGTTTGATCAAAGTACTTCTTCGCAACCCTGACGACCTGATGACGAATCAATAAAAGAAGATTTTTTTTGAAATCTTCCCGGACTTTATCTGAAAGAGACACGATCTTTCGGTAAAATGCTTTTTTTGCAGCAAGTCCGGGGGAATCGGGTTTGTCTATATCCGAGCAAACCTGTAAAATGGCCTCTTTGATGTCCTCATCGGTATAATCTCCTGACCGTATAAAATCGGTGGCCCTGTCAAATACGTCCAGCGTTCGGACAACATGGGGATCCCGGTACGAGCCAAAGCTAAAGAGACCGTCTTCGGTATTGTAAATGGCGAATCCGCCATACGCTCCCCCTTTTTCACGAATCTCCCGATGTAAGTACTTCGCCCGCAGTATTTTACTGATAACGGATAAAGCCGGCGAATCTTCATGCGCCATTCGCACTGTTTCAAAAGTTTGGCCCACAAAAGATACCGCAGTAGACGTGGTCCACCCCTCCCGGGGAGTTTTATCTTCCGATTCGATTGCCGGCGCCTTGAAACCGTCCGCCACCGAGGTCTTCCTTCCGATGCCTGACAGGCCTTTATGGTTCACTAAAATCTTTGAACCCTGATCCAAGGATTGAGCCTCGCCAATCAGTGCCATGGCCACATTATCAGGAACAAAAACAGTTTTCCCAATTCTTAAAAGATCACCGGATATCGATGTCAACCTTTCTTCTGAAAGATCTTTTGTAAGTTGTTTCACCATTTTCAACTGATGGATACCATGCCAGGTTTCGCTCAAGGCACAGGCAGGGGAAAAGTTTCTTGAGGCGAGTGAGATCGCCAACTTATGGCCATTAGCCACCACCATCGATTCCAAGCCGGCTCTGTACTCTAGAAGCAGACTCTTTAACCGGTCAAGGTCGGAAAAGATAAACTGAAACAGAAATTCTTCAATGATTTCAAACATCTCTTTCTGGCTTCTGACAAGAGACTTTCCATCAAACGAGATAAAAGGAATACAGGCGCCGGTTTCATCAAAGCGGGTACGAACATGGGAGGACAAACCGATACCGCCGGTATATAGATCAATTCGCTGAGCCATTTCACTATAATCGTGTATGGTGGTGCCGATTCTGGAGAACGCTCGGCAGAAAAAAGGTACCAGAGGGATCAGTTCGTTTTCCAATCCTCCGATTTCCGTGGCAGCCGTAAAGTAGAAAATACCCGAAGTCAGCTGCGTGTAACGTGCGGCAGGTATGGCATCGCACATATCCGGCGCCTTTACCATCGGTATCTCGGGAGAAACATCTTCGAGATCCAATGTTGGAAGACAAGAAATATTCTCTTCGGCCTCCTGACGCCTTCTTAAATCTTCCGCATCTTTTCGGATCTTCTCAATGTCGGATGGCGTCATTTTACCCCTTATCCGCTGCAGCCTGTCGACAACTTTTTCATCTTCTTTCTCTTCCATAAGCGGGTCGGGTTGAAGTGTAAAAAGCAATCTGTGGGAATTTTCAAGAAAATACGTTTTTATGCGATCTTCAAAAAAAGGGCCCTTGACCAGTTCATCTTGAAGCCGATTTAGATCATCATCGAATTTGAGGTTTCTCACCGGATCGCCACCGTGAAACCAGCTGCCACAACAGGAAAGCAAAAGTTTGATGCCATACGGATAGGGATGGTTCGTTATCTCTTTGCGATGGAATTCAATTTGATGAATAGCCGATTCGATCAGCCGTCCATCGATTCCTTTTTCTACAAGATTTTTTAAAACATCAAATATGATGACCTCTATTTCTTCCGCAGCCGATGATGTCACATCCTTCAAGCCGCACGCAAACAGGGTATCCCTGTTGCCCGGAGAAAAACCGGAGCCGTCACTTAGGGCTGTTCCCAGTTCTGAATCGATTAGGGCTTTTCGCAAAGGAGACGCTGAATTGCCAAGGAGGATTTGTTCAAGGAGTGTCAGGGCCAGAATTTCAAACGGGTCTTTGACATCCGCTGTTAGCCATGCCACGCATACCTGGCTTTTCTTTGATGGATCTTCTTGTTTTCCAATCGGGTATGAATAGATTGCCTTTCGGGGTTTATCCCATCGAGGTTGCTGTGGAACGTCTGTATCAGGATCGACCTGTTTAAAAAAATTTAAGGTTTTTTCATGGATAAAAAAAAGATGATCTTTTAAGGGGAGGTTACCATATGTGTAAAAGAATGCATTGCTCGGATGATAATGCCGGGCATGAAAAGCTTTCAGCTGATCAAGTGTCAAATCGGGAATGGTAAGCGGATCCCCCCCTGAGTTGTGCCTATAAGGAGAAGAGGGGTACATTGCATTTGACAGGGAACGGACCATCACTTGATCCGGAGAGGACATGGCTCCTTTCATTTCATTGTATACGACCCCTTTAAAAACAAAGGGAGGGGCGCCTCCTTCTTTGCCTTTTTCATCGATTTCGAGGCGGTGGCCCTCCTGCTTAAAACTGAGCTCATCGAGTTTGGGGAAAAAAGTCGCGTCAAGATAGACCTCCATCAGGTTATAAAAATCCTTTCTGACCTGGGTGGAAAAAGGGTACATGGTCCAGTCTTCTGCTGTAAACGCATTCATGAAGGTGCTTAAGCTTCTTTTCAACATGGAAAAGAAAGGATCACGAACTGGAAATTTTTTGGAACCGCACAAAACGGTGTGCTCGAGTATGTGGGCAACACCGGTCGAATCAGCCGGTACGGTCTTGAAACAAACACTAAATGTATTTTCTTTATCTTTATTACTGATATGAAGGTGTTTGGCGCCGGTGCCGGTATGCTCGAGCAGATAGAGAAAAGAGTTGATTTCCTTAAGCTCGACAATTCGCTGAACAACATTGCCCAAAATATCATCGCCTTCACGCAAATCCGGATTATTTTTATCCTCTTTTAGATCCATAAAAATTGCCATTATCCTCTATTTTGTTGGACCTCAACATTTTTAATTTAGATATTTCCCCATCGACCTAAATATCGAAAGGAAGAGTAAATGGGAGGTATCGATGATTGAAAACAGGGTTATTATGAGACGACATAGATTCCCCGATTCTTCCGCTTGATCTTCTTCATTTTATTTAACCTGAAAATAATATTGCGGAGTTTTTTCTCGGCAAAACCGGTCCGGGTTTGAATCTCTGATAGGCCTACTCCATTTTTAAACCTCTTGATAACCTCCATGACGGTATCGCTGGCTGTTGCAGGGGATTTGACTCGTAAGGTTTTTTCTTTTGCGCTTTTCTTTCCAACGCCACCTTTCACTCTGCTAGGTGGTGATGTGTTTTTAATAAATGCTTCCAACTGATCGATTCTATCCATTATCTTGTTTATGTCTCTCTTTGTTGGGATATCGTAATTCCGTATAAAAAACTTAATCATCGCATCGAAACTGACCGACTTTCCTTTTTTTCTTGCCATAATTTCCTCCTTCACCAACGGGTGATTTAAAAATTAGGAACTCAAGTTTCACACCCCCAATGGGGCACGGTGCCGCATCTGGTGTGGGGTAAATAAAATTTTTTGAAAAAACAATGAGACAATCAGTTTGAACCGGTATCCATAAAGTAATCACCGTGCACAGGCACGCGATGGTCTGGTTTCTTTCGTAATATCAGTTGCTTCTGAAATGATAACTCTTAAAAGGTTTTGTGCCGTTGTCAAAGCGTTCCTCATCAATTTTTTTCAGAAAAATTTCTTTTTACCCTATGCCTGATGCGACTTTCCATAAAATATCAGGTGCGAAACTTGAGATAGGAATAAACAACTACTCAACCCCTGTTTTGCACCTTTGATTTTACGAAGACCCGCACCTGGTGGATTGGAGGTGCGAACCTTGAGTACTTAAATAAAAATTGCTTAAAAATCGAAAAAAGTCAAGCTAAAGTCCCAAAAGGGGAAAGCGACCGGGAAAAATATATAAGATCGAGGCATTGAAAATTAAAAATTGTCGTGGTATAATCATCTACTAGAATCGTGTCTCAGAAAATAGGTTAAAAAGCCTTTTTGCGAGTGGCTACGAGCAAAATGGCTTTTTAATTTGTTCAATCACTTGCTGACGGTATTCGGGATCAATCTATGAAAAGCAAGAAACCGCCGGCCGGCCAACCCTTTTTTGCCGGACTAAAGGCCAGGGGACGGATATTTATCGCCCGCTTTAAAGCGCTTCAGGGTGACCCCCATTATATTGCCCTCGGGATGGGTATCGGCATATTCGTCGGTTTCACTCCGACCATTCCCCTTCACACGGTCATCGCCTTAACATTGGCCTTTATTTTCCGGGGAAGCAAAGTCGCTGCGGCCATTGGTACATGGGTGAGCAATCCATTGACAATACCTGTTATCTACCTGGCAAGCTATAAAGCCGGACGATTTTTTCTCGGAAATATATCCCCTTCTGTCGAAAAGCCCCACTCCATATTAGAGTTGTTAGAATCGGGGATAGATGTCGCATTTGCCATGACGGTCGGGGGGATAATAATCGGTATTCTGCCGGGTGTTGTTGCCTATTTTATCACACGTAAAATTTTCATCACTATTCGTGCTCGAAAAAAAAGAATGGGCCGGCACAATGAACGATTACCTTACCTGTGATGCGGTTTTGTTACTGAAAAGGCGGGAAGGATCGCGTGACCTTTTTTAAAAAATCATTCCGGCTGATACGGTTTACCCAGCGATGAAGGCGCAGCACCCGAAAAAAACTCAACCAAAATTTTCATCCAACTTTTATCCCCCACCCATTGTGAAACCGTCTCTTTTTGAGCCTGATACATAACTAAAAGGGTGAATATCATCAGAGGAAACGGCGCCACCTGGAAAACCTGAGCCGGAACAGAGGGAAGCCATCCCTGGAGGTATATACCCAGAACCTGCAAAAATGAAAAAAGATACGCACCGATGGCAGCCCTTAACGGGTGCCATCCGCCAAAAATCACCAATGCCAAAGCGACCCAACCGGTTCCTTCCGCACCTTGGGGACGTCCCCATCCAGGTTTGGTGTAAAGTGAAAATGAAGCGCCCCCCAGACCGACTAGTAACCCCCCGCAGACCGCATAAAACAGCTGCAATCGGCGAGGATCAATTCCTCTGGCATAGGAAGCTCTCGGTTGTTCTCCCACACTTCTTAACCGCAGGCCCAATGGGGTTCGATAAATATACCACCAGCAAAAACCGATCAGGACCATGCTCAAATAAACCAGCGGATTATGATTGAAAAGTATCTGGCCCAAAATCGGAATTTTACTTAAAATCGGTATCGGGAGCGGTGTGACCTGAGGCCCATAGAGACGTGAATACGGGTTTCCAAGAAAATATGCCAGATCTCGGGCCATCAGTGTTAGTACAAACCCAACAGCCACCTGGGACTGGCCAAAATATAAACTGAAAAGGGCAACGGTGGCGGCGATGAGGGCACCGACGATGGCGGCTGCTGCAAACCCCAACAAAAGATTATTGGTTTCAAATGCAACCACAAAAGCAACCATGGCGCTCAGTAATATCGATCCGTCCAGAGAAAGGTTAATAAATCCTCCTTTTTCCGTGATCGTCTCGCCAAGGGTTGCCAGTAAAATGGGAGTGGCACCGGCAACCACACCGGACATCAAAATGATAAAGTCCAACCCAGCCATATCAGCGCTGCTCCTCCTTCTGCTTATTGCGGGTCTGCCAGGCATATATGACCGGGGTAGCCAATACGAGTGCTCCCTGGATGACCCCGCTCAATGAAGAGTCTACCTGGAGCATCATGGGGAGCTGAATGCTACCGACATTCAAACAGGCAAAAAAGAACGCCACTCCCGGAGCCACCCAGACGTTATAGTTGGAAAGCATCACCACCAGAAGGGACAGGTACCCGTAATTGCTGGAAATGGCCGGTATGAGGCGATGATAGATGCCGACGACCTGCAGGCATCCGGCAAGCCCTGCAAATCCTCCGGCAAAAGCCATGGCAAAGAGCATGTACCTCCCGGGTTTAAGCCCAAACAAAAAGGCGGCATATTGGTTCTTCCCAACCGCTTTCAGCCCCAACCCCACCCATGTATACCGCAGCATCCACGCGGTTACCATCACGGCCGCCAAGGCAAGAACCAAGCCGACAGGGGAAAGACGAATTGTAGATAAAAAGGGTAGCCATAACGTTTGGGGGAACACCTCGGTACCACTCATCGATGCAACGCCAGGCCGTTTCCAGGGACCGAATATCAGATAGAGGATAATTCCCTGGGCCACAAAATTCAGACCCAGTCCCGCAAAAATTTCATGAACCCCACCCTTTGTTTTTAAAAAACCGGCAAAAAGTGCCCAAATTGTCCCCCCCAGGGCACCTGCAAAAAAGGACAATCCTAGAAAAACAACCGGCTGAGGGCTCTCAATTCCAAACCGGAGCAGGGCGGTTGAAAAAATCGCTCCCATAATCATTTGGCCTTCCACACCGATGTTCCAGAGACCGATTCTGAATGTATATAAAAGCCCGCTTGCGCAAAGGGTAAGGGGTATCCAAACAGTGATGACATAGGCAATTTTGCTCCAGGAACCCAATGACCCTTTAAAAATATGATAATAGGCTGCAAAGGGCGGTGCACCCGCAATGAGCAGGATAAGTGTGGTAAAACAGAATACCACCACCGCGGTCAGTATCATTTCACGGGAATATCGAAGGAGGGTTTGCATGTCCCGGTGAGAATTGACCCAATCCTTTCAAATTATACCTGCAATGGCGCTTTTTAATTCATGAATATCCGTATCGGATATCATCGTGTCTTTGACGATCTTACCGTTAAAAAAAACCCATACACGGTGAGCCATCATGAGGATCTCCTCAAGGTCTGAAGAAGAAAAGAGAATGCTGGTTTTACCTGCACAAAATTTCTGGAGATGTTCCCACACCCACAGTGCAGATTCCATATCAAGCCCCCTCGTCGGCTTTTCTAGAAGGAGAAGTACAGGGTCATCAGGTAAAAAAGAGAGGAGAAGGCGTTGTTGATTACCACCGGACAGGGACTCAACCGGAAATAGGGGTTGTCCTTTGATTCGAAACTTCTCTATGCTCTTTTTTGCCTGTTTAAACGCTTCGGACCAATTGACATAAAACCCTTTGCGATTTTGAAGTGCAAAGTGCTCCGCAATATTCAAACCCGGAATCAACCCTTCTTCAAGGCGGGCAGCTGGAAGAAAAGTGACGCCGGCGTGTTTAAACACATGGTAATCCTTACCATTCATTTTCGATTTTTGCAGAAACACCGCTCCTTGCTTCGGCTGTACCAGGCCTGAAGCCAAACGGAGGAAAATACCCTGTCCACTTCCTTCAAGGCCTGCCAGGCCTATGATTTCTCCTTGCCGAACGGTGACATCACATTTTTTTAAGCCTGTCCGACCACCGGTTGCAGTAACACGATCCATCACAAGAACCGTCTCTCCGGGTTGAGTTTCAACACAGGTCGGCTGAACCGGAAGGATGCCAAACATCATCTCCAATAGGGTGTTTGTATCAAAAGGTTTGCTCATCTCACCACTCACCCTTCCCAGGCGCAAAACGGTGACCGAATCGCATAGGGCTTCGATATCTTCCAGCTTGTGCGAAACCAGTACAATACTTTTCCCTTCAGAGGCCAGCTGTTTCAACGCTTTAAAAAGCGCCGCCCGCTGCATGTTTGAAATACCGGTGGTCGGTTCATCCAAAATTAAAACTTCGATACCAAGCCCCAGCAATCTCAGGATTTCAAGCTGCTGCCTTTCGCCGATTGTCAAGTTTTTCACAATGGTATTTGGCGGGAGGTTAAAGCCTAAGTCTTTGGCAAGTTGTTCAAATATTTGTCGATGGGGAGTGTTACGATCTGAAATATTGCCGGTCAATCCGACCATAAAATTTTCCAGGACAGACAAAACAGGAAAATCCAAGGGCTCCTGATACAGCATCCCGATACCTAAGCGGGAAGCCTGGGCAGGGGTTTTATAGCTCATCGGTGCGCCATTTAAACTCACGGTGCCCCTGGTTTTCCGGCTGAAACCGGCCAGAATTTTCATCAATGTGCTCTTTCCAGCACCGTTTTCACCCAGGATCCCGTGGATCGTACCTGACCTGACGGTGAGCGAGATACCGGCATTGGCTTTTACCGGTCCATAATATTTGTGAATATCTCGAAGCTCAATCCGCATCCGAGGTACATATCCCCTATCTGTTCAATTTACGGCCTGCACAAAAAATCGAGAAACGCGTGCAAAATACAAAGTGCAGAAGAAATTTTGAAGCTTCTGCACTTTTTGGGTTGCATTTACCTGAATAACGGCCTCTCTTAAACAGAACTTATTTTGCGCTGCTTTGCCCGAGCATCCCTTTTAAAAGCTGCTCCATATACCAGATTTTTTTATCCGTAGCGACTTCGCCGTCCTTGAGAAATGTACTTCCATCCTGGTAGTATAAAGGCCCTTCGAACAGGTTGACCTTTTTGGTTCCAAGATCAGAGATGAAAGAATCAAGAGCCTTTTTTGCAGATGATGACAATACAGGTCCGGGTTTAAACCCCACGGTGCTGGTATCGGGATCATTGATATTCTTCCAATCCGGACCCATCCAGATCCAATTGGATTTCCATTTCCCGGCAATAGAAGCTTGGATGAATTCCAAATATCCCGGGCCCCAGTTAAAATACGGCACACCTAGGCAGACATCCGAAGCACCTTCGCATGCGCCTATATAATCATATGGAATTGCCCAGACCTCTTTTCCTTCCTGTTTTTTCTGTTTGGCCACCACAACAGCCTCGGTGGTATCTATCCCCGAAATCAGAACATCATATCCGGTATTGAAAAAATTTTGATCCACCTTTGTCGGATCAGCCGTCACACCCGGAATATTGAACCAAAAACCGATCCATGTCACCTTAAATGTTAATTCTTTGGGATCCTTTTTTAACACCTTTTCCCAGGCATATTTTGCACCGAGATAACTCGAGACAACAAGCCGCCGCGTTTCTTCATTGATCAAAGGACCGAGATACCCTATTTTACCCGTTTTTGTGGTCATGGCCGCAGCAAAGCCTGCCATCATCTTGCCATACTCCATACGTCCCATAAGATTGCTGAGATTTTCTGAGGCTTTTCCGGTCAGTACATCATCCCCCGAGATGTGAAGAAAATGTACATCCGGGTGCATCTTGGCTGCTTCACGGGTTCCGTCTTTCATGTCGTCTGAGTTCGCAATAATCAACTTTACTCCTTTTTCTACCATGTCTTCGACCAGTTGGGGAATCGTAATGCCTTGCCGGTCTGCAGGGTTCACTTTATCGATATAGATCATCTTTACACCCGGAAGCTTTTTTTGAACATATTCCCCTGCCTCAAAGTGGGCTTGACTCCACCCGCGATCGTTGTAAGGACCAACTAGAAGCAAGCCAAATTGAAAAGGGTTTTCAGAGCCAAAACCAAGCTCTGGGCGCAGAAATCCTATGAAAACCAACATGAAGAAAATCGATAAAGCCAATCCCATCTTTTTAAACATAATGTTTCCTCCTAGTTCATCCATAAAACAATAATAAAAACGGGTCCTCAAACGCTCCGAAAACAGATCGTAATCTTGGCCTAATATATAAATACAATGAAGGCTTTCGGTCAAGAGATAACACCTTCCTTAACACAACAATCTTGACGCGGGAACGTCTTTTGATGTAATTTCAACCTGCATTTTGAATCGAACCAGCTATCGCATTCCTCAAAGGATATCGGAGCGCCGCGAAGATTTATTCGCCTCTGGAGAATCCCGGCATTCGGGGTTGCGGGGTTCTTTAATCAATAATAATAGGCAAATATCACAATCGGTTGAGAATATCTAAAAGCAATGGAAATTGTTCTTCAGCCTGATTTGGGGATGTTCAAAATCTCGGCCCGATTCGAACAGGAATCTGTTTTTTTATTGACATCTTTTATTGGATTACCTTAAAAGAGGCGTTCTGTTCGATGTGCCACATGCATTTAAGGAAGAATCGCCAAAACAGCTACCATAAAAGAGGCTCTTTGCCCCGGGTGATAAAGCTGATGGCAATTGAAGGAGGTTCGAATTGTACGGTTTTGAAGCAATAACCGCCCATAACGGTTGGTCCATGGCGATAGCCGGCGCTTCGATTGTTTTCAGCGGTTTGGTTATTTTATCACTCGCCATATCTCAGCTTCATAAGCTGCTGACAATTTGGGAGAATAGAGGAAATTTATTCAACCGAAACAAACGAACATCTGTCAATTCAACCCAAGAGGTGCTTGATTTAAACCTTCCGGAGCGTTTCCCATCAGATATCAATGAGGCCGCCCGCCTTTATCATCCACTGGTTGAAAAGCTGGGACAGCCCTTTCAACTGGTTCGGTTGTATGAGGAGTCCCGGGAAAAAGGGTTTCCACATCCTCACCTCACCATTTCCTTACTTCGACAGGCGAAGGTCCTGGTACCCGAAGGGGATGGTGTTTTTTTCTGGAATCACCCATAGTATCAATAAACAGTATCAAAGGCTTACCCATGGATCTATTATTTCAGTTTCTATCCAACACCGGCTATTTTCTCGCTGACTACCGCCATATCATCATGATTGTTGTTGGGTGTGTGTTTGTCTATCTCGGGACGGCAAAAAATTATGAGCCACTGCTCCTGGTGCCGATCGGTTTTGGGATTTTGGTTGGGAATATCCCATTTTTTAAGGGATTCGGCCTCGGTATATACGAATCAAACAGTGTGCTCCACTACCTTTATTTCGGCGTTACCACAGGCCTTTATCCGTCTATCGTTTTTCTGGGCCTTGGTGCGATGACCGATTTTTCTTCTCTGCTCGCCCGTCCGATACTGATGCTTCTCGGGGCGGCCGCTCAAATGGGAATATATTTTACATTGCTGGGGGCACTGGGACTCGGATTTCTTCCCAAAGAAGCAGCGTCCATTGCAATTATCGGCGGAGCCGACGGACCGACATCTATTTTTCTGACAGCCAAACTCGCACCCCATCTGATCGGACCGATTGCAATTGCCGCATACTCCTATATGGCACTGATACCGGTTATTCAACCGCCGATCATGAGGTTGTTGACCACGCGAAAAGAACGACTGATTAGAATGCCGGAACTTCGGGAAGTCCCCAAGAAAGAACGTATCATTTTTCCTGTCGTCGCATTATTCCTTTCCTGTTTTCTGGCGCCTGCCTCAATTCCGTTGCTGGGAATGTTCTTTTTTGGAAACTTTCTGAAGGAATGCGGCGTGACCGAACGGTTAGCGCAAACCGCACGAACCTCCGTCATCGACACGGCAACGATTCTGCTCGGATTAACCGTTGGCGCCAGTACCCAAGGCGACGTATTTTTAACTCCAAAATCGATAGGCATATTTTTCCTCGGTGCTTTCGCCTTCAGTCTTGCCACTGCTTCCGGTATTATATTTGCCAAGTTAATGAATCTAATCCTAAAGGTAAAAATAAACCCTTTGCTTGGGGCAGCCGGCGTATCCGCTGTTCCGGGTTCGGCCCGTGAGGTCCATCTGATGGGGCAGCGTGAGGACCGCCACAATTATCTCCTGATGGACGCCATGGCTTGCAACTCATCGGGTGTAATCGGATCTGCGATATGCGCAGGTATTTTATGGAGTTTCCTGATGGTGAGTTGATAACTATTTCATGTATCTCATCTTAAAACCCATTTTAGAGGAGACCATTATGGCCGCCAAGATTTTAATAAAGAGGCAGTTTTCGGAGGGCCAGGCAGGAGAGATCTTCAGCCTGCTCAACAAACTGCGTACCAAGGCAAGAAATCAGCAAGGATATATCACCGGTGAGACCCTGCAGGAGCATAATAATCCCCAAAAAAAGCTGGTTATAGGAACCTGGGAGCACATTGATAACTGGTTCACCTGGAAAGAAAGCACAGAACGAAGGCAGCTGGAGGCGATGCTGGAAATATATCAGGAAGGTCCCACTGAATACGGGGAGTATGTTTCGGTTTCGAAATGAATCAACTCATTAAAAAAGAGAACCCGGCCCCAAGTGATAACATATCCTATTTTTTGCGGGGTTACAATTATCTAAGCGATCAAACCTCCAGGCACCATGTTCACCCCATTTCCGTTCACATCCCCAATGGCCTTCTGCCGGTTTCGGTAATCTTTATTGTACTGGCGATGCTCTTCCACTTCAACCCCCTGGCCCAGGCTGCTTTTTACAATATGCGGGTTGTTCTAATGGCCATGCCGATTGTGCTGGTTTCGGGTTATACCGATTGGAAAAACCGATATAAAGGAAAGCTGAGCTATCGTTTTGTGATAAAAATGATTTGCGGATCAGTGGTACTCTTATCGTCATTGGTACTGGTCATCTGGCAGATCATCGACCCTGCGGTGATGGAGGGAACGTCAATGACACGATGGGGTTTCCTCTCACTCTGTTTTTTGATGCTTGCTGCAGCGGTTATGGCAGGATACCAAGGAGGGAAGTTGGTTTTCAAAGGTAAATAAAAATTTTTCAGAAAATCAAGGATGCGAAACTTGAGTAAAATACTTCTCGCATCTCCACTACCGATGTTGCTGGGCCTTCTGGATTTTCGCCCATTGATCCCGCAAGGTTACCGTCCGGTTGAACACAAGCTTTTCATCGGAAGAATCAACAGGATCGACACAGAAATAACCAAGGCGCTCAAATTGAAATCGACTGCCAGGTGGTGCGCCGGACAGGGTCGGCTCCACACGGCAGGACGTCAGGGTCTTGAGTGAGTCGGGATTCAGATAGGTTTTGAAATCCGTACCGTCTTTTTCAGCTTCGGGGTTTGGCCTCAAAAAGAGACGGTCATACAACCGTACTTCCGCCGCAACTGCGTGTGCAGCGGAAACCCAATGCAGTGTCGCCTTGACTTTTCGGCCGTCCGGAGAATCTCCTCCCCTTGTTTTTGGATCATAGGTACAGTGCAGTTCAACCACCTCCCCGGTTCGCTCGTCCTTAACCACCCGCACGAATTTGATAAAATATGCGTACCTTAATCTCACTTCACGCCCGGGCGCCAAACGGAAGAACTTTTTTTGTGGGATTTCCTGGAAATCTTCCTTCTCAATGTACAACACCCGTGAGAATGGAACTTTCCGACTTCCCATGGAGGGGTCTTCCGGGTTATTCACGGCATTCAAGTATTCCACCTGGTCCTTTGGATAATTATCTATGATCACTCGAAGCGGACGGATCACACCCATCACCCTGGGGGTGCTCTTATTTAAATCTTCCCGGATACAGTACTCCAAAAGTGCAAGATCGACCATGCTGTCCCGCTTGGCCACACCGATACGCTCGCAAAAACTCCGGATCGACCCGGGTGTGTAACCCCGTCTCCGGAGACCCGAAATTGTGGGCATCCTCGGATCGTCCCATCCGGTAACAAATCCCCCGGTCACCAGTTCCACCAGCTTCCGCTTGCTCAAAATATAATAGCTGAGATTCAGACGGGCGAATTCGATTTGCTGGGGGTGGCAATCGACACCCAATTCGTCCAACACCCAATCATACAGGGGGCGATTATTTTCAAATTCCAACGTGCAAATGGAATGTGTGATTCCTTCAATGGAATCCGAAAGGCAGTGGGTGAAATCGTACATCGGATAGATGCACCATTGGTCACCGGTCCGGTGATGGGAAACCCATCGAATCCGATAGAGGGTTGGATCCCGCATGAGTAAATTTGGAGAGGCCATATCAATTTTGGCCCGAAGGACATGGGCGCCATCCTCGAACTCTCCCCGTCGCATACGCTCGAACAAATCGATATTTTCTTTAACCGAACGGTTTCGGTAGGGGCTCTCCTTTCCGGGATCGGTCAAGGTACCGCGGTAATCCCGAATCTCTTCTGCACTCAAGCTGTCAACATATGCCTTGCCTTCTTT
Source organism: Desulfobacterales bacterium (assembly GCA_011049715.1). Lineage (GTDB taxonomy): Bacteria > Desulfobacterota > Desulfobacteria > Desulfobacterales > UBA2156 > UBA2156. The sequence continues at coordinate 16,255 of DRHF01000170.1, forward strand.
GATGAACTGCATGGCATACTGGTAGAGCGGTTCAAAATAGTCCGAGGCATACAACTCACGATCTCCCCAATCAAATCCGAGCCACCTGACATCTGACTTGATCGATTCCACATATTCCACGTTTTCTTTGCTCGGGTTGGTGTCATCGAATCGTAAATTGCAAAGCCCTTCGTGTTCGGCGGCGAGGCCGAAATTGAGACAGATCGATTTGGCGTGACCGATATGTAGATAACCGTTGGGTTCCGGCGGAAATCGGGTATGAACCCGGCCCTGATTTTTTTTAGCCTCAACGTCGCGGGAGATAATGTTTCGGATAAAGTCAGAAGAAAGCATCCCGCCATCGGTCTGGATCGTCTTTTGGTTTTTCTCTTCGGTCTTGATTCTTCTCATCGCTTTTTATCCGGATTAAAGGTCGAACCCATCAATTTTTGATAAACCGTATTTTAAAAAATAAATCATGTCAAACCCAATGTGACCGGATCTTTTCACTCCCGCAGCTTTCGCCGTAAAAATTTGCCCGTAATCGTTTTAGGAACTTCTTCGATGATCTCTACAATCCGGGGATATTTATACGCTGCCATCTGTTTTTTACAAAAAGCGATAAGGTCATCGGGTGTTATTTTACCCCTGTGATCTTTTGTTAAGGAAACAAATGCTTTTACGGTTTCCCCACGGTAGGCATCCGGAACCCCAACCACTGCGGCTTCGTTGACACCGGGATGCCGGTACAACACATCTTCCACCTCCCTGGGCCATACTTTAAACCCGGATGCATTGATCAGATCCTTTTTCCGATCGACGATATAACACCAGCCCTGTTCATCTATCTTCGCGACATCACCGGTAAAAAATCGATCGTCTTTTATCGCATTGGCCGTCTCTTTTGACCTTTCCCAATAGCCATCGATGATGCCCGGACCCCGGAGAACCAGTTCTCCCGCCTGTCCCGTTTTTATTTCCTTCTCCGGATCATCAACATCAACAATCCAAGCCTCGTGCCCCGGCACCACCAGGCCAACAGACAAAGCGCCGGATTCCTGATCCACCGGTCCTTCCATTCCCAATGGGGTGATGGTCGCCGGTGAAGTGCTCTCCGTCAACCCATATACATTGTAAATCGTCTGGCCAAAGGTTTTGCGAAACCTGTCTACAGTATTGGGTGATATCGGTGCCCCTCCGCTGTAAGCTTTTTTAAATCGTGACAAATCAAATGAGCCGGGATCCGGATGGTTCAACAAGGCAATATAAACGGTGATGGCTGCTGTGGTAAAGGTGACGTTATGCTTTTCTATCAGTCTCAGTACCTCGTCTGCATCGAACCGACCGAATAGCACAAATGGAATCCCCATGTGGAACGCGATTGCCACATGGGCCACTATACCGGTGATATGAAACAACGGTGCAACGCCAAGAACGACATCGTTCCGGTCGAGACGACACGCTTTTTCGAATACGGTTGCATTGTGCACAACATGGCGATGCCGGATCATCGCCCCCTTTGAGGGCCCGGTTGTTCCTGATGTATAGACCAGATAGGCCAAATCTTCCGGTCCGGGTTTATACCGGTCATACTTCTTTTCGTCGGGTATCTCTTTTATCAGATCGACAAAATCACGGGTCCCGGGAAAAGCGCTCTCTACCTTAGGCTTAAACTGTTTCGGAATTTCGACATTTTTTCCCAATAGGTCGAGGGGCGACGTAACAACCACCCCCACATCTTTTCTTTTTCCGATCACCGCTTTCACTTTTTCCTCGTAAAGTTCGTCCTGGCAGAAAAAAAACCGGGCGCCGCAATCCTTCAAGTAGCAATTCAAATCTTCCACCGTATACATCGGATTCAACGGGACGACCACCGCGTTGAGCATCCATACGGCAATGGAAGCAATCACCGCCTGGGGAATATTTTGCATCAAAACGATGACCCGGTCCCCTTTTACGATACCGCTTTGTTCCAAGCCGCTGCAGACCGATACCGCCATCTGATTAATCTCTTTATAACTGTATGTTTTACCAAAATAACAGATACATGGGTCATCGGGATATCTTGAAACAGAGTCACAAAACCGATCCAAAATTGTTTCTTCAGAGAAGGCCAGGGTCTTTGGCAGCCATTTTGGATAAGCCTTTTGCCACGGTTTTTGATCATAAACAGATAACATTGACAGTCTCGTAAAAAGTCAAAATTAGACGGCAAAGTAAAAAGCTCCAAATTCAAGGCGCGCAAATCCTGAGGAATGAGGCGTACTTACAGTACGCTGCAATGACGAAGGATGCAGCGCAACACAGAAGTTGGACTTTTTACGAAGCCGTTAACATTGGAAATGTCTCTAATAATTGGAATCTTTTATTTCAGCTTTTTTTGAGGGGATTCCCGCCAGGGCCTTGGCAAGTTTTATCTTTTCAGCCAGTTTCCCCTCCCGAAAAATCATGATACGTTGTGCCTGGGGGGAACCCGCGCCGTGCATCGATTCAACCATGGCAGTGCCGCCGGTCATCGCCTCTATCAGCCTTCCAATCTTGATCCGCTCTTCCACCGGAATTCCGGCAACACCGGAGAAGTATTTTTTCACCAGGTGTCCCACATCTTCGCTTTTCAAATCGTATTCACTCGGCATGGTAGCAAGAAATCCACCGGCGATATCCGTTGCAAGTCGCGATACCTCAAAGTGGAACCGGGTCACATTTTGTTTGCACACATTGGCCAACATGGTATCAACCAGATAAGCGCCCGACGGCGTCGGAACCCCCTCAGCCGAACAAGCGATGGAAGAGCTGTAAAGGGTTTCAGAGAGATGGATCATCTCCGTAACCTTGTCTTTGATGTGGGACGCTTTTGCGGTCCCCTGTATCTGGGCAAGGTAGCTGACCGCACCGGTCAGCACATCCATCAGGCCGGTCTTGCATGCACCGTAATTGGCCCGGTGATGCGCTGCAAAACGGTAAACCAAAGATCCTGTAAAATCGACCTCACCATCCATAAAGACGCGTTCGGTTGGAACAAAAACATTTTCGAATGCGATGAGCGCTTCACCGCCGACCACACCGAACTTGGGTTTCCCCACATCGATCCGCTCCAGCCGGTCACGCCGGTCATCGCCGGTTTGACGACCGAAAATAAGGGTGATGCCGGGATCGTCGATTGGAATGGCGCAAACGACGGCGTAGTCTTTGGATTGCTCATTGAGCGCCGTTGTCGGCATGACCAGTATCTCGTGGGAATTTACCGCACCGGTCATGTGGAGCTTGGCCCCCCGGATGACGATCCCGTCAGGGCGGCGATCGACCACGTGTACATACTGATCCGGATCCGATTGATCAGACGGGCCTTTCGAACGGTCGCCTTTGGGATCGGTCATAGCGCCGACGACCATCAGGTTCTCATCCTGGATATAGATCATCCATTTCTTCAACCGTTCCAGGTAATCGGTACCGTACTTTTCATCTATTTCGTATGTCACCGAATAGACCGCGTTGATGCCGTCAAGGCCGACACATCGTTGAAAACAGGTTCCGGTTTTTTGGCCAAGGACCCGGAGAAGTTTTATTTTTTTTATAAGATCCTCAACATTTTGATGAACATGTGTAAAGCGGCTGATTTTTCGACCGGTTAAATGGGAGGCGGCTGTAGCCAGATCGGTGTATTTCTCTTTATTGGCAAGCGCATAGGTCATTGCCGCAGCTCGGACATGGGGTGCGGTGGCCGGATTTCGGGTGACATCTTTGATCTTCTTTCCTTTGAAATAAATTCTGGTTTTAAGTTTTCGTAAACTTTCTATGTATTCCGCCCCGTTTTTTATTTTCATTGTCTCTCCTTTATTGATAATCGGTCATTGAACCATCAAAGTACAACCCCAATTGAGCGAAAAAAGGCTCAACCGGAGGGTTATTAGTTAAATGTTAATAGTTATTTGCTTTAACCCCTTTCATTAAACTATTTTCCTTGTATAGTGTATAGAGGAGATACAAATTTGAGTTAAATTTTGCCAAATCCAATAACAAATAACCGACAACGAGTAACGTCTAATCGAGTTTAGACTCGATTAGGGTACAAGTATACCTTTTTTAACAGAAACCTTTCAAGGCCAATGTTGAATAACTACCAGTTATTCAACACCTTCTAGTGTCTTGTCACATTTGTAATATCGTAAAAAATATGGTATGATTTCTTCATGATCAGCTCCTAATCTGGAGGATTGAGTATGAAGAAATTCATTGTAACTTTGACAGAAGATGATGAATTTTTTTAAAAAACTGTTTTCTCTGTGTAATAAAGGCCTGAAAAAACTGGCATATCTTATAAGGAAACACCTGAATATAATAGAGGTGAAAATCCTGTTGCTCGGGCTTGCTCTGACGGCCTTGACCGGGATCTATTTTCTCTATCTTCTTTTTACAGACCCCGGCCTCTACAAGGTGCTGTCTTCAACCGCCATCATCCATATTATGGGGGGAAGGGCCTTGGGAATTGTCACCTGTCTTTCTGCAGGCATTTCCCTTTTTTATACGATTTTATACAATTTTTTCCTTGAAGTCGTTATTGTTCTGATTGCATACGGCATTGTGGTCCTGGTGATGCGAAACATCATCCAGCCGAAGCTCTTTGACAGTGCTGTCCGACAGGCGGAACTCACCGCCCAGAGACAGAAGACCAAGATTAAAAAGTACGGTTCTATCGGGCTTTTCCTGTTTGTCATGTTCCCTTTTTTCATGACAGGACCGGTGATAGGGGCCATCATCGGGTACTTGCTGAATTACAGAGCGATCAATAATTTTCTGATCGTGTTCAGCGGAACCCTGGCCTCCATTATGATCTATGCCCTTATCGGCAACAATTTCATCAACTTTATCAACCAGTACATTCATATGGACGTGCTGAAAAAATGGGGCGGGATCATCATCGCTGTGCTGATAGTGATCTTTTTGATCTACCACTTAAAAACCGTAAAGGCCTTTCTTTATACGGGTGACGATGACGAAGAATGATGTTCACAGGCCTCGTCATTGGTGGCTGCATTAATGCATCTGTTCATCCATTTAATTTTTTAGAGCCACCAAAGAGTCTTTTTGGAAAATCCTAAAGGGTTATTATTTTTTTCGTCAAGAAAAATATTGCAGCTATAATTACTCCACCTAATATTTTTTCCATTACTTTTGGCGAGAATTTAGAGGAACCCATAAATGAACCAAAGATGCCTCCGGCTATAACTGCAATAATGAGAGGGATATAATTCGTTAAGTCAATAGAATTATACTGATAGCGGGAAAGCAGCCCCGCGAAAGAATTGAGACCAATAAAAATAACACCACAAGCAGCAGCTTCTTTTTCAGTGCCCAACCCTAAAATTATGATCAAAGGAACAAGGTAGATGCCTCCACCAATTCCAACTATGCCGGCAACAAATCCAAGTACCGAACCCGCAAGCAGCGAGATAAATATTTTTCCTTTGTGGTCAATATTGAGTTTTATTTTTGTATTTTGCCAAAAATAAATTCGTATAGCTACAAAAATTAATGAGATTAAAAGTATCCAGTAAAATATTGCTTTAGGCAGTCTTAGGGCGCCCCCTAAATACGCCATAGGCATCGAAGATATTAAAAAAGGCATAATAAGTTTTATTTTGCCATGTTTGTTCCTAATAAAATTAAAGCTACCTATTGATGCGACAAATAGATTAAGCGATAAGGAGATCATCGGTATTGCTAAAGTATTAAAGCCGAATATTGCCATCAATGCCGTGTACGATGACCCGCCTGCGAGCCCCACGGAAGAATAGGTAAATGCAACTATAAAAAAAAGAACCGCCAGAAAATATGGCGATGGATTTGTTATGTCCATTGTAATTTTAATATCTTGTTTTTATTCTATATACACCATGCAACAAAAAAATTGAAAACTGCCGAAGCTTTATACCAATGTGCAGCGTACCGAGTTTTCTCTCAAATGTCAAAATAATCTAAAATCTGAAGACCTATAAATGAAGAATCGGAATTGGAGAGGTTTTACTTTGATTTCCGAGGAATTTATTCGCTATTCCGCGGAAATTGATAATCAGGAATAGTGCATTTCATGGACACAATGTTGTCATTTCGTGCGCACAAGACAGACTCAGGAAAAGAATATTCCAGGTTTTGAAGGAGAGTTAATTCTGGGGATGTGATTTGGCAATCTTAGGCCCTGGGGGAGCAGCTGATTGTTGTTATGGCTTGGAGTTATGTTGCTGGTTTTATTATGTTACGGGAATTTAATTCTCTACATATAATTCTTCTTTTATAAAGTTTGAGCTATTTTCTTTTGCCGTTGCTTGCATCCCGCCCTGGCGGGGCGCCTCAACGGCAAAAGAAATAATATTTAACTCTGTGACCTTTGCGTCTCAAGCGAAGCGGGCGGTGAAACAATATAAAAAAATACGCCATCGAACTTACGAATCAGAGCACTAAGCCTTGTAATAATCGCGTCGAAATCTTCCCGAGATAGGACTGTCGGGATATAGGGTTTTCGCTTGGCCCTGGGGATGTCCTTAATTTCTCCGAATTCTTTTTTAAGAACGTGCCGGTAAAAAAACAAAAGGGCGTTAAAAGCCTGATTCTGGCTGGATGCGGATACCTTTCGCCTGACAGCCAAATAGGTCAAAAAATCCTTGAAAATCGGTAATTATGGGAAATGCTCTGGCCCGCGCTGGACACCGATGACCTTTCCCTGGATCAGCACCTCTCCGAATTCATATTGCATCACCGGGTATGCCTCGTTTTCGGGACGCAGTTCTATGTGGCGCTTTTTTAAAAAAAATCGCTTCACCGTTGCCTCCTCGCCGTTGATCAGTGCGACAACGATCTCGCCGTCATTCGCAAACTGGCGGGGCTCGCAGATCACGAGATCACCCTGCATAATACCGGCATTTTTCATTGAGTCGCCCCGGACACGCAAGGCAAAGAGCTGGTCGAATCTGAACATGTTTGCATCGACGATAACCGTACTGCCCCACTCTTGCTGGGCGTAAAGCGGCAAACCGGCGGCTATCTTTCCGATGACCGGTATCTGCCGCCAGCGTTTTCCCGTCGTCGTCTTCTTCAGGTCCGGAGCAAGCAGATGGATCGTCCGTCCGTACCGCCCGTCTCTTCTCAAAAAACCTTTTGATTCCAGTACCCTGATAAACTGGGCCACTGCGGTGTGGCTGATGTTGAGATCTGAAGCCGCTTCACGCAAGCTGGGTGCTTTTCCCCTTCGCTTAATTTCTTTTTTCAAATACTTGAGAAAATTGATCTGTTTTGGTGAAAGAGTAGCATTCATGAGTTTAACCTAAGCTGAGCGTTACAACTGTTTATTTTCCTGCTTAAATGTGTGTTACTATTTACGAACAATTTCATTTAGCCAATTGCGATAATTATCAATGTAGCCGTTTTGAAAAAAGCGAATGCAGGTTCTAAGAACATAATAATTCCACATAGTTCATGAAGCAAAGTCCAGCGGACTTCTCACCCCTCTGCCGCCGCGATTGAGAACATGGGTGTAAATCATGGTGGTACTGACGTCCTTGTGGCCCAGCAGTTCCTGTACTGTACGGATATCATAGCCGTCCGCGAGCAGATCGGTGGCAAAGCTGTGCCGAAGGGTGTGGCAACTGACAGGTTTTACGATTCCGCACAATTTTACGGCCTCCCGAATCGCCTTGCGAATGCTGCTATCATGCAGGTGATGTCTTCTTTTCATTCCGGATCTTGGATCTGTTGACAATGCCTTTGCAGGAAACACATACTGCCACCCCAGTTGCCTGTCTGCGTTTGTATATTTTCTTGCAAGCGCATTCGGCAGATATACCCTGCCATATCCTTTGGCAAGGTCGCTCTGATGGAGCCGTTTGACATACACCAGGTGCTCTTCGAGCAACGGCCTGGCGCCTTCCGGCAAAACAGTGATACGGTCCTTTTTCCCCTTGCCGTCCCGGACAATAATCTGGTTCATTGCAAAATCGACATCCTTTACTCTGAGTCGGACACATTCGATCACCCTCAGACCACAGCCGTACATCAGCTTGGCCATCAACTGATGCGTACCGCGCATAACACCAATGAGTTTTATTGTTTCTTCACGCGTCATAACAGTGGGAACTCGCACCGGCTTTTTTGATCGCAATGCATTGATATCTTCCGGCATGTCCACATCAAGCACATGATTATAGAGAAACAATATGGCATTGAAAGCCTGGTTCTGCGTAGAGGATGCAACGTTTCGTTTCATGACCAGGTACGACAGAAAGGCTTCGATTTCGGGCTTTCCCATATCCCGGGGATGCTGCTTTCCGTGAAACAGGATAAACTGCCGAATCCATGATACATATGTTTTTTCCGTTCGGATGGAATACCCTTTCAGTCGAATGCTCTGTCTGACCCGGTCCAAAAGTTTTACCGGTGGATTACGCATAATTTATCCTTGATTTTAAGTGCTGGTTGTATTAACTGTTAAAATGATTTTTTTTAATGCAACCACCAATTTATTTTGGCATCGGCTCTACCGGTGCCAAACAATCTCCTCAGCAATACGATTGTCAATATATTCGTTGCCAGTTATATATACATTATATTTACATTAAATGCAACTCTTTTTTCACTGATTTGTTAAGCTCAGCAACTTATTCTCATAAATCCCCTGATATCAGGGATATTGAGCGTTTTTTCCCGCATATCGGATATATCGGAAAAATTGAGAAGAAACGCTCA